>NZ_JAWOWL010000046.1:0-39684 GCF_033340395.1 Vibrio sp. 1159 | reverse complement strand
AAAAGCGCCTGACCAGTCGATCATTTTTCACAGAGTATGTGATCAATCAATTAAAGCTCCGCACCGTCTCCATCGGACCTGACGGTCGGTATCGAACAGCGCAGCAACTACGAAACGACTACATTAGCGCTCAACTCTCTCGCCTAAAATCACACCATCATTAGGTCCGATTTAAGGGGCTCATTTGCAACGATAATATAGGTAGTATTGTGCTCCTATCTCTGAAAATTGCCCTATATGGGGCATTTTTGTGTTTTAGGGAAAGAGGTTGCGGGATTTTTGCGGGGTATAGCTTCAAAACATGCCAATGTTCTCTGGTGATAATGGTCCGATTTTGCTGTGCGGGGATTCAACATTGCTCTGGAATGAAGGCCAATAAGTGGTATGATTTTGGGTAATTTTTATGGAATCAGACGAATAACAATGACTAACAATAATTTTTCTTCAACGGCAGCGTTTCTTTGGTCTGTTGCGGATCTTCTGCGTGGTGACTTCAAACAATCTCAATATGGTCGCATTATCTTGCCTTTCACACTGCTTCGTCGCTTGGAGTGTGTTCTGGAAGCAACAAAAGAGCAAGTACTGGATAAATATGAATCCGTCAAGGCGATGCCGTTTGAAGCACAAGAAAAAGTGTTAACCCACACGGCTCAGTTCAGCTTTTACAATACTTCCAAAATGGATCTAAACAAGCTGGGTGAGACAGGGGTGGCACGCAACCTTGAAAACTACATTCAGTCTTTTAGCCCTAATGCTCGTGAAATCTTCGAACACTTTGATTTTTTCAATACTATCGACAAGTTAGAAGAGGCAGATCTGCTCTATAAAGTAGCAAAACGTTTTGCGTCCACTGACTTACATCCTAATGTCATTAATAACTACGGCATGGGGTTGGTATTTGAAGAATTGATTCGTCGCTTTGCTGAAAGTTCTAATGAGTCGGCGGGTGAGCACTTTACTCCGAGAGATTTGGTTCGCCTTACCACATCCTTGGTTTTTTCTCATGACGATGAATTATTAACACAATCGGGCTTAGTGCGTTCTATTTATGACCCAACGGCCGGAACGGGTGGTTTCTTATCGTCTGGTATGGAATATGTGCTTGAGCTAAACGAGCGCGCGTCGCTTTCTGCCTTTGGGCAAGAACTGAACCCTGAGTCATACGCTATCTGTAAGGCCGACATGCTCATTAAAGGGCAGAAGGTCGATAACATTAAATTGGGTAATACTTTATCTAATGACCAACTGCGCACCGATAAGTTTGACTATATGCTGTCTAACCCCCCATTTGGTGTGGATTGGAAGAAGATTCAGAAATCGATTGTTGATGAACACAACGAGAAAGGTTTTGAAGGTCGCTTTGGTGCGGGATTGCCTCGTGTTTCAGACGGCTCATTACTGTTTCTAATGCACCTCATTAGTAAAATGCGTCCGCTGACAGTGGAAGATAAAGCCAAAGGTACTGCGTCTCGTATTGGTATTATTTTAAATGGTTCCCCGTTGTTTACAGGTGGGGCTGGCAGTGGTGAAAGTGAAATCCGTCGTTATATTCTGGAACATGACCTGCTTGAAGCGATCATCGCTCTGCCAACAGATATGTTCTACAACACTGGTATCGCCACTTATATCTGGATTTTGTCTAATAACAAAGCACCAAACCGTAAAGGCAAAGTCCAGCTAATTAATGCGTCAAAAGAGCGTCCTAAAAATGGTGGACGTGGTCGCAGTGGCGGCGGTGAGTCAACCGATGAAATTGAGCATGTATTCTATGCTGCGATGAGAAAATCTTTAGGCAGTAAGCGTCGAGAACTAACAGAAGATGGTATTGAAACGATAGTAAAAACTTACGGTCAATTTGTTGAAAACGAGTTTAGTAAGATTTTTGATTACCAAGAGTTTGGCTACCGTCGTATTACGGTTGAACGTCCTTTAAAACTGGCTATTTATCCAAAAGATGAAACGCGCCTTGAGGCTCTTAAAGCCGATAAAGCGTGGTCAAAAATAGATGACTCGGTTCAAGAAGCAATCCTTAACGCGCTGGCTCAGTTTGAAGAGGAAAAACTGCTTTCACGAGACAAGTTCCTAAAAACGTTAACCAAAAATCTCGCGGGCACCAAACTCAGTGCGACACAGCAAAAACTGATTGTGAAATACTTAGGTGAGCATGATGATGATGCCGAAACCTGCCTTGTAAAATCTGGTAAAGACAAAGGTAAACCAGAAGCTAACCCAGATTTGCGCGACAATGAAAACGTGCCTTTAACCGAAACTGTTGCTGAATATTTTGCTCGTGAAGTTTTACCCCACGTTCCTGATGCGTGGATTGATGAAAGTAAAACAGATGAGTTAGATGGACAAGTCGGTATTGTCGGTTATGAAATCCCATTTAACCGCCATTTTTACGTGTATGAACCACCAAGAGCATTAGAAGAAATTGACGCTGACCTTGATGCGGTATCGGCTGAGATTATGCAGCTACTTAACGAGGTGCACTCATAATGACTGGTCGTTATAAAGCATATTCAGAGTATAAGGAATCCGGAATTGATTGGATTGGGGTCATCCCAGTTTCTTGGAGTTGTTTACCAATTAAACGGAGCTTTGAGGTTGTTAATGGGTCAACCCCTCGCTCTGGTGAGAAGTTGTATTGGGATGGTGACATAACTTGGGTCACACCTGCGGATTTAAGTAAAGTTAACGAGAGTATATCTACTTCATCAAAGACTATTACAAATGAAGGCCTAAGTTCTTGTGGTACTTCTCTTGTCCCAAAAGGTTCGCTTATTTTATCAACCAGAGCACCAATTGGTACGATTGCTATTGCTTCAAAAGAGCTTTGTACTAATCAAGGTTGTAAATCGTTAATTAAAACAACCAGCGTTGAGAACAAATATGTTTACTACGTGTTGTCCATTAGTGGTAAGCAGCTTAACAATCTTGGCAGGGGTACAACATTTCTTGAACTATCAACGGATGAGTTAGCAAATTACCGCGTCCCAAATCCATCAATTCAAGAACAACAAAAAATCGCCAACTTCCTCGATCACGAAACCGCCAAGATCGACACCTTAATCACGAAACAAGAAAAGCTGATTGAGCTTCTGAAAGAGAAGCGTCAAGCGGTCATTTCTCACGCTGTAACCAAAGGTTTGAATCCAGATGCACCGATGAAGGATTCTGGTGTGGAATGGTTGGGGGAAGTGCCTGAGCATTGGAAAGCATGTCCATTGAAAACCATAAGTAAGTTTAGGCAAGGAAAACTACATGAACCCTATATTCACGAAGATGGTAAGTTTATTTGTGTCAACTCTCGTTTTGTTTCTACTGAGGGGGAAAAGTTTAAATATTGTTCTAAAAACTTAAGCCCAGTTGAGAATGAAGATATTTTAATGGTAATGAGTGACCTACCAAACGGGAGAGCACTCGCTAAGGCTTTGTTCGTGCAAGGGGATAATAACTTTGCTCTCAATCAGCGAGTATGTGCAATAACAGCAACCGAGATAGATGCTCGTTTCTTATACTATCAATTGAATCGTAATGAATATTTTTTATCGTTCGATGATGGATGTAATCAAACTAACCTGTCTAATTATGTATTCAAAAATTTTCCAGCTTTAGTTCCATATAAAGCAGAGCAATGTGAAATTGCAGAATACCTTGATCGTCAAACTGAAAGTTTTGATAGATTAGTTGAAATAGCGAATAGGCAAATCGAATTAATGAAAGAGCGCAAGACCGCCCTTATCTCAGCAGCAGTAACAGGCAAGATTGATGTGCGTGATTGGGAAGGAGAAGCTTGATGGGGCAAGAAAAAACTACAAGAGAGCTTCAATTCCAAAACGATATTCTTGACCAAATGCAGTCAAACGGCTGGCTGTTAGGTCAATCGAATAAATACAATCGTGAATTAGCTCTTTACCCAGAAGACGTTGAGGCATTTGTAAGAACTTCTCAACCGAAACAGTGGGAAAAGCTCGCACAGCATTTTCCAAGCACGGAGCGAAATCCAACCGCAACCAGAGATGCGCTTCTCAAATCCTTAGTCCGTGACTTAAAGAACCACGGAACATTGTGGGTGCTGCGTAATACAGTTAAAGATCGAGGCGCAAAGTTCCAGCTTTGTGCTTTCAAGCCAGATCACACTTTGAACCCAGAAGCGACTGAGCAATACGAGCAAAATATTTTGCGAGTGGTGCCTGAGCTGGTTTACTCACCGAATGGTTATGACGGTCGGTTAGATTTGACTCTGTTCGTCAATGGTATTCCTGTCGCGACTTGTGAACTTAAATCTGAGTTTAAGCAGTCTATTGATAATGCCAAAGTTCAGTACATGAAAGACAGGCAACCTAAAGATCCCGCGACGAAAAAAACAGAGCCGCTACTGACATTCAAGCGTGGTGCGTTAGTGCATTTTGCTGTGAGTCAGTACAACGTTGCGATGACGACACGTTTGGATGGTAAAAAGACGTTCTTCCTGCCTTTCGATCAAGGGACGTCTGACGGTGGTAAAGGTAACGACATCCCAGAAGATGACTCTTACGCAACTTCCTATTTATGGAACGAGATTTTCCAGAAAGATAATTTGCTGTTGATTTTAGGTCGATATATTCACTTAGAACGTAAAGATGTTGAAGAGTTAGACGGTTCAATCAAAGTCAAAGAGACAATGATTTTTCCTCGCTATCATCAATGGGCTGTTGTTTCAAAGTTGCTCAATACTGTTGATATAGAAGGAACGGGACATAAATATCTGGTTCAACATAGTGCGGGTTCAGGGAAGTCGAACTCGATTGCGTGGTTATCTCACCAACTTGCCTCAAAGCACTATCACACCCCTCATCCTGATTTGGGTAAAAAGGCGGGCGATAAGGTTTTTGATTCTGTTATTGTGATCACCGATAGAACCGTATTGGATAGCCAGCTTCAAGATACGATTTATCAGTTTGATCACCATGAAGGGATGATTGCTCGCGTTAACCGTGAAGAGTCACAAGGCTCTAAATCCAGTCAATTAACTGGGGAACTAAAAGCCAGTACATCAATCATTATTGTGACGATTCAAACGTTTCCACACGTTTTAGAGGCTATTCGCCAAGATACAACACTGGCAGGTCGTAGTTTTGCGGTAATTGCAGATGAAGCACACTCAGGCCAAAGTAGTAAAAACGCTCGTAAACTTCGTGAAGTGCTAATGGCACAAGAGCTGGAAGACGATGAAGAGTTAGACAGTGAAGATATGCTTGCTCTGTCGGTTGAAGCTCGTAAAGGCTCAAATAAACTGAGTTATTTTGCGTTTACTGCCACACCAAAAGCGAAAACATTACGTTTGTTCGGCCGCAGACCCGAGCCATTAGAACCAGAAAGTGATACCAATAAACCAGTGCCTTTCCACGTTTATTCAATGCGTCAGGCAATTGAAGAAGGGTTTATTCTTGATGTTCTGAAAAACTACACAAGCTACCGTGTCGCTTATCAATTAGCACATGATAATCCGACGACTGATCACGAAGTAGATAGCAAGAAAGCTGCATCGAAAATGGCTAAATGGGTGAGACTACATCCATACAATATTGCCCAAAAAGTTGAAGTGATCATTGAGCATTTTAATAGCAAAGTGAAGCACTTGTTAGGTGGTGAAGCCAAAGCAATGGTGGTGACATCAAGTCGATTAGAAGCGGTGCGTTATAAACTGGCGTTTGAGAAATACGTGCAAGAAAAAGGTTATGCAAACGTCAATGCAATGGTGGCGTTTTCTGGTGAAGTGAATGACCCTGATTTACCGGATCATCCTTTTACTGAAAACAACATGAACCCTAATTTGCTTGGACGCGATATGCGCAAAGCATTTGATACGAATGACTATCAAGTGATGCTGGTTGCGAATAAATTCCAGACAGGATTTGACCAACCTAAATTGGTCGCGATGTACGTGGATAAGCCGCTTAAAGGTGTGGAGTGTATTCAGACATTATCTCGATTGAATCGTACCTGTAAGGGAAAAAACAAAACCTTTGTGTTGGACTTTGTTAATGAGCCTGAAGATATTCTGGCTGAGTTCAAGGTTTACTTCCAAACGGCTGAATTAGCTGGGGTATCTGATCCTAACATTGTTTATGAGTTGATGGATAAGCTTGGCAAGGTCGGAATATACCAGTGGTTTGAAGTTGAAGCCTTCGTTAAAGCTTACAATAGTAAACATGCAAGCCAATCAAAATTGGCGAACCTATGCAAAGCACCAGTGAAGCGCTTTGAAGAACGCTATAAAGATGCCACGTCAGTATTAGAACTTGCTCAAGCTGATTTATCAAAAGCTAAAATTGAGAAAAATGACAAGGCAATTAAGTTTGCTCAAAACAGCGTTAAACATGCGAAGGAAGCGAGGGACGTTCTCGACGTCTTCAAGAAAGACTTAACTTCATTCGCTCGTTATTACGAGTTCGTGTCTCAGATCGTTGATTTTAGTGACTTAGACTTGGAAAAATTGGCACTGTTTGCGAATCACCTTGCCCCATTGTTGCGTTTAGACATTATTGATGAAGATATTGATTTAACTGATGTAGTGATGACGCATTACCGCTTGCATGAGCAGCGAGAAGCTGACTTAAAGTTGGGTTATAAAGTAGGTGAAGAACAAAAGCATTATCTCCCATCTGATAAAGAAGGGACGGGTGCAACGCCGAAAGATCCAAAAACTGAGCTACTTAATGAAATCATTGAACGAATGAACGACTTGTTTATCGAAGATGGTTTATCGGAAAACGATATGCTCAACTATGCCAATACCATTGCCGGGAAAGTGTCTGAAAATGATGTCGTCATGGATCAGCTTCGCAACAATACTAAGGAGCAGGCGATGCTGGGACAGTTCCCTGAATCGATCACTGAAGCCGTGATTGAGAGTATGGGGGTCCATGAGCAAATGGCGATGAAGGTTTTATCGAATGATGCCGTAGCTAAGAACTTTGCTGGTTTGATGTTTGATATGTTGATGAAAGGTTTAAGTAGGGATACTCATCAAGGTATGTAGTTAAATTGAAGCCACTCGATTGAGTGGCTTTTTTATTGTTTAGTTTCTGAAAATATTGAGTATTTTCAACTTTATTAAAAAATAACATCAAGGTGGTTTATTGACATAGGTTGATTCATATGGCACCGCCATGCGAATAATGGCAAGTGGTCATTGCGCTTAGCTTCTCACCATACGCTTATCTGGTAATTATGATCTGATGATATTACATATAGAAATGCCGCGTTCTTCGCGGCATTTTCTTAACAAGAAACTATTCGATTAATCACGTCGACCACGAAGTTCAATTTTTTGAGTTGCAGCATCCGAATGGATTGTTACACCGCCATAGGCCATTTCATTGCGACCCTTCAGCGTCAATTGAGAATCTGCACGCTCTACGTCAACCTGATTTTTCGTTGCCATCGTCATATCAATCGTGCCCGTGTATGACCCATCGCCAGCAAATGCTACGTTTGTTGAGCAAACCATCAAAACAAGTGCGATTAGTTTTTTCATACATCACCTCTATTATCGTTCTTACTTTCTTTCGGTGGAAAAACTGTAACAACAGAAACGCGCTCATACGAGGAAAGCCATTATTTACCAAATGGAAATCCATGCTAATAAACTGATGTAACCAAGAATAACTTATCGTTACCTTCAATAAATCAGGGATAAGGCAGCAACTTAAATTGACCGAGCGTTGTCTTTTCTTAAGAAATTCAGCGATATGATTTGTCGACAAAAGCCAAGCGAGACAATGTATGAGCGTTAATCTGGATATTCAAAATATTTTGGTATTAAAACGGATGTATGAGTTACGTAACGTCCGGTTAGTCGCAGAATCACTCGGTAAAACGTCAGGAGCAATCAGCAAAAATCTGACAAAGATGAAAACTCAGCTCAATGATCCGCTATTCGTTCAGACCAAAAATGGCTTTGAACCAACAGCTTTTGTGGAAGCGAACATTGCGCATTTTGAGCAAATAATCAACAGTATTGATTCCATCAAACCACAGCATTTTTCACCAGCTCATTTTGACGGCTCAATCACTATTTATGCCAACACATTGTTTTGGGAGTACTTCGGTGACAAGTTTTACTTGGAGTTACTAAAGCACGCTCCAGAAGCAAAATTCTCATGTTTGCGCTGGGGTAGCGAAGCAAAAAAACGATTAATTGACGGTGAAAACGCCATTGCGATTCATTACTTTGATGAAGATCTGCCACAGTCAATTGTTCAGACCGAACTGGGGCGAGGAAAAGCGGTATTTTTTGTTCGACAAGATCATCCCGCTCAAAACTCCCAAGAGCTAGAAGAATACCCTTTTATACTTTTTAAAACGCCGGGATGGAACGACTACCGATACCCTGTGTTGGAAAGGCTCAAACATATGGGTTTTAGAACCACACCTAAAGTGGAAATTGAGCACCCAGCGATGATTCAAAAAGTGCTTCTGCAAACGAATCATTTTGGCATAACGATGAGTGGACATGTTCCTAAGGGTTGCCGAAGTATCGCGCTTCCTGCTGGGCTAGAGCTTGATGTTCGCTACGTGATGAGCTGTCGTCGCTCTCAACAGCAAGCTCCGGTAAATCAGTGGTTATTAGATGTAATTAAGCATGTCGCTCAGTCCTAGACTGATGACTTGCTACTGCTAATAATAGCCAAACCACACATGCGCTCTACTCACTCGCTGAACGAACATTAAAGACTCTGTATTAACCATTGAGCAAAGGTGTTTACGTGTGATTTTTCGGATGCTCGAACCATCATATAATGTGCACCAGAACTTGGCATATTCCAATTTCCAGCCTGGACTAATACGCCCTGTTGCAGCTCATCCTCAACAAGAAAGTCTCTTACCAGCAACACGCCAAGTTGATTCATCGCAGCATGAATAGCAAGCAATGAGTGTTCAAACTCGGCGACGACTTTGCTCACCTTCCCTTGATAACCTTGGTGCGTAAGCCACTCTTGCCAAGATTCATGATAACCGCCAGTACAAATTTTAGGCGCTTTAGCTAACTGCAAGAGGTCATTTATCGGGTTTAAATGCATAAAGCCGGGGCTTGCGACAACGATCCAGTTTTCTTGGGTTAATCGTATGGCTTCTTGCTCTTGCCAATCTCCATCTCCGTTAATAATTTCGATATCCGCAATCGCACTGGCGCTTGGAACTGTATTAGCAGTAGTCGAGATTTTAAAGGAGATGTCTGGGAATTGTCGCTGAAAATCAGCCAATCTTGGCATTAACCACTGAGAGCAAAAGCTGTGAGCGACATGTAAGTTAACTTGCGTATTCTTGGGACGAGTAAATAAATGCTGCGTCGTGGTCGATAATGTTTGAAGCACATGATTAACCACAGGCCAGTATTCTTGTGCGGAGCAGGTCAGCGTAAGGTGCGTGCCCTTGCGCTCGAATAACGTCGCATTGAGCTGTGACTCTAGCGATTTCACCTGTTGGCTTACGGCCGCACGAGTCACATTTAGCTCCTCTGCGGCTTTTGTAAAACTCTGTAGTCGCGCCGTGGCTTCAAAAGCTCGGAGCAAATTGAGCGGCGGTAAACTTTGCATATCATTCTCCCAGACATTTAGCTGTCATGCTATGAACTGGTGATGACAAATTGATGAAGGTGCTGAGTTTACGTATGTTGAGCATATGTCAAAGCGTCCCGATATAACTATGTTTCTACACAACTACTTAGTTTGTTAAGCGGGATCAAAAAAGCCAGCGTGATACACGCTGGCTTTTGGAACTTTATCTTAAGCAGGAATTATTCTGCTTTTTCAGTTGTTTGGTATTCAAACGCAGGAACAACCACTTCAACACGACGGTTCATTTGACGACCTTGACGTGTCTCGTTGCTTGCCACTGGGTTAGCTTCACCCATGCCTTTCACTGTCATACGCTCAGCCGCAATACCTTTTGCTTGGAACTCGTCAGCAACGGCTTTCGCACGTTTTTCTGTGAGTTGCTTGTTGTAAGCAGCAGAACCTGTCGTATCGCTGTAACCCGTGATCTCAACTTGAGCTTGTGGGTAAGTATTCATCAAATCAACGGTACCAGAAAGGTTCGACGCGTCTTTCACTTCTGCACTTTCTAAGTCGAATTGTACTGTCGCTGTTGTTTGAGCAGGGTAAACGTGATCTACAATGCGTGTTGCAGGACGTGCTTCTACCGCCTCTTCAACGGCTTTTTCTTGAACGACTGGCTCAGAACCAAACTTGTAGTTGAAACCGATACCGAAGAAATCTGAATCCATGTCTTCAATTACATCATCAGACATATCTTGGTAGCGTTGGTATTCAGCACGTAGGCTCCAGTTGTAGTTGATTTGGTATTCAGCACCCAGAGAGCCAGTTGGTACGAAATCTTTCTCGTCACCAGCCATCATGTATGCAGCACCAACTTTCGCGAATAGATTCCAAGAATCCGTTAGCGGTAGGTTAAATTTAGGAGCAAGCGTCAACGCCCAAAGATCACCATCAACGGTGTTTAGGCCAGGCTTTTTGAAGTTTGCAGTGAAGTCACCAAGGTAATCAACACCATACTCTGCTGCAACGTACTTGTTGAAGCTGTAGCCTAAGTGCATAGATGCTGCAAAACTGTCGTCGTCACAAGGTTCGTTTAGGTAACACGCATCGTTTAGAGAGTTGTAACCTATTTTACCGCCCATGTAAGTGTCAGCAAGTGCAACGTTTGAGATCACACCACCAGCAAGTACAGTAGCCACTGCTATAGCGATTTTTTTCATTATTCTTTTCCTTTTTCTTGTACACAAAGCAACACATCGCGGCAGCATACTGCCGTAAAATATGAAGCCGTAACTTTCTCTTTTCTTCGAATAGAAATAGCTAAATAGCGTAGGAAAGAATCAAAAATGATATTCAAACGCCAATGACGTAAAACGGAAAAAGGTAACCTCAAGACCATCTATTCATGAGCTTCATCCGCATACCCAACCGAAAAACAAAGTTCGTTGCGTTGGTTTAGCCATAGTCAATTCGTTGCGGAGAATATCACAAAGAAGCCAACTTTCTGTGACGCAAATCACCATAAAAAGCCACTTTCTCAAATTTAAGAATCATCATTTAAGCTTGTGAATGGCAACAAATTTTTACAGGGGAGCGTGGATCTGGAGAGCACAAAAAAACAGCTCATTTAAATGAGCTGTTTTCGAAATAATGAAAAAGCGTTAACTCGTCGCGCTAAATTTTATCCGCTACGGTTAACGTTGCAGCTAATACATCTTGCCCAAACAAGACACTACGCTCAGGAGACCAACCGTAAAGTGGATCTGGGTGATTGTTGTTATCTTTAAATGGCATTTCGATTGTGTAAGACAAGCATTTGAACTGCTCTGCAACCCAATTTGAACCCACCGTCAAATTCGCTTTACCAGGCTCATCTTTATCGTAACCAATCTCATCTTGGAACTCTGGCGTAATAGTCAGTAACGCTTGCTTAAATGATGTCTCTAAAGCGGCAAGATTTTCATCGTAAGAAGGAATACCTTCTGAGCCAGCGACGAAGTTATACGGAATCGCTTCATCGCCATGAATATCTAAAAACATGTCAACACCCGTTTCCAGCATGCGCTGACGCACAAGGTAGACTTCTGGGCTCTTTTCCATTGATGGCGTTTGCCATTCACGATTTAGGTTTACACCTACTGCGTTGGTACGCAAGTGACCGCGAATACCACCGTCTGGGTTCATATTTGGTACGACGTAAAGCACCGCTTTTTCAAGCAATGCACGCGCAACCGTGTCGTTTTCATCTAACAGACGTTGGATCATACCTTCCATGAACCATTCCGCCATGGTCTCACCTGGGTGCTGACGTGCAATCATCCAGATTTTCTTTTTGCCTTCTTCTGGCTCACCGAAAGTAAGCAAGCTCATGTCATTGCCATCTAGCGTATGACCAAGCGTCTCTAGTTGGCAGTGGTGCGCGCTTTGTGCCATGTGTAACAAGTCTAAATGACGATCGTACGTGTATGGCGCAAAGTACGCGAAGTAAATTGAGCTGCGCTCAGGGATTACAGTGAAAGTCAGCGTGTCGCCATCGAACTCTGCCGGTACTCGGAACCATTCTTCACGATCGTAAGACGCAACCACATCGTAACCTTGCCATCCTTCTGGATAAGCCGATTTAGCCAAATCAAGCAATTTGATGGTGTGTGATTGCTCGGCTTCTGTCTCAAGACGGAAGTGGAACCACTGGTAGAATTCCGACATATTGTCGTTAGGAATTTTGAGTTGGATGTCGTTTTTGTCGTCCGCTTTCACTACGTGAATGCTGCCGCTATCGAAGTTGCTGAATACTTTCATTTTATGACTCACCTTTTAAATCTGAGCTTGAAAGACAGAGGCTAACACAAGGCTTCATCGCGCCCCAATGACTTTCACTGCAAACTGTCTCGTTTGTGGCTAAAGTCTTCAGTTTAGTCAAGCTTATCCGCTTTGCCTGCTGGTCCCGCGAGTTTTGCTAGCCACTTATCCCAGATAAACGGCGTTTTCTCGTTATCTTCTGCTTCCTCTTTTCGACGTACCGCGTTGCGCACTATCATAGCCCCGGTCCAGCGAAGCGGTTCTGGTGGGAAATACCCCAACGGTCCTTTGGCTAAACCACTGTTCGTCCACTCGTTATCGATTCCCAATATCAATGAAGATAAGATCTTTCCGCCCATTCGAGTCTGCGCTACACCATTGCCTGAATAACCAAATCCGTAAAAGATATTGCTCTGTTTATCTAGCTCGCCGAAAAAAGGGAAACCAGTAGCAGAACGATCAGAGCCCCCCGTCCATGAATAAGCAAACTCCTCTCCTCTCAAATGAGGAAACAACTTATCGAACGACTTGCGCAGTAGACCTTGGTAGCGTGTTGGCTTGTTAAACATTGCGTCGACTTGGTTATTGAAAGAAAACTGATTGCCGCCTTTCCCCAACATCAAACGGCCATCTGGCGTATCTCGGTAATAGTGGACGAAGATACGTGAATCCAACACGCTAGAACCTGCCTGCCAACCAGATAGAGGTAGTGCGTCACCAAGCGGCTTGGTGATCACCATGTCGGAAGAGACCACCACGATACTGTTTTTGAACTGTTTAAACTGCTCCACCATCCATGCATTTAATGCCAATACCACCTGCTGCGCTTGAACATTTCCTTTAGGTGTACAGACAGTGGCAGGTTTTCCATAATCTAGACGCGTCATCGGCGTGTTCTCATAAACTTCTACACCCAGATCAATAGCAACACGGCGTAACCCCCTCACTAATAATGCAGGTTGAACGCTGGCTGCAACTGGAGAGTGAAAGCCTTCTATATGTCGAGGTGAACCCGCATTGGCACGCAGTTCCTCCACCGAGCAACGACGCCAACTGTTCACTTCTAATCGCTTTAACTCGTCCACAACTGGCTGCATTCCCCCAGTTTGAGCCTGATTGGTTGCAGTGTAATAAACCCCTTTCAACGATAAGTGCGCATCAATGTTGTGCTGCTGACAAAAGTCGTCAATCTCTAGCACTGCTTGTTCCGACTCTTTTACTAACCAAGCAGCATGTTCTTCACCGAATAACCGTTTCAATGTCGGAAACTTGGTAGACCAAGTCAGCATACAACCGCCGTTTGCACCCGATGCACCACTGCCACAAAGGCCTTTTTCAATCACGACTACCTTTTTTTCCGGAGATTGCTGCTTAATCATAATCGCGGTCCAAAGTCCGGTGTATCCGCCACCAACAATCGCAACGTCAGTATTAATGTTCTGCTGTAACGGTTGTGGCGTTTCTGGTTGCTCAGCTTCAATTGCCTGCTTGAACCAATATGAATGATGTGTCATCGGGTATCCTCGTTAGTGCGTTACATCCATTTCCGCAAACACTTTACAAACGATGATGACAATCAACGAGCAAGAAAATCTAACGCTGAGCGATAGAAAATGTTGCACTGAGAGTGTGAAAATTTTCGCTTTCGACAAAAACAAAATGGGGAGCTCGTGGCTCCCCAAAACAAACAGCAAAAAATATTAGTGGTAAACAATTCAAGTCCGTCTTACTGGTTAGTATTTACCGGTATCACGCATGCGGTACTCGTATTGAACATTGAGAATAGGCTGGTAAACAACTTGCCCGTCACTTTGCAAGAACTCATTTACCATGACTTTTGAGTCAGTGATAGAAAACGATTGGCGATCAACATACGTTGTAAGGCTCGTAAACTCATCACGGAGTTGTCCAGATGATTTATTTTGGTAACTTTGGATCATGTCTCGGCCCATTTCATAAGCCGCTTGTTTGCTATCCATTACGTCGCCATGGATAGTCTCGGTATCGTTTGTCCACTGATAACCACTAGCAAGAGCCATAGAAGGTGCAGCAATCAGAGCAATCGTACTTGCTAAAGTTGTTAAGCGTTTCATAAACCTCTCCTTACTTACCTTTACATCGGGCCAAAATTGGCTCGATACTTATAAGGTACGTATAAAGACCTAAAACACGTCAAAACAATTTCAAATAATGTTCAATTTTCGTTCAACTCATTTCACATTAACTTAGCAACTCAACGTAATATTCAGCCGACATTCGCATTTTCTTTCTTTTGAATAATGGGTTTCAACCTGACACTTCCTTACCAAACCATACAATACCTAAGGTCAATTTTCTCTTAGAATTCCAGCAAAAGAACAGTGTTCAAAACCTTACACAAACGTCGGACACAGCAAAACCACCTCTTTTCAGTCGTGCTTTGCATTCCTCCTTTTCGGGTTCTTCGCTGCTCGTCCGTCGGTTCTTAATTGTCGCTATTGAGCACAAGTTAATCTGGAGTGAAAATGACCGCGAACAAATCCATTTTTTACCATAGCAAATCGATTTACTCAGATGATTATGCTGATGTCTACAAGCCAATTTGGACCTACAGAGCTAAGTTCATCTTACGTGCGCTTTATTACAAACGTGCATTTAAGCACCTTTCAGACAATATTGAATCGTCATTGTTAGAGTTGCTTTGTACACGTACACACCGATTCCTAGAAAAACCGTTTCGCCCGTACATCATCAAGAATAACTCCGCCTTTGATCGCTCCAACTTGGTGGTTGATCACTATAAAACGATTTCAGAACTGTTTTCTAAACAAACAATCGAAGAAATCTACACAGACTCGAAAGGCCTAACATTAGCCTCTTTTGAAATTGACGAAATACTGTACTCGGTGAGATTAGTATACGAAGCACGTTATCAAAAAGAAGGCGACATGAGCCTAGTGCTGCACAGCGCTGAAGATGGCAACTTCTACACGCTCTCTTTTACGCTAGGTCACATCGAATCTGGACGCAGTATTATGATTGGCGGCTTACAAGGACCGCGAAGCAGTGAAGAAAACAACGCGAAAATTAAAAAGCTAACCCGTAAGCTTTACGGACAGAGACCAAAAAGCTTGATGGTGAGCTTGCTCACTTTGCTCGCACAAATTTGGGAAGTAAATACGATTCTAGCAGTGAAAACGCAGTCCCATACATACGCAGCTAAGCGCTACAGCAAAGGGCGAATCAAAACGGATTACGATGCACTCTGGCAAGAATTGGGCGGCACCGAATACAATCGTCATTTTTACTCAATTGATGTAAATGCACCCCGTCGAGATATCGAAGGCATGTCGCGCTCTAAGCGTTCGATGTATCGTCGCCGTTATGAATGGCTAGACAACACCAAGATCACTTTCGAACAAATATTAAAAGGCGAGCAAGCTAAAAGCTAAGGAGAAACGTTCATGCGTTATTCATTCATTACTGCTTTAGTGCTGTCGGCTTTTTCTTTGTCAGCCAATGCAGAAACCAGTGAGCACATCATAGGTACAAACATTGGTTATGGCGATGTGAACTACGATGCTCCGACAAGCAAAGAATCAGGCGACATGTTCTTAGGTGAAATATATTACCGCTACATGCCAACACATAACTTTGGTATCGAAGCAGGTTATAAAGGCGCGTTTGACGGTATCGGCTCGATACTCGTGAGTCCGATTTCAGAAGTCACCGATACGAGCTTCTCCGGACCTCGCTTGAGTGGCTATGCTAGCTATCCTCTGGGTTCAGGTTTCGAACTGTACGGCAAGGCAGGTGTCACTCTCTACACTCTCGAATACACTTATAAAGTGAACGGTCAGAGCAAGAACATCGAACACTCAAGTGTCGGAGGGGAAGCCGCTGGCGGTATCGGCTGGAGCTATAAACACTTTGGTTTGAATGCAGAATATGTGTACTCAAAAAACAGCGATTTTGACTCTAGCGGCGTGATGTTTGGTGCGCAACTGCGTTTTTAAACAAGGCTTACAAGTTAATACAAAAGGCAGCGAGAGGCTCATTCGCTGCCTTTTTTCGTGAATATAGGTCAATACGCAAGCGCGAGAATAATCCCCGCCACGATAGAAGTAACGCCAAGCCCTCGGGTGAGATACCATTTCTCAGACAGAAACCAAATCCCCATAAACAATCCAAACACAATGCTGATTTGCCTTAGTGCTACGACCAAACTCACGTTGTCTGTCATGGTCATAGCAAACAGCACCAAGCCGTAGGTGGATGCCATCATTACCCCTGCCATGCTGGCTGTTTTGCGGATCTGCCACGCAGTCTTAATCTCATCTGGCTTGCCCGTAACTAAGCACCATACAAGGGCTGGAATACCAATTGCCCAAAACTGCACGCCCAAGTAGAAGATTGCACTGTACTGATCATTCAAGATCTCTGATGCTTGTCCTGTGAGTAAACTCAGCGCTTCTTTATCGACCACCGAGTAACCCGTTGTGCCTATTGCAGCAATTAATGCCCAGAACACACCGACGTTCAAATAGGAGCCCAATATCATTTGACGAAAATTCGTCAGTGGCACCAGCATGCAACCAAGGGTAATCAGCAAGAACCCAAGCCACTGCTGACTAGATAATTCATGTCCCAATGCAACACTGATTGCGCCGACCATCATCACTGGCAGTGCCCGAGCAATGGGATAAACCACCCCCACGTCTGCATGCTTATAAGCGACAATCAAACCGACTAGATAGACCATTTGTGAAATGCCGCTAATGAACAGCAATCCCCAAAACTCGCTCGGTAATGATGTCCAGCCAATGGTCGCCAAATACCAAATCAAATAAGGGGTAAGAATGAAACATGCAGAGAAGCTGGCGGCCATGGTAAACGCGAGTCCAGAACCTGAGTTGCTTTTACCAAGGATATTCCACCCCGCATGGAGAACAGCAGAAAAAACGACGAGACCAATCGCCAACAAATCCATTTCAATGTTCCTGTCTGAATAAAATAAAGGCCCCGAGATGGAGCCTTAGATAATGAGAAAATCCACTTAACGATTGAGCTCCGCCAGAGATTCAATGCTGATGGCATCGTGTCGCCAATACTCGATATCGCAATCAATCAACTCACCGTGCTGGTTGTAGTTGATGCGCTCCACTACCATCGCGGGCGTACCGGCTGTCGCACGCAGTGCCTGAGCCATTTCACCCAATAAAGTGCTGGTTGAAATGCGGTAGCGAATCTTTTGATACGTCACGCCATAATGATCGCGGTAAATGTCCGTCAGTGAATTTGATAAATCGTAATCCAACAGGTTCGGAAACAGCTCTGGGCGAATGTAGTTTGTTACGAATACCACAGGTCTGTCTTCAAGGTATCGCACACGGTCGACTCGATACACGTCCGAGAAAGGTTGCAAGTCCAGTAAGCGCGCGGCTTGTTTGTTTGCCAACGTCCCTTTTGCTGCAACCAACTCCGTTTTTGGCACACGATTTTGCGCTTTCGCCATGTTCGGGAAGTTTAGCGTTTGGGTAGGGTCGTAACGCAATGGCTCAGGTGAGATAAACCAACCTCGGCGATCTTCGCGATAGATTCGACCTTCCGCTTCTAGCAGTGATAAAGCTTCACGCAGAGTGACACGTGTAGTATCGAACGACTCCGCCAACTTACGCTCTGCTGGCAATTTTTGACGCGGCGATAGCATGCCCGCTTCAATCTGTTCAACAATCGAATCTTTAATTTTTACGTATTGCACGAAGTGTCCTTATCTTTTGCGCCAAGCTTGTGTGCGATTCTCTAACAATTTACCCAAAGTCATCTGAACAATCTTCGCAATTGCGGCAGCCATCATGATCATCACCGCCATCGCTGCTGCAGCGCCAGTTTGACCTGCATCGTCCATATTCAGAATCGAGACCGAAGCCGGAATCGTATCGGTTGAGTAAAGGAATACTACCGCAGAAGTGGTGGTCAATGCATTAACAAACAAGTAAGTCGCAATGTCCAAAATCGCAGGTAAGCACACAGGTAATGTCACTTTAAAGAACAACTTGTATTGAGGAAGCTTCACCGATGCCGCCGTGGCTTCAATCTCCGATGGCAACTGCTTTAGCGCTGTCAGGGCGGTCATGTGACCCACCGTGTAATAATGCACTACCGTGTTAATCACCAAGAATGCCATGGTGCCATAAAGCACGTTCAGAGGATTGTTCGCATCATTGAAGTAAAAGATGTAACCCAAGCCAAGCACCATACCAGGAACCGCCATTGGCACCACGCTAAGCATTTGCATCACCTGACGAATTGGACCAAACGCACGCCCTTTCTCAATGCAGTAAGCACCGACAAAGATAATGGCTGTACCGATCACTGCCGTCCAGCCTGCCAGCGTTAGCGAGTTGAAGAATGGGCTCCAACCGTAAGTGCTCATTTCGGCAAAGTTGTAGTTGTTTAGCGTCAGCGCTTTGTTCCAAGGCCAGAACGTAACTAACGAGCCATACACCGCCATACCAAGCACCGCCAGCACTGCGATAGAAATGATGCTGCAGTAAACCAAACAAATGCTGTCGCGCGCTTTGTTAGGCTCTGGCTGATAAGGCACCGAGCGAGTGTCGAATAAGCTCTTTTGTTTTTTCTGTACCCAACGGTCTGCGCCGAACGCCATTACCGCAGGGAATAACAACATAATGCTGGTCACCGCCCCCATGGCAAAGTTTTGTTGCCCCACGACTTGCTTGAAGATGTCAGTCGCCAAAACGTTGTAGCTGCCCCCAATCACTTTCGGCACACCAAAGTCCGTGATAACCAGTGTAAAGACGACGATAAGCGTACTGATCAAACCGTATTTCGCCGCAGGTAACGTCACCATAAAGAAGGTTTTGATGGGTGAAGTTTTCAGTGCGCGGGCTGCTTCATACAAGCGAGCATCAGAAGTGCGCAGCGAAGTGGTTAAGATCATCAATGCATGAGGGAAGGTCCAGAAAATCAAACCCATCGAGATACCAATCACGCCGTAAATCGAGTTTCCTAACAACATCTCTTTGGCAATGCCTTGATTACCGAAAAGGAAGATCAAACTGATCGCCGGCAACAACGAAGGCGCAAGAATTGGCGCAGTACCTAGGATTTGAAACAAACCTTTAAACGGCATACATGAACGAGTCAGCGCGTAGGCATAACCAAACGCAAGCACACCCACTACCGAGGTCACAATCACGCCCAAAGTGAAGGTGTTGCCCACCGACACCCACAAGCTTGAAGAAGAAAAGTACGTCGCAAAGTTTGCCAATCCGACAAATTCGCCATTGGCATTTTGCACACTCTTGGTCAACATTGCCCAAAGCGGCATTAAGATGAACAGCACCATCATGGTCGACAAACCAGCGAGCAAACCGAACAACACAAGGTTGTCGCGGCTAACACGTCCGAGTAAGGATTTTGCTTTGTCTTGTGTAGTCAGGCTATTCATCGTCATTGTCTTCGCATCCATGTTTACACCTACGCCGCTAGTGCTTTATCAACCGAGGGCACGGCGTAACCATGCAGCCCTTCTTCAGCAAACTGGATGTAACGTACATCGCCCGTCTTGATATTGAGTTTTTGAACCGTTTCCAAAGGCACATCCACTACGATGGTTTTCGTTGAGCTGTCGTTTTGCAATACGCAATCAATGCGGAAAAACGCCCCCAAAAACTCGGTAGCGGTAACTCGCACAGGTAAAGAGTTATCGTAGTTTTCAACGAACTTGATGCTTTCAGGACGCACCGCAAGGTCAAAGCGGTCACCACGTTGGATCTTACGATTGGTCAAGCTTGGCGCTGGCATCAAGGTTTCTGCAATGCGTACCTGCGAGTCCGTTGCGACTGAGGTTTCAATAAAGTTCATGCTGCCGACAAACTCAGCGACAAAGCGCGTTGCTGGTTGTTGGTAGATCTCTTGAGGTGTACCGACTTGCTCAATCACGCCATGGTTCATCACCACAATGCGATCCGCCATCGACAATGCTTCGTCCTGATCGTGCGTAACCATGATGGTGGTGATGCCCAGCTTACGTTGCAGCTTACAAATCTCGTCACGTAAGTGAACACGTACTTTTGCATCTAGCGCTGACAGCGGCTCATCAAGTAACAGTAAACCCGGTGACAACGCCAATGCACGAGCCAAAGCAACACGCTGCTGCTGACCACCAGAAAGTTGGTTAGGAAATTTCTCGCCAGAGGTTGGAAGACCAATGGTTTCTAGCCAGTAGTCCACCTTCTCTAACGCTTCTTTGGTCGACATGCCTTGGTTCTTCAAACCCACCGCAATGTTCTCTTGCACAGTTAGGTTCGGAAACAGCGCGTAAGATTGGAATACGATGCCGAAATCGCGCTTCTCTGGTGGTAGGAATGTGGTCTCTTGACCGTTTTGAAAAATCGCACCAGACGTTGGCAAGTCTAAACCTGCAATGGCACGTAATAGAGTGGTTTTACCGCAGCCAGAAGGACCAAGAAAACAAACAAACTCGCCCTTTTCAATCGCTAGCGAGATTTTCTTTAATGCAGTGAACTGTCCGAATTGCTTCACTACATTTTCAATATTTAGGTAATGTTGGTTAGTTGACATAGCACACGCTCCAAATGGTATATACCAACTTTAATTTTGGAGTGTTACGTTCCAATGACAAATTTATAGCCAGAAGATGACAAATAGATGAAGGGAGATAAGGTTTGTTTAAGTGGTAATTAGAGATTCCCGACTTTCTTAAGTTCGTCATTCCAGCGAACCTAGGTGAGACTAGGAATCTACTTTCAGCAAACTTTGAAATAACAGAGAAAACAAAAAATCCACCTCAACCGAGGTGGATTTCAACATTCAACTCAAAGCAAATTCAATTAAGACTTTGGCTCTGATTTCGCGTCGAACTTCTCAGACCATGCCGCTAGAATCTCTGCACGCTTACTGCCCATTTGCGCGAAGTCCATCTTCGCCATGTTCTCTTGAACGTTCGGGAAGTTAGACACGGTCGCTTTCACTTCTTTATGTGCAACCACTGGGTACATTTCTACGTAAAGCTCGTTTGCTGCTTTAGAGATTGACCAGTCGACAACACGTTTCGCTGCATCAGACTCTTTTACTAGACCAACGGCTTCTGATTCCCAGCCGATGCCTTTTGGTGTGATAACCGCTAGTGGTGCGCCTTGTGTTTTCAGCTTCGCGCCGCGGCTTGCCATCGAAATACCGATAGCCACTTCACCCATGCCCGCTTGAACACATGGCTTAGAGCCCGAGTGCGTGTAGTGTGCAATGTTCTTGTCTAAGTCACGCATGTAATTCCATGCCTGATCTTCACCCATGTTTTGTAGCCAAGCAGAAACCTGCATGTAGCCAGTGCCTGAAGACGCTGGGTTCGGCATTGCAATGTGACCTTTGTAAACCGGCTTTGTTAGGTCTTCCCAAGAAGTTGGTTTCGGTAGGTTAAGTTGTTTCGCTACCGCTTCGTTGAAACAAACTGCGTTAAAGAACGCATCGTTACCAAACCAAGCTTGGTTTGATTGAGGGTCGTTTAGGTTCGCGTGCAGCTCTTCCAAACCTTTTGGTGTGTAAGGCTTAAGAAGACCTTCATCTTTAAGCAGTGCCATTGACGATCCAGCAAGACCCCAAACCACTTCCGCTTGAGGGTTGTTCTTTTCGGCCAGCAATTTCGCCGTCATGATACCGGTGGAATCGCGAACCCACTTAATCTTGATATCTGGGTTATCTTTCTCAAACGCAGACTTGTATTTAGCAAGAATGTCAGTTTCGAAAGCGGTGTAAACCGTGACTTCCTGTGCTGCCATTGCATTCGTAGCTAGCAGAGAGACAAGTGCAGCCAGCGATCCTTTCATCAAACGGTTTTTCATCATTTTCTCCAGTTAATTTGGCCAAGTTTTAATTTGGTCTGTACCAGTTGACGATATACACCCTACTGAGCCTTTGTGACGAAATCATGACCATTAAATGGCAGTTTTACGAAAATTTGCGATGAATAATCGTTCAATTGATCCGCAATTTTCTGGATATTAAAGTTTTATGAAATTGGACATTCGCCTATTTACTGCCCTTTTCTTCCTCGCTAGAGTTAACTCGAAATTTGGTGTAGACCAATTAGCCTATTCTAATGGAAATCGAGATGAAAAACGAATACCTACTACTGACTCCAGGTCCTCTATCTACTTCTGAAACAGTACGTGAAGCCATGCTAAAAGACTGGTGTACTTGGGATGATGAATACAACAAAGACATTGTAGAAGTGATCCGCACTAAGCTTGTAAAACTGGCGACGGAGCAAGACGGCTACACCAGCGTACTAATGCAAGGTAGCGGCACCGCATCAGTAGAAGCAACGATTGGCAGTGCCATTGGCAAAGATGGAAAATTGTTGGTTGTCGACAACGGTGCTTACGGTGCGCGTATCGCTCAGATCGCTGAATACCTAAATATTCCATGCCATGTAGTTTCCCCAGGCGAAACATCACAGCCACACTTGAACGAGGTGGAAACTGCATTGGCATCGGATCCTGCGATCACACACGTGGCAATTGTTCACTGTGAGACAACCACTGGCATGCTGAATCCAATTGAGGCGTTTGCTTCTGCGGCAAAAGCACACGGTAAAGTGGTGATTCTCGATGCCATGTCGAGCTTTGGTGGCATTCCTATCGATATTGCTGAGCTAGGCATCGATTTTATGATCAGCTCAGCGAACAAATGTATCCAAGGCGTACCGGGTTTTGGCTTTGTGATTGCGAAACAAACTGAGCTCGAAAAGTGCCAAGGTCAGGCTCGCTCTTTGAGCCTTGATCTTTACGACCAGTGGCACTGCATGGAAGTTAACCACGGTAAATGGCGTTTTACGTCTCCTACACACACGGTTCGTGCTTTCTACCAAGCCTTGTTAGAGCTGGAACAAGAAGGCGGCATTGAATCTCGTCATCACCGTTACCAAACTAACCAGAAAACACTGGTTGCAGGTATGCGTTCTTTGGGGTTTGAGCCACTACTGAGTGATGACCTTCACTCGCCAATCATCACTTCTTTCTACTCTCCGACGCACAGTGATTACCAATTCAAAGCGTTCTACACGCGTTTGAAAGAGCAAGGTTTTGTGATTTATCCGGGTAAGGTATCAAACGCAGATTGCTTCCGTATCGGCAACATTGGCGAAGTTTATCCAGCAGATATCGAGCGCTTAATCGGTGCAATTGAAAAAGCAATGTACTGGCAAGTTGCTTAAAGCAGCCTTCTGATTGAGAAAGCGTTATGACTCAGAATATCAAACCGACCCATTTCCGCAGCGAAGGCGACGTCAACACAACACCAGCGCGCCAAGCTTGGAATGCATCGATGGACGACGAACGCACGCAAGCATTATTGAAGCGTGATTCGGAGGTCTTTCTTCATCAAGCCATGTCAACACCTTGCTTAGATACATTGGAAGCAGCAGAAGGTATCTACATCCAAGATGCTACCGGCAAAAAGTACATGGACTTCCATGGCAATAACGTCCACCAGTTGGGCTATGGTCATCCGCATGTGATTAAACGTGTGCAAGAGCAAATTGCCAAACTGCCGTTTTCACCACGTCGTTTTACCAACGAGACCGCGATTGAATGTGCCGAAAAGCTCACCCAAATCTGTGGCGGTGAATTGAACCGCGTGCTGTTTGCTCCGGGTGGCACATCTGCGGTTGGCATGGCACTTAAACTAGCGCGCCACATCACGGGCAACTACAAGGTGGTGTCTCTGTGGGATTCCTTCCACGGCGCATCGTTGGATGCCATCTCAGTAGGTGGTGAAGCGTGTTTCCGCCAAGGCATGGGACCCTTAATGGCAGGTGTTGAGCGCATTCCACCAGCCGTATCTTACCGTGGCGCTTTCCCAGTTGCCGACGGTAGCGATGTGCATTATGCCGACTACCTTGAATACGTGATTGAGAAGGAAGGCGGCGTGGGCGCGTTTATCGCAGAAGCAGTTCGTAATACCGATGTACAAGTGCCGAGCAAAGCCTACTGGAAACGCATCCGTGAAATCTGTGACAAACACAATGTCATGTTGATCATCGACGACATCCCGAATGGCATGGGTCGCAGCGGAGAATGGTTTACCTACCAAGCCTACGACATCGAGCCAGATATGCTCTGCATCGGTAAAGGCTTGGGTGGTGGCTTAGTGCCTATCGCAGCCATGGTCACCAAAGACAAGTACAACACTGCTGAGCAGATCTCCATGGGCCATTACACTCATGAGAAAAGCCCTATCGGTTGTGCAGCGGCACTGGCAACCATGGAAGCTATTGAGCAAGACGGTTTGCTAGATAAAGCCAAAGCCGACAGCCAGTTCATGCGTGAAAAGTTGCTAGAGATGAAAGCCAAGTACCCAGTGATTGGCGATGTTCGTGGCATCGGCATGTTATGGGGCATTGAACTGGTCACTGACCACGAAAGCAAAGCACGCGCGTATGACGAAGCGGAAGCTGTGCTGTACCAATGCCTCAACAACGGAGTGAGCTTCAAGGTATCGCAAGGTAACGTGATTCAGCTCAGCCCACCGCTGATCATTACTCGCGAACAACTAACCGAAGCGTTGGCGATATTCGAAGAAGCCATCGCCAAAGTATGCAAAGACTTTAACTACTTCTAACCTCAACAAAAACCAATTTATCCTGAGCGCAGTTCCAACGTGTAGGCAGCGCTCTGGCAAGCAAGAAAAAGGATTGAACATGAGCAACTCACCAATTCAAGCAGTGATCTTTGACTGGGCTGGCACTATCGTCGATTTCGGCTCTTTTGCGCCAACCAGTATCTTTGTGGAAGCGTTCAAACAAGGTTTTGATTTTGAAATCGACCTTAAAGAAGCACGTGAACCAATGGGGCTTGGTAAGTGGGATCACATCCAAGCTGTGGGTCGTATTCCTGCTGTTGATAAGCGTTGGAATAAGAAGTTTGGTCGCTCAATGACCAGCGAAGACATCGACGCTATCTACGCAGCATTCATGCCTCTGCAAAAAGCAAAAGTGGCTGACCACGCAGACCCCATCCTTAATGCGATTAAAGTTGTGAACGGTCTGAAAGACAAAAGCATCAAGATCGGTTCTTGTTCTGGTTACCCTCGTGAAGTGATGGACGTATTGATTCCAGTGGCGGCGGATTACGGCTACAAACCGGATTACGTAGTAGCAACAGATGACCTGCCTCAAGGTGGTCGCCCAGCACCATTTATGGCACTGAAAAACGTGATTGAGCTGAATGTAACCGACGTTAAAGCGTGTATCAAAGTGGATGACGCAGCACCGGGCATTGATGAAGGTCACAACGCCGGTATGTGGACCGTTGGCTTGCTGCTTTCTGGTAACGAAGCAGGTCTGACGTTTGAAGAATACCAAGCTGCGGACGAAGCAACGCTTAATGCCGCTCGTGAAAAAGCGCGTGCAAAATTGCTCAAGAGCTCGCCGCACTACCTCATCGACACCATTGCTGACTTCCCAGAAGTGGTTGCAGATATCGAACGTCGCCTAGCAGCAGGTGAGCGTCCGTAGTCGAGAATCACTGTTCTCACGTATAAAAAAACCTCTCAGCATTGAGAGGTTTTTTGTATCGCGTTTTAGTATCTAACCAAATCAAATTAGTTGATCGCAGTGCTCGCTCGGCGTTTTAGCTTAAAGCCCATATCCGTTGCATGCTCTACAGGCTCACCTTTAATGGCTTGCAGTAACTTGTCTGCAGCTTTCGTCCCCATGCGTTCGTAGTCGAATTCCGCACAGGTCAAACTTGGATAGGCGTGCTCACCCATGGAAGAACCTTCCAAACAGATAATCGCAATGTCGGTCGGGACTTTCAGCACTCGGCGGTGACACTCAAACAACGCGCCAATCGCAATCTCTTCATGGCTACATACCAAAGCATTCAAACTTGAATCGCGCAGCAATAGCTTTGCCAACCCTTCCGCACCCAATTGTGAAGATGGTGCTTCGTGCGTGGTTAAGAAATGATCCGGCGCAAGGTAGTTCTCAATCATCGCGCTTTGCCAGCCGTGTAGCTTACGTTGCAAAGTGGAGTGATCGCCGCGCGCACCAATGAAGCCCACGTTCTTGAAGCCTTGCTCAATCATATGCTTGGTACAGGCTTTACCCACCTCAAAATGGTCAACACCGATATTGAGATAACAGGCTTTCGAACTTAACTCAGCAATTTCCAATACTAGTGTGTTCGAGGCTTCCAAAAGCTGATTAGTACGTTGGCTGTGTTCATTACCAAACAACACCACTCCGGCTGGACGGCTCTCAAGAAATGTCGAAAGCAGTTTCTCTTCTTGTTCTACCGAGTAATCACTGTAGCCAAGCAGCAACTGATAACCCGCTTTGTTCAACGCTTGTTGAAAGCTCGGTAAGAAAAGCGCGCACGCTTTTTCAAACAGGGAAGGAATGATAAGAGCGATGGAGTAACTTTCAGCGGACGCCAAAGCCCCTGCCGCTTTATTCGGGATATAGCCGAGCTCATCAACTACTTGTTGAATCTTTTCTCTCAGCTTGTCAGATACTAGCTCGGGCGTTCGTAATGCTCGCGACACCGTCATGGTGCCTACGCCGGCTTTTTTAGCGACGTCCGCCAAGGTGACATTGCCAGTACTTCTTCGTTTGCGAGGTTCGCTCATTGTTCTTATTTAGTGTTCTCTATTTTCTGCCGCGACATCTTACCACAGCGTTTTAGTGGTTTTGATATTAGCGCATTAGAAGTCGATCACAAGCATATGAAACTCGGATGACTGATAAAATGGTAGCGCTATCACAATTTATGATAGCGCTATCAGATAGCGCTACCATTTGTGATCATTCTCAGGTTTTTCTGACAAGTTGATCGATAAAGTACCCATCAACAAAACAACAAACCGGAAAGATCCAATGCTACGTGAACTGATTACCTCTGATGTGATTCGCATCCATTCTGATGCCACTGACTGGAAAGATGCGGTGAGCAAATCCTGTGAAGCACTGATTGAAAATGGCGCGATTGAGCCAAGCTACGTGGACGCTATTTACCGCTCCCACGAAGAGCTTGGTCCTTACTACGTGGTAGGTCCTAGTATGGCAATGCCACACGCTCGCCCTGAAGATGGCGTTAACCGTTTGTCTCTTGCTATCACGGTGATTCAAAACGGCGTGAACTTCGATTCTGAAGGTAACGACCCAGTGAAAATGCTGGTTACGCTAGCCGCGACAGACAGTAACTCGCACGTGGATGCGATTTCTAAACTGGCTGAGTTGTTTATGAATGAAGAGCATGTAGAAGCCATCTGCTCCGCTCAAAACACACAAGATGTTCTTGCGATCATCGAAAAATACTAACTCCTGATGTGCCCTTCAAAATGGGCATACACCCCTATAAAAAGAAAAGGTCTGAATTATGAAAATTATGGTTGTTTGCGGTCACGGTCTTGGTACTAGCCTAATGATGGAAATGAGCATCAAAGGCATCGTGAAAGAATTGAATGTAAACGCAGAAGTGGATCATATCGATCTAGGTTCTGCAAAAGGTACGGATTGTGACATCTTCATCGGTACTAACGACATCGTTGAGCAGTTGAACGCACTGGGCGTTGAACCACGCATCGTTGCGCTTGATAACATGGTCGACAAAGTGGCAATGAAAGAGCGTCTATCTGTGGCACTTCAAGAGCTTGGCGCTCTATAAGGTGGCGTTATGGAATTTTTCAGTTTCTTAATGAACGATGTCCTATCAGAGCCAGCGGTTCTGGTAGGTCTCATCGCCCTAATCGGCTTAATTGCTCAGAAAAAACCGGTCACCGAGTGCATTAAAGGTACAGTAAAAACCATTCTTGGTTTCATCGTGCTTGGCGCGGGTGCGGGTCTGGTTGTGACTTCTCTGGGTGACTTTGCGACGATTTTCCAACACGCATTTGGCATCACAGGCGTGGTTCCAAACAACGAAGCTATCGTCTCTATCGCGCAAGAAGCGTTTGGTAAAGAGATGGCGATGATCATGTTCTTCGGTATGTTAGTGAACATCTTGATCGCTCGCTTCACGCCATGGAAATTCATCTTCCTAACGGGTCACCACACACTATTTATGTCGATGATGGTAGCAGCAATCCTTGCTTCTAGCGGCATGAAAGGCGTTCCACTGATTGCGCTTGGCTCTCTAGTTGTGGGCTCTGTGATGGTGTTCTTCCCTGCGATTGCTCACAAGTACATGAAGCAAGTTACAGGTTCTGACGACGTTGCTATTGGTCACTTCTCTACCCTTTCTTACGTACTAGCGGGCTTTATTGGCAGCAAGTTCGGTAACAAAGAACACTCTACTGAAGAGATGAACGTACCTAAGAGCTTGTTGTTCCTACGTGATACGCCAGTGGCAATCTCGTTCACCATGGGCATCATCTTTATGGTGACGTGTATCTTCGCTGGCGGTGACTTTGTACGCGAAGTCAGCGGTGGTAAGCACTGGTTCATGTTCGCGCTGATGCAATCCATCACATTCGCCGGTGGTGTATACGTTATCCTTCAAGGTGTACGTATGGTTATCGCAGAAATCGTTCCAGCGTTTAAAGGTATCTCAGACAAACTAGTGCCAAACGCGAAACCTGCGCTTGATTGTCCGGTTGTATTCCCATACGCACCAAACGCAGTATTGGTTGGCTTCCTATCGAGCTTTGCGGCGGGTCTTTTGGGCATGTTCCTACTTTACGTGATGGGACTTACTGTGATTATCCCTGGTGTCGTTCCACACTTCTTTGTAGGTGCAGCGGCAGGTGTATTTGGTAACGCTACAGGTGGTCGTCGCGGTGCAATCTTGGGTGCTTTTGCACAAGGTCTATTGATTACCTTCCTACCAGTATTCCTAATGCCAGTACTTGGTGACCTAGGCTTTGCTAACACGACCTTTAGTGACGCAGACTTCGGCGCCGTTGGTATCCTACTGGGTCTGATTGTTCGCTAAGTAGTCTGAATATGACTAGCTGATAACTGACTTGATTGATGCGCGAATAGGCTCATCGGCATCAATCTTCAAGAATCTCTAGTCATAGCAAACGACGAACTTTAGAAGAAACCAGTCATAAAAAATAATCATAGAAAACAATCGTAGAAAGAAAACAAACGCCCCTTACGTGAGGGGCGCTTTTCTTTTTGGCACTATCTTAAGGAGGTTTGGCTTATTGAAGCGTAGTTCCGTTAGATAGCAGCTTCCTTGTCGGCTCTTGCTCGGTGTATTCGACCGCATCGTGAGCGGCGAGCTTATCGACTTCCGCCTGTTCACCCACCACAATCAACACATGTTGTTTCACCAGAGCGTCGACTACTTCAATGTTGTGCTGACGAAGAAGCGCTCTCACTTCGCTCTCTTTTCCTTCATGATACTTAATAAAGTAACGTTCAGGTTGCTGCTCGGCTTGATCTTGGCGTTCATCCACGAGAGGAAATCCTTGATTGTTTGCCAAGCTGCTTGAGCTCAGTCCGATTGCCAATAGTGCGGTAGCGCCTACCACAGACAAAGAAAGTAAGGTCAACTTCTTCATAGTCACTCCTTATTGAAAGGTCAGAGTCCAACTGTTGATGGTGCCTGTGTCTCTTCTGGCACTGTCCACCGCTTTTAGTTCCCATGTACCTTGCGATTCAAAACCAGAAAAATCCGCTTGGAACGTGTTTTTTATATCGTTAGCGCTGCCGCCAGTATTATTGTGAAGTACAACTTCTCCACCAGTCGGTGACGTTAAAGTCACTCGTAGATCACCGATGTAAGTGTGGCTAATATCAACGTCAATACTTACTGTGCCTGAATCACCAGAGCGATCGACTTCTACTGCACTGATTGCGCCAGAAGATTTATTATCTGGAATCGCAACAGGGCTGGTATTTGAGAAGCTAGAGTCCGAAGAGCTACCACCATCAGGTCCATTACAGCCAGCGTCCAAGAACAGCTTCGCCGCTTCAGCATTAACTAGGCCGTGGCCCGTACGGTTGTCTCGACCAGCAACATCAATATCTGTTGCAGTTTTCACTAGGGCATTACGTACTTGCGCTGCGGTACAGGTTGGGTGGTAACTCCACACCAAGCCAGCTACGCCCGTTACGTGCGGTGTCGCCATTGATGTACCATTGTAGTACTCGTAATCTTCACCAGAGGTTGTTGCAACAGTAATTTCCTGACCAACATACCCCAACAGCTCTTGACCAAATGCACGATCAACCGTTACCGAAACCATACGATAAGCGTTGTTTGTGTCTACCAAGAAAGGGTTTTGTAAACCAGGTAGTTCAGAGTTGCTGTATACGATTGCAGCTCGCGCACCCGCATTGTAACAAGCCTGAACCGCATCTACTTCAGGGTAGTTTCCTGAAGACTGGTTGCCGATACGCTCAGTCAAACAAATTTTGCCCGACATATCACCACAGTTAAAGTTACCGCCAGAGACATCACAGCTATCTAGCGTTGCCGTTACTGAACCCGCGATTGGATCCGGAACATACGAAGAACCGTTATTGATCAAACGATTGTGAGGAACAATCCCACGATCAAACTGACTGACACCATTCAAGGTAATATCAGAAAGTTTACCTTCACCTACCGTAACCGTTGATAAGATCGCCACACCCGGGCCTGAGATCTCAACTTGATTAGTAGATTGTGAGAACGCTGCATGATCATTTTGATTATCAACAGCCGCAACAGACATCACTGAGTCATAAGAAGCTGGATAGCTGTGCGCTGTATTGCCATCATTACCCGCAGCGGCGATCAATAGAACGCCTTGATCGTAAATATTTTGCAGTGCATTTTGCTCAGTTCGGCTTGATTGACTACCACCAAGGCTCATGTTCACAACGTTAGCACCATTATCGGCACAGGTCTGGATAGCTTTAACAAGCCCAGATGAGTAACCCCAGCCCGATTCGTTAAATACTTTCACGATGTGCAAATTAACATTCTGGTTTGGCATCACACCCTTTACACCTTCGGTGTTGGCAATCGCAGCAATCGTACCCGCGACGTGAGTACCGTGGGCATTGTTGTTACCCGGATCACTCCATGATCCCGTACCACTATCGTTAGTACCAGCAACGCGGTTACCGCTTAGGTCGTTGTGCGAAATGTCGTACCCTGAATCGATAATACATACAGTGCGATTACCCGCATTGAAGTCAGCTAGCAGTTGAGCATTAACCGCTTCATATCCCCATGGGGTCGTTTCGCTGAGCAAATAGCGAGGTGGATCGACTTCCACGTATTCCACATCACTACGATTGCGAAGCGGCTCTAAGTCATCGCCATCCAATTCAACGCTGTAAATGGCGCGATTGCCTAGTTTTTCCACCTTACGTGCCTTCACCTGTTCTAGAACAGACTCCTGCGCGATTCGTGGCCCCCAGAATGAGTTACCACCCATTGAAGAACGGCTGACTGCATCTTCTTTGAATTTGACGATGTACTTCGTCGGTAACTTAGATTCATCAAATCCCATTGGTGGAGCCGCAAACGCTGACATCGAAGTGGTCAGTGCTATTGCTACGGCAGACAACGAAAATAAGCCTTGTTTTTTACTTGTTGTGTAGTGCATTTGCCCTATTCCTTATTTGAGCTAATTTTTATTCACTATATTCTCATGAAAAGTCATCATCATGATGTTTGCATGAGAGCTTCAGCTATAGTTTACAGAGCAAAAATGCCAAACAATTTGTTTCATGAATATACAAATTTGTACAAAAGATCATTCAATAAACACTTTAAGTTAACATTAAAAATCACCGACAAAACCTTATAAAGCAATTACTTAATTAACAAAAAGTGAATGTTAAATTAATGTTAGTGAGTAATTATTCTAAATATCACCCATTTAATCGATTGCTATGCTGAATGGATTTTTTGACCGTGGTGCCAAAACTGAAATATTGAATATTTAGTTGTTGACTGTCTTGAGCATTTACTCAGAATTAGAAGGTTTAGTGAGAAAAATTCTCATCTAAATACTGTTATAGCCGAGCGTATTCACGCATTCGGAACAATAACCATTACAAGAAGAGTGAATGATGAAAAAAACAATCACACTATTAACTGCATTACTTCCGCTTGCCTCCGCCATTGCAGAGGAGCCAACTTTATCACCAGCAATGGTTTCTGCGGCTGAAGTGGTTAGCGCGCAAGAAAATCAAACTTATACGTACGTTCGATGCTGGTATCGTACGAGCCACTCTAAGGACGATGCGGCTACCGATTGGAAATGGGCAAAAAACCAAGATGGTAGTGACTTCACTATCGATGGCTATTGGTGGAGCTCTGTTTCATTTAAAAACATGTTCTACACCAATACCTCACAAAACGTAATTCGTCAGCGTTGTGAAGAAACACTAGATCTAGCGAACGAGAACGCAGACATTACATTTTTTGCTGCCGACAATCGTTATTCTTATAACCACACGATCTGGAGCAATGATGCTGCAATGCAACCAGATCAAATCAACAAGGTAGTGGCTTTGGGCGATAGCTTGTCTGATACAGGCAACATCTTTAACGCGTCCCAATGGCGCTTCCCTAACCCTAATAGCTGGTTCTTGGGTCACTTCTCAAACGGTTTTGTTTGGACGGAATACGTTGCTAAAGCCAAAAACTTACCGCTATACAACTGGGCAGTTGGTGGCGCAGCAGGTGAAAACCAATACATCGCGCTAACTGGTGTCGGCGAACAAGTTTCTTCTTACTTAACCTACACAAAGCTGGCGAAGAACTACAACCCTGCTAACACATTGTTTACGTTAGAGTTTGGTTTAAATGATTTCATGAACTACAACCGTAGCGTGCCGGAAGTAAAAGCGGATTACGCTGAAGCTCTGATTCGTTTAACAGACGCTGGCGCGAAGAACTTCATGTTGATGACACTGCCAGATGCAACCAAAGCACCACAGTTCAAATACTCAACACAGGAAGAAATTGAAACGATTCGTGCGAAAGTATTGAAGATGAACGAGTTCATCAAAGCACAAGCGATGTACTACAAAGCCCAAGGCTACAACATCGCATTGTTTGATACACACGCACTGTTTGAGAAGTTAACCTCGGCACCAGAAGAACACGGTTTCGTAAATGCAAGCGACCCTTGCTTAGACATCAACCGTTCATCCTCTGTTGACTACATGTACACTCACTCATTACGTTCTGAATGTGCAGCATCTGGCGCAGATAAGTTCGTGTTCTGGGATGTGACTCACCCAACCACAGCAACGCATCGTTATGTGGCTGAAAAAATGTTAGAAAGCAGCAATAACTTAGAAGAGTTTCGCTTTTAATAAGCCGTTGTTGTTCATTGCAAGTTAATCTGCATAAAAATGACCACGATGCTTCGTGGTCATTTTTTATCGATATCGACCCCCGATAACGGGTTTATTTGAGCTCGCTTACTTCAAGCCGTTGATTTAGAGACGTTGACTTTGAGCAGTCTCATTCAGCGTTCTGTTTTGGTACGTTACCGCGGAAGCTGTTCACCATAATAGAGATCAACGTCTTTAAGGTTTCATCATCACTGCGGTATGAGTAGGCTCGTATACCCGTAAACTGAACCTGGAACAACTGAGCAAGAAGCAATGTATCCTGGGCTTCAATTTCGCCATTCTCGATTGCTCGCTCAAACAGCTTTGCAAGAAAAGATTCAAATTGGTTTGCTAAGCTGTTTGTTTGATTGCGCAGCGCATTAAAATCCTCAGCAAATTCACTTGCTGATTTGACTAACATGCACACTTCACTGGGATTGGAGTCTCGCTGATTGATAACCACATCAATCGCGAAAGCTTCTATTGCATCTAGAACCGTTGTGTTCTGAGCTAAATGCAACTCAAACAGGGCTTGTAAGTTCGCAACGTACATTTTTAGCGCTTCACAATATAGCCCCTCTTTTGACCCAAACGTCGCATAGATACTTCCAGGACGCAGATTAACGCTATCTTGTAAATCACGTGTAGATGTTGCATGAAAACCTTTCTTCCAGAATAGATCCGAGGCAGCTTTCACCACTTCATCACGTTGGAATTTCTTTGTATTCGCCATGAGCAATTATCAATTTTGAACATGTGCTCAATTTTATATTGAGCGACCGCTCAAAATCAACTATCCTGTTCTTGCCTAATCCGCTCATATCCAATTACAGGAGATTTAAACATGGCAGAATTTAAACTGTATACCGCAGAAAACGCACCCGAAGGATCAAAGCATCTGATTGAAAATTCAGTCAAAGCGTTTGGCATGCTACCAAATCTTCATGCTGTTATGGCTGAAGCGCCAACCTTGCTTGAGGGTTATCAAGTTGTGCATGAGCTCTTTCAACAAACATCATTTAACGCAGAAGAATTGACCGTCGTATGGCAAACCATCAACGTTGAACATGGTTGTCACTACTGCGTTCCTGCTCATAGTGCGATCGCGGCGTCAATGAAAGTGGATCAGGAGATTGTTGATGCTCTCGTCAACCAAACACCATTGGCAGACGAAAAACTTGAAACACTACGAGAAACAACGCTTCAAATGGTGCGTCAACGTGGTGTAGTGGAAGAGTCTCAGATAGAGAAATTCTTTGCGGCAGGTTACGGACAGCAGCAACTGCTTGAAATTGTTCTTGGTCTAGCGCAAAAAGTGATGAGTAACTACACCAATCACCTAGCTGACACCCCGGTTGATGCACCTTTCAAGAAGTTCGCCAAGTAACTTAAGCTTTTATTACTGGTCCCATTCATGGGACCAGTAATACCTTCAAAAAAGGCTTTGTTGCATGGCGCTTCGCTAGTGTGAGCTGACACCTAATTACAACGGCGCAACGTCGGTTCCTCCTAAAGACTGGTAAAGCGTAACCTGAGTGAGAAACTGGTTGTAGCGGTTCTCCAACAAAGAAGCTTGTGCGTTTCTGGTGTCTTCTTGGGCATTCAAATAGTCCATGATCGATGTCGAGCCATACTGATACCGCGCAGCATATATGGACTCAGCGGCACTTGCGGCATCATATTGTTCTTGTAAACGCGCCGCTTGATACTTCAATTTTTCTCGTGCTGACAAGGCATTTTCGACATCTTGGAAGGCGGCGTACAACACTTGGCGATAGCTCACAATGGCCGATTGATAGTCTAAATCGGCAATGGCTTGGCTGTTTTTCATCTCATTCCACTGCAAAAACGGTAGCGTCATATCCGCACCTAAACTGCCGATCGGGTTGGAAAGCAGGTCTTTGAGCGCTTGTGACGATCCACCCAAAGCCCCAGTGAGCGTCAGCTTAGGCAAATAGTCCAAATCTGCTGCGTCTTTATTTGCTAGCGCGGCTTTGACTTCGTAAATCGCTGCTTTAATGTCGGGTCTGCGGATCAATAAATCAGACGGAGCACCAACACTCAACGATGGCATATCGCCTTCAGGCAGCATTTGGATGGTCGCACTGATGCTCTTCGGCGGTTGATTGAACAAAATCGCAAAGGCGTTGTTTGCCTCAAGTAAACTCTGTTCAAATTCACTTTGCTGCGCTTGTAAGCTTGCCAACGTACGTTTGGCTTCAAGCACATCTAACTGATCCACAGCGCCAAGTTGGTACTGTTTTTCAATCAATTGTAGCGTTTGAGCTGCGCCTTCCACATTACGCTGACTGAGGTTTAAACGCTGTTTCAGATAGCCGATTTGCCAATATAACGATGCCGTCGTTGCCACCAAACTTTGTGCGGTCGCCTCGCGATCTTGTTGACTTGCCATCGCCGTCCACTTGGCTTGGTCAACGTCCGCCGAGATTTTTCCCCACAAATCCAACTCGTAATTGACGGACAAGTTAGTGCTGTAGCTATCTGCCGATTCCCCGCTATCAAGAGATTTTTGAACTTGTCCTGATGTGGAAGAACTCAACGTAGGGAAAAGGTCATCTTGCGCTAAACCCAGCTGTAAACGCGCTTTCTTTAGCGTTAGCGTTGCCAGCGTCAAATCGTTGTTTTGAGCCAACACCTGAGTAATGTATTGATTAAGCGTTGGGTCGTTAAACGCCAACCACCAAGGATCCATACTGACATCACCCGCAACATGCATCTGTTGCCAATTTGCAGGCACTTGCACCGCAGGTGCTTGATAGTCACTACGCATAAGCGACCCACAACCTGACAACCACACTGCACTTAAGGCAGCCGCGACCAATCGAGTTTTGAATTTCATTGTGTTACTCATTTTTAGTCTCTCGCTAGCGCTTCTATCGGATCGAGTTTGGCGGCATTGCGAGCGGGTAAAAAGCCGAAGGCGATGCCAATCAACGTTGAGCAAATAAACGCCCAGATGATCGAGTTCATTGAGTAAATCATTTGGAAGCTGCTGCCAGATGTACTGAATGCAAAACCAATCAAAAATGCCAAGCCAATACCAGCAATGCCACCACACAAACACACCAGTACCGCTTCAATCAAAAACTGACGCAAAATATCCGCTTGCCGCGCACCCACAGCCATTCGTACACCGATCTCTTTCGTGCGCTCTGTCACCGACACCAACATGATGTTCATTACGCCAATTCCGCCGACAATTAGGGAGATCACCGCAATCGCTGAGATCAGTAACGTCATGGTTGCGGTGGTTTTCTCGATGCTCTGACGAATGGTGTCAGTGTTAATCGTGAAGAAATCTTCTGTACCGTGGCGCATTTTTAACAAGTTGATGATGCTCTGTTCTACCGCTGCGCTTGGGGCGTTCTCATCAATCCGTACAGTAATGCCGTTGAGGTAGCGTTGTCCCATCATTCGTCCCGACATGGTGGTGTATGGCACCCAAATTTTCAGCGCGTCGCTGTTGCCAAACGCGTCTTCTTTTTTCTGCGTGACACCCACAATACGCACTGGCAATGAACCAAGAAAAATCACTTCACCAATCGGATTTCTATCCGCAAACATTTCCTTTCTGGTGTTGTCATCAATCACTGCTTCTTGGGCGAGCGAATTCACGCTCTCTTCATCCCAAAACTGACCTTTGGCGATCTCATAACCGCGCACACGGAAATAATCTTCCCCAACCCCTTCCACAGACGCGGTTGCATCCTGATTGGCATAACGCACGGTTAAGCTGTTGGATAAAGACGGCGTGACACTGTCGACAAAAGGTAGACTCTCCAACGATTTAGCATCGTCGGCGGTTAGCGTTTTCACTCGTCCGGAGCGGCGGTCACCAAACCCTTTGCCCGGCCTGACATCAATGGTGTTTGTTCCCATGGATGAAATATTCGACAAAATTTGCTGTTGTGAACCATTACCTAGTGCCACCACGGAAACCACCGAGGCTATACCAATAATGATGCCGAGCATGGTCAAAAACGTGCGCATTCTGTGGCTAGACATCGCCAGCAGCGCCATTTTGAGCGCGTCAATAAAACTGTCCCACTTCCACCACTTACTGGCGGCTTGCGCTGGGCGATGAAAAGACGCGCTCGGTGTCTTTGCTGCTTGCTCATTGATTACAACTTGTGCATTTGGCGTATCTGCAATGATTTCACCATCTTTGATTTCAATGATGCGATCCGCAAAGTTCGCCACATTCATATCATGAGTCACTAAGATGATCGTATGCCCAAGTTGATGCAACTCTTTAAGCAGTGCCATCATCTCTTGCCCACTGTGACTGTCTAATGCGCCAGTGGGCTCATCAGCGAGAATCACCTCACCACCGTTCATCAGTGCACGAGCAACACTCACGCGCTGTTGCTGGCCGCCACTTAGTTGGCTGGGCTTGTGAGTCAAACGATCTTCCAGCCCTAAGCGAGCCAATAACGACTGCGCTCGCTCCGTTCTTTGACGATGAGGAACTCCCGCGTAAACCGCAGGTACTTCCACGTTTGCCACCGCGGTTAAATCCCCCAGCAGATGGTAACGCTGGAATATAAAGCCAAAATACTCGCGGCGCAGCTCCGCCAGTTGATCAGATTCCAACGTCGAGACATCTTGCCCATTAATGAAGTATCGACCGCTGGACGGTTTATCCAAGCAGCCGAGCACATTCATCAGCGTCGATTTACCTGAGCCTGATGCCCCCACGATCGCGACCATTTCACCGCGTTTTATCTCTAAATTAATGTGGTTCAACACGGTAAGCGACTCGTCGCCAGAGACAAATCGTCGAGTTAAATCCTCAACTTTTAAAAGCACGTCACTCATATTAGAACCTCATTGGAGGTCGACGACGATCACCTCGGCTTGATGATTCTCCATCCATAGCATTGCCAAGAACAACTTGGTCGCCCTCCTTCAAACCTGAGAGAATTTCTGCGTTCACTTTGTTGTTAATACCCACTGTCACGGGCTTTTGCACCACTTGGCCCTGTTCAAGCACTGGCACGGTATAGTTGCCTTTGCCGCCAGATTTTTGCAGCACTTGTGAAGGGACAATCAAGGTATTTTCCGATTGCTCAAGGACAATCGAAACTTGCGCAGTCATGCCGATGCGCAAAATACCTTGCGGGTTCTTCACATCAAATACAGCGTTGTAGTAAATGGCGTCGCTATCTGAAATGCTCAGATCGCTATCATCGCCATCCATGATGGTTGGCCCCGGCTCAATCGCGCGCAATGTACCTTTAAACTGCTGATTCGGTTTGCCTAAAATGGTGAACAGCGCCGTTTGGCCTGGGTGAACAAAAATCACATCGGCTTCCGAAATTTCAGCTTTCACCGTCATCGTATCTAACTTGGCTAACTCGATAATAGTTGGCGTGGTTTGATTGGCGTTTACGGTTTGTCCTTCTTCCACCGCGGTGTAGACCACCGTGCCATCCATCGGTGCGTTGATGGTGGTGTAACCGAGATCTAACTGCGCATTGTCGACGTTGATTTTGGCTTTCTCGATTTCGGCATCCAGTTGCGCTAACTCGGCTTTGTAGATGGCGAGCGTCGCTTCGGCATTCTCGTAATCAGCTCGTGAGCTCGCTTTCGCTGCCAACATGCCTTTTTGGCGCACGTATTCATAGTTTGCTTGTTTAATCTGCGCTTGCTTAGCCTGGTACTGAGCGTTGAGACTATTAAGAGACGCTTGGGCTTCTTTGAGGCTGTTTTGCTGAGTCAGGCTGTCAATCTGTGCAATCAAGTCCCCCTGTTTTATCTCATCCCCTAAGTTCACAGCGAGGCGTTGAATTTGCCCAGATACTTGCGCACCTACATTCACCAATTTGGACGCTTGCAACATGCCGTTAGCTAATACCGCCTTTTCGATATTGCCTTTGCGAACGACTTCTGTCGCGTAAGGAGAAATGGGTTCTGGACGGGCTTTGTTGCTTAATTCGATGAGAAGACATGGTAGCCCCATGTTGTTCAGTTCTTAAACAATATACTGAGTTTCAG
>NZ_JAWOWL010000045.1:0-41590 GCF_033340395.1 Vibrio sp. 1159 | reverse complement strand
GTTCTTTTAGTTGTTGATTTCATAACACTCTCCAATTTTGGGGGTAGAAAGTGTCAACCTTATTTAGGACGGCACAGACAAACATAAAAAAACGGGTAGCTCAGGCTACCCGTTTTTTATTGTCTTTTCGTGATGATATCGCAGTAAAACTTAAGCAGCGTTGCGCTGTTTGACTTCTTCATCTAACGATTCAAGCTTCTCTTTCATCTGTTCACGACAGATATTCGCTAACTCGCGAATGCCCTCTTTACCATAGCCTTCAGTGCTGATTGGAGGTAGCATTTCAACAATCACATGACCATTGTTCCAACGGTTCAGCTTAATTTTATTCGTCGAGCTACATACGATAGGAATGATTGGCACACCTGCACCAATTGCCGCATGAAAAGCACCTGTTTTGAATGGCAGCAAACCACGCCCACGAGAACGCGTGCCTTCTGGGAACATCCACACCGAAACATCACTTTCTTTCATGCTGCTCACGACCTGATCGATAGTACCTTTTGCTTTAGAACGATTCGCTCGGTCAATCAGAATGTTACCCGTAAGCCAGTAAAGCTGACCAAACAGTGGCATCCAAGCCAAGCTCTTTTTACCTACTGTCACAACTTTCGGAGTCACAGCCGCAGAAACAGTAAACATGTCCCAGTTGTTCTGGTGGTTAGCAATGTAAACATGTTGGCCGCGTGAATACGCATCTTCAGGGATACGTAACTCTAACTTAATCCCAAACACACGAGACATCTTGGCAAACAAACGGCCAAAAGTGAAAACGTGCTTAGGGTTTCTAGGGCTTAATAGGCAGTAACCACAACCACCAATAAACATAACAATCGCAAAGATAGCGACAGCAAATACACGTAACAGTGCAATCATTCTTGTTCTCCAGGAACCGGCTTTTGCCAGATACAGCTATTAATATCTCTCTTTCCATAAAGGGAAAATATGGTCATGAGAGTGATATAAAAAAGCCGAAACTCAGGTTTCGGCTCTCTTGATATCCAAATATCCAAGTTACCTGCGGTGCAGTTTAACTTGCCTAGCTCACTCGCTCAATATTTGCGCCAAGTGCAGCCAGTTTATTTTCGATTTTGTCGTAACCACGGTCGATATGGTAAATACGATCAACGACGGTTTCGCCTTTAGCAATGCAACCTGCAATAACCAAACTAGCCGAAGCTCGTAGATCGGTTGCCATCACTTGCGCACCGCTGAGTGACTCAACATCACCACAGATAACCGTATTGCCTTCGATCTCAGCTTTAGCGCCCATACGCATGAGTTCTGGTACGTGCATAAAGCGGTTTTCAAAGATAGTCTCTGTGATCACGCCGCCACCTTTAGCCATCATGTTCAGAAGCGTAAATTGAGCTTGCATATCCGTCGGGAAACCAGGATGTGGCGCAGTACGTACACTTACCGCTTTTAGTTCGCGGTCGGTCATATCAACAGAGATCCAATCTTCACCCGTTTCGACAAGCGCGCCAGCTTCTTCCAGCTTGGCGAGAACCGCTTCAAGCAAATGAGCATTAGTGTTGCGACATACGACTTTACCGCCAGATACTGCTGCTGCGACGAGGAATGTTCCCGTCTCAATACGGTCAGCAACCACGTTGTGTTTACAACCGCCTAGGCGCTCAACACCTTCAATCGTAATGGTATCTGTGCCAGCGCCAGAGATTTTTGCGCCAAGCTTATTTAGGAACTCAGCGGTATCGACGATTTCAGGCTCACGCGCAGCGTTATCTAGTGTTGTTGTGCCTTCCGCCAGCGCTGCGGCACACATGATGGTGATCGTCGCGCCTACGCTGACTTTATCCATCACGATGTGCGCGCCTTTTAGACGACCATCCACTTCTGCTTTCACATAACCATCTTCTAATGTAATGGTTGCGCCAAGCTGCTCTAAACCAGAAATATGCAGATCCACAGGACGGGCACCGATGGCACAACCGCCTGGTAAAGAAACCTGACCTTGACCAAAGCGCGCCACCAAAGGACCTAAAGCCCAAATAGAAGCACGCATGGTTTTCACCAAATCATAAGGCGCGCAGTATTCTGTAATACTGCTTGGGTCAACATGAACAGAGCCATTGCGGCTTACTTTCGCGCCTAAACGCTTAAGCAATTCCATGGTTGTATCGATATCACGAAGGTGTGGTACGTTTGCCACTTCTACTGGCTCTTCCGCCAAGATAGACGCAAATAAAATCGGCAGTGCTGCGTTTTTTGCACCTGAAATGGTCACTTCACCAACTAGTGGTTTATCTGACCCAATAACTCGAAACTTTTCCATCAATAAACCTTAAAGCGACATCAATTTCTTATCACGAGCCCACTCTTCTGGTGTGAACGCTTTGATCGATAATGCGTGAATGTCGTTACGCTGGATGTATTCCATCAGAGGAGCATAAATTAGCTGCTGCTTCTTAACGCGGCTCATTCCATCGAAACAAGCATCAACAGCAACCACTTCATAGTGGCTACCTTCACCTTTCACATGCACTTCTTGAAGGTTTAGTGCTTCTTCTAATAACTGTTGTACTTTTGCGCTATCCACAATTTACCCCTGATAATTCTGTACGTGTTTGGCCACTAAAGATTCAACATTGCTCAGTTGAAACAAAGTGCGCAGTTGCGCCGGCACGAAACTGAGCATTATATGACAGTTTTGCTTTTTTGCATGCTCTAATAAGTGGATTAACATCACCATTCCTGCAGAGTCGACTCGCTCTATCTCTTTTAGCGAGCATTCCAGCTCCGATTGAGCAGGTTGCCATTGCTGTGCATACGCCCACAATGAAGGCACTGTATCTCTATCAAGTGCCCCTGTTAGCTTAAGAATGTTTTGATCCAATTGCCACTGAGCGGGAGTCTGGGCCATTATTTCTTCGCCTCGAAGCGGATCGGTTCTGCGGCCAATTTTTCTAGGTCTTTAGCAACAGATAGAATGCCTTCTTGACGAATTTTACTGTTCCATTCGGATTGTTTACTAGAAAGCAAACTAATGCCCTCTGCAATCATATCGAATGCTTCCCACTCACCAGACTGGTTGTCTTTACGCAGTTTAAACTCAAGTTTGATGTTTGGACGCGGAGTATCGATGATATCAACTTTAATGCTTGTAATACGCTTAGAGTCATCAATGCTAGGCTCAGGACCAAACTCAATTTTTTGGTCAGAGTATTGCGTCAACACTTGTGCATAAGACGCAATCAGGTAAGCACGAAATGCATCGATAAACTCAAGTACATCTTCACGCTTAGCACCTTTTAAGTTTGGACCAAGAAGTTTTAACCCTGCATAGCGGTAGTTGACGTAAGGCATTAGCTCTTCTTCAACGATCACTTTAAGTAAATTTGGATCTTGTTTGATTTTCGGCTGTTCGGCTTTCAATCTTTCGAACGTGACTTCAGCTACCTGCTTCATCATCTTATAAGGTTCAGTTTTATCCACCTCTGCTGCTGTTGTTCCAAAGACGCTAAACACAGCACAAACTGAAAGTAGTAATCTCGCTAACATAGTTATTCCTTACTTGAGTCGTCTGAACCACCTACGCTGTATAGTACTTGACCAATTAAGTCTTCAAGCACAAGCGCCGATTTGGTGTCTTCGATGGTATCACCATCCACCAGCATGACTTCATCATCAAAAACGAAGCCAGGTACTAAACCAATGTATTGCTCACCAATCAGGCCAGATGTCAAAATTTGTACGCTCGACGTTTCTGGGAACTGATTGTATTTGCTATTGATAGATAGTGTTACAACTGGCAATAAGTTGTCTGGGTTAAGCGAAATACTACTTACTCGACCAATCACAACGCCCCCCACTTTTACGGGAGAACGAACTTTTAAACTGCCAATATTATCGAACTCGGCTTTGAGGGTATAAGTATCACCAGAGCCAATGCTTTTTACGTCAGCAACTTGAAAAATCATCACAAGAATCGCGCAAATTCCCGCTAATACAAAGCTGCCAACCCATAATTCAGTTTTACGTGTTTGTTGCATGATTAATTCCCAAACATCAATGCGGTCAGTACAAAGTCTAATCCTAGTACTGCTAAAGAAGAATGCACAACAGTGCGCGTAGTTGCTCGGCTGATCCCTTCCGATGTTGGAATAGCATCATAACCGTTAAATAGAGCGACCCAAGTAACCGTAATTGCAAACGCAAAACATTTGATCATACTGTTACCAATGTCTTGCCCTAGCTCAACAGAGGACTGCATCGCTGACCAAAAACTGCCGTGATCAACGCCTTTCCAGTCAACACCAACAAGCTGAGCGCCCCAAATTCCCACAGCCATGAAAATCATAGCCAGTAAAGGCATTGAGATAACCCCAGCCCAAAACCGTGGTGCAATCACTCGTTTCAATGGGTCTACCGCCATCATTTCAAGGCTAGACAGTTGTTCCGTTGCTTTCATTAGACCTATCTCTGCGGTTAACGCAGAACCGGCACGACCAGCAAACAAAAGTGCAGTAACAACAGGTCCTAATTCACGGAGTAACGAAAGCGCTACCATTTGCCCCAAACTGCCTTCTGCGCCGTAATCCACCAACACAACATAGCCTTGTAGACTCAAAACCATTCCAATGAACAGACCAGATACGACGATGATCGCCAGCGACTGAACACCAACAGAATAAAGTTGCTTAACAAGCAGAGGAAAGCTTCTGATCGGTTGTGGCTTAGAAAATAGCGCCCCAATCAACATGAAAGTCGCACGACCAAATGCTCCGCAAATAGAAAGCGTGCGTCGACCCAGCGAGGCGACAAAGTGAATGAAGTTATCGACCATCAAATAAGTCCTTTTCGATACTTTGAGAAGGGAAACGAAACGGTACAGGACCGTCGGCATCACCTTGTAAGAACTGCTGGACACGAGGATCAGAGTTTTGAGTCAGCTCTTCTGGCGTACCATAGGCGATGATTTTTCCATCGGCCATCAGGTATACCCAGTCAGCAATACTCATGACTTCAGGTACGTCGTGAGAAACCACAATAGAGGTCAAACCTAACGCTTGGTTTAGATTGCTAATTAGCTCAACCAAAACGCCCATAGTGATTGGGTCTTGCCCCACAAACGGCTCATCGTACATGATCAGGTCAGGATCAAGTGCGATTGCACGAGCCAAAGCAGCGCGTCTTGCCATACCACCTGAAAGCTCACTCGGCATTAATTGCGCCGCGCCGCGCAGACCGACAGCTTCGAGCTTGAGTAACACCATGGTGCGAATCAAATCTTCCGATAAATCGGTATGCTCTCTCAATGGAAAGGCGACATTATCAAAAACATTCAAATCAGTGAATAAAGCCCCTGACTGGAACAACATGCTCATTTTCTTTCGAGCATGGTAGAGTTTTTTACGCGAGAGAGAGGGAATATTGTCGCCATCAAACCAGATCTCTCCTTGCTCGGGATACAACTGACCACCAATCAAACGCAGCAGTGTTGTTTTACCAATTCCCGATGGTCCCATAATGGCCGTCACTTTGCCCTCAGGAACATGCAGATCAATATCATCAAAGATCATGCGTTCTCCCCGTGAAAAAGTGAGGTTGTTCACGGTGACTAAATCGTTGTTCGACATATCATCTCTTCTACTGTAGGAGCGTTGCAACTCACGGAATCATCAAGCAGATACTCATCGGAGTTGAATTCTACGTTTAATAAAGTAACGTCGGTACATTTATTAGGCTGCAATCATAAGCACATTGGCGTTGAATTTAAAGCACTGTTCAATTAAATAAAGTCGAGTATATCCCTGCAATTTCTCATGGTTTATGACCGAATTAGCACGAAGTGTTTAAATCCTAGACCAGAATTGCTCATTTAAATGAGTGAGATTTACATACATTTTCGTTACTAACCTTTAATTTATTCTTCGTTTATCTTCCATTTTAGGCCGCAAAAGGTCAAAATTAGCGGTTATTCATTTTACTTATTTAATACTTAGGAATTCTCATGCTCGAAGCCGTTGCGTTGCTTATAGTCGGTCTTGTTTTGCTTGTTTGGAGTGCAGATAAACTTGTTTTTGGCTCTGCAGCGATAGCCCGCAACGTCGGTATTTCCCCGCTTGTCATCGGCATGACAATCCTCGCGATGGGCTCATCCGCCCCTGAGATGATGGTATCTGCAACCGCTGCTTGGGATGGCAAAACAGATACAGCGGTGGGTAACGTATTAGGCTCAAACATAGCGAACATTGCGTTAATCCTAGGTATTACAGCGCTGATCAAGCCTTTGTCGATTAGCTCCGCCGTCATCCGCCGAGAACTTCCACTCATGATAGCCGTAACCGTACTCGCTGGTATTCTGCTTTGGAATAGCCATCTCGGTTTTTATGAGGGTGTCTTATTGTTTGTACTCTTTGGGGCATTTTTATTTGCTATGTTGCAAATCAGCCGCAAAGAGCAAAAATCAGGTGATGTTTTTCTTGATGACCAAGAGTCAGAGATCCCAGAAGGCGTCAGTAACCCTAAAGCAATCATGTGGGTGGTTATTGGCTTGATACTGCTTCCTTTGGCAGCCAGCATGCTGGTTGATAACGCGGTAATTATTGCTAAACACTTTGGTATGAGCGACCTTGTTATCGGTCTAACTATTATCGCCATTGGCACTAGCCTGCCAGAACTAGCCGCATCACTTGCGGGAGTTTTAAAGGGTGAAGACGACATGGCTGTCGGTAACATTATCGGTTCGAATGTGTTTAACATTCTGGCGGTAATGGGGATTCCTGGCATCATTAATCCATCGGTGCTCAGTGAGTACGCGATGGGACGTGACTTCTGGGTCATGTTAGGCGTTTCATTGTTACTTGTCGCGATGTGTTTGGGTAAATCACGCAGTATTAACCGTATTGAAGGTGCCATCTTGTTTGTGTGCTTCTTAGGTTACCAAGTGTACTTATTCGCAAACATGACCGCTTAATTACCACGATCAATAAGTAGAGATCTGATATGTCCAATCAATTTGATTTTCGCGCTGCTGCTAAACAAGTTCTTGATATCGAAGTTGCTGCTCTGCAAGAGCTAGATACCTACTTTGATGATCAATTTGAAAAAGCGTGTGAACTTATCCTTTCCAACAACGGCAAAGTTGTCGTTATGGGTATTGGCAAGTCAGGCCATATTGGTAACAAGATTGCCGCCACTCTGGCAAGCACTGGGACTTCGGCGTTTTTCGTTCATCCAGGCGAAGCCGCACATGGTGACTTGGGTATGATTAGCCCTGGTGACATTGTGCTGGCAATTTCTAACTCTGGTGAATCAAACGAAATTCTGTCTCTATTTCCAGTATTAAAGCGCCTGAATATTAAGATCATCAGCATGACAGGTAAGCCAGAATCAAATATGGCCAAGCTGTCTGACTTACACCTGCAAATTACGGTACCTCAAGAAGCTTGTCCGTTAGGCCTGGCGCCAACTAGCAGTACGACTGCCACATTAGTGATGGGAGATGCATTAGCCGTAGCTCTGCTTCAAGCTCGTGGTTTTTCTGCCGAAGATTTTGCCCTGTCTCACCCAGGTGGTGCACTGGGGAGAAAACTGCTACTTAAGTTGTCTGATATTATGCACTTTGGAGAAGCGCTACCTAAAGTTTCTCCTGACGCATTAATTCGCGATGCCCTGCTTGAAATTTCAGAAAAGGGGTTAGGCATGACAGCCATCGTCGATGAGCACGATGCTATGCTTGGTATATTCACCGATGGTGATTTACGTCGTACCCTAGACAAGCGTATCGATATTCATACGACGGCAATTGGCGAGGTCATGACGACAAACCCAACCACAGCGCACCCTGATATGCTGGCGGTTGAAGGTTTGAACTTGATGCAGAATAAAAACATTAACGCTCTGATTTTATGTAAAGACGAAAAAATTGTGGGTGCACTGAACATGCACGATTTACTAAAAGCTGGCGTGATGTAATATCAGCACAAACATTTAAACCATTTATTAGACGAATAAAGGCAATGGTCAGGGAAGTACTGAGCTAAACGATAGGCCTTCATTATATGAGTTTTACTCGCCTTATTTATTTGCTCTTGATCTTCGTTGTAGCGTGGTGCGGTTATTACCTACTAACCCCTAAAGGCAACGACGCAATTCAAGTAGCACCAGATTCTGAACTGCCCATGTTCAGTGGTTCTGGATTAGAAAATATCACCTACGGTGAAGATGGTGTCCGCAGTTACATCATTCGCTCCACTAACTTAGACCATTATGCTAAGAGTGGAGATACTATTTTTAATAACCCGACTTTGATGGTTTACCGTGAAGGTAGCGTCATTGAATGGAAGGTGACTGCCACAAGAGCAGTGTTAGATGAAGACCAAGTTTTGACTTTATATGACAACGTCTTAATGCAAAATCTTCTGCCTGGTGCGAGTTTTGATACCATGGCAACAGACAAATTGGTCATTAATCTAACCAATCGTGATTTTAAAGCTGACCAACAAGTGATGTTGGTTGGACCACAATTTGAAACTACTGGAGGCGCAATGCAAGGCAACTTAAAACAGCATACTGCGACTCTGACAGATGAAGTTCAAGGTCGATATGAAACCGTTACACCTTAGCCTACTGGCACTGGTATTGGCGGCGCCTCAAGCGCTGGCACTCAAGTCGGATACTCAACAGCCGGTTTACATAAACTCTGACACCCAACAGGTGGATATGAAGAGTAACCAGGTTGTTTTTGAAGGCGATGTATCTCTTAAGCAAGGGAGCATCAATATCGATGCTGATAGAATCGTGGTAACTCGCGATCCTAAAACCGAAGCAATTAAACAGATTCAAGCATTTGGTAAACCTGCGAAGTTTTCTCAGCTGATGGACGATGGTAAAACACTTAGTGGTCAAGCTACGGAGTTGGATTACCGTATTTCTACAGACGAACTGACCATGAAAGGTCAAGCGCAGCTGGCGCAAGACAACAACACCATCAAAGGTTCTTCGATTCGTTACCAAATTGGTAAACAAAAGCTAGTCGCAGATAGCTCTAAGGAAGAGCGCGTTACGACCATTTTGCAACCCAATCAGATAGAGAACTAATATGGCAGTACTGAGCGCGAAAAACTTGGCGAAAAGCTACAAAAAACGCAAAGTCGTCACTGATGTTAGCTTAGAAGTTGAATCTGGTCAGATTGTTGGGCTGCTCGGTCCAAACGGTGCGGGTAAAACCACCTCGTTTTACATGATTGTCGGCTTAGTACCTCGCGATGAAGGCACCATTACCATTGACGACAATGACATCAGTATTTTGCCGATGCATAGCCGTTCACGACTTGGCATTGGCTATCTTCCGCAAGAAGCGTCGATTTTCCGTAAGCTTTCAGTAGAAGATAACATCATGGCCGTACTTGAAACTCGTCAAGAAATGACGAGGGAAGAGCGCCAAGATAAACTGGAAGATTTGTTGGAAGAATTCCACATCCAGCACATCAGAACCAGTGCTGGTATGGCACTATCAGGGGGTGAGCGACGCAGGGTGGAAATCGCTCGAGCTTTAGCGGCCAACCCTCAGTTCATTTTATTGGATGAACCTTTCGCTGGTGTTGACCCAATTTCGGTTAATGACATCAAGAAAATCATTGAGCATCTGCGCGATCGTGGTCTCGGAGTGTTAATCACTGACCATAATGTACGTGAAACACTGGACGTATGTGAAAAAGCCTATATCGTGAGCCAAGGGCACCTAATTGCATCGGGAACTCCGGCAGAAGTTCTCAATAATGAACAGGTGAAACAAGTTTATCTCGGCGAACAATTCCGTCTATGATTATATTAGGAACGGTAAGATTCTGAGCATTACAAGGTAAGTAACACTGAATGAAACCTTCATTACAACTCAAGCTAGGTCAGCAGTTAGCCATGACGCCACAGTTGCAGCAAGCGATTCGCTTATTGCAATTGTCGACACTCGATCTTCAACAAGAAATCCAAGAAGCGTTGGACTCAAACCCATTATTGGAAGTTGAAGAAGGCCAAGACGAGCCTCTAGCAAACGGTGAAGATAAGTCAGCGGTCGAGGCTGCTGATAGCAACAGTGCTAGCGAACCAACAGAAATTGACGTTCCAGATAGCTCCGATGTGATAGAGAAATCAGAAATTAGCTCTGAACTTGAAATCGACACGACTTGGGATGACGTCTACAGCGCGAATACTGGTAGCACTGGCTTAGCTCTTGATGATGATATGCCCGTCTACCAAGGCGAAACCACTGAATCATTACATGATTACCTCATGTGGCAGCTTGACCTAACACCATTCAGTGAAACCGACCGCACGATTGCATTAGCGATTATTGACGCTGTTGACGACTACGGCTATTTAACTTTGTCGCCTGAAGAGATTCATGAGAGCTTCGATAATGAAGAGATAGAGTTAGACGAAGTAGAAGCCGTTCGTAAACGCATTCAACAATTCGATCCTCTTGGCGTTGCATCGCGTAACTTACAAGAATGTTTGTTACTGCAACTGACGACCTTCCCAGAAGACACGCCATGGCTTGCTGAAGCCAAAATGATACTTGCGGATCATATTGATCACCTAGGCAACCGTGACTACAAGCTCGTCATCAAAGAGACTAAGCTGAAAGAAGCCGATCTGCGTGAAGTCTTAAAGCTTATCCAACAGTTAGATCCTCGTCCAGGTAGTCGCATCACTCCTGATGATACCGAGTACGTAATTCCAGACGTATCCGTTTTTAAAGACAATGGCAAATGGACCGTTTCTATAAACCCGGATAGCGTGCCAAAATTAAAAGTAAATCAACAATATGCTCAGTTAGGCAAAGGTAATAGCGCGGATAGCCAGTACATCCGCAGCAATTTGCAAGAGGCAAAATGGTTAATTAAGAGCTTAGAGAGTAGAAACGAGACGCTACTCAAAGTTGCAAGATGTATTGTTGAACATCAACAAGATTTCTTCGAGTATGGTGAGGAAGCCATGAAGCCAATGGTACTCAATGATGTCGCTTTGGCTGTGGACATGCATGAATCCACGATTTCTCGTGTAACAACGCAAAAATTTATGCATACACCACGTGGTATTTTTGAATTGAAGTACTTCTTCTCTAGCCATGTTAGTACTGACAACGGCGGAGAATGTTCGTCAACAGCAATTCGTGCACTCATTAAAAAACTGGTCGCAGCAGAGAATACTGCCAAACCACTGAGTGATAGCAAGATTGCTGCTCTTCTGGCTGACCAAGGGATTCAGGTCGCAAGACGTACGATAGCCAAATATCGCGAATCCTTGGGAATTGCCCCTTCAAGTCAGCGTAAACGCCTATTATAAGGCACTAACTGAAAAGGAAAGTCTATGCAAATCAATATTCAAGGCCATCACGTTGATCTTACCGATTCAATGCAAGACTATGTAAATTCTAAGTTTCAGAAGCTCGAAAGGTTCTTCGACCATATCAATCAAGTGCATGTTGTACTAAAAGTTGAAAAAATTACTCAAATCGCGGAAGCTACGCTTCACATAAATCAAGGCGAAATCCACGCATCAGCCGATGACGAAAATATGTATGCCGCGATCGATTCGCTGGTAGATAAATTGGTTCGCCAACTTAATAAGCACAAAGAAAAACTAAACAGTCATTAATCATGCAACTGAGCGAAATACTGTCATTGGACTGCACCAAAAGTGCGGTCCACTGCACGAGTAAAAAACGCGCCCTTGAAATGATCAGCCGTATCGTGGCTGATCAAACGGGCCAAGATTCTACCGAGCTGTTCGAATGCATGCTCAATAGAGAAAAAATGGGCAGTACCGGTATCGGAAACGGTATTGCGATCCCTCACGCGAGAATGCAATCAAGCGACAAGGCCATTGCTGTCTTACTGCAATGTGATGAAGCAATCGAATTTGATGCGATTGACAATCGACCTGTCGATCTTCTTTTTGCGCTCCTTGTACCAGAAGAACAGTGCAAAGAGCACCTCAAGACTCTATCCTCTATGGCAGAACGTCTGAGCGATAAGCAAGTATTGAAACTACTGCGTAATGCTCAGAGTGATGAAGAACTTTACGACATCATGATTCACCAATAAGCAGGACTAACTCCATGCGACTAATCGTTGTTAGCGGGCACTCAGGTGCCGGTAAAAGTATTGCGCTTCGTGTACTGGAAGACTTAGGTTACTACTGTGTTGATAACCTACCAGTTAACTTGCTGGACGCATTTGTTCATTCTGTTGCTGACAGCAAACAGAATGTTGCAGTCAGCATTGATATTCGAAATATTCCTAAAAAGCTAAAAGAACTGACGAGTACACTAGAACAGTTAAAAACTGAGCTTGATGTGACCGTGCTTTTCTTGGACGCCAATAAAGAAACGCTACTCAAACGCTACAGCGAAACACGCCGAATTCACCCGTTATCTTTAGGTGGCACCTCCCTCTCGCTCGATCAAGCCATCGAGCGTGAGAAGCAAATTTTGACGCCACTCAAAGCGCATGCAGATCTGGTCCTAAATAGTAGTGGGCAGTCTTTGCATGAATTGAGTGAAACTGTGCGTATGCGCGTTGAAGGCAGAGATCGCAAAGGGCTCGTGATGGTATTTGAGTCTTTTGGTTTTAAATACGGCCTGCCTTCCGATGCCGATTACGTATTCGACGTTCGCTTCTTACCTAACCCACATTGGGAACCAGCACTACGCCCGCTTACAGGTCTGGATGCTCCTATCGCCGCATTTTTAGAGCAACACCAATCGGTGTTAAGTTTGAAATATCAAATTGAAAGCTTTATAGAGAATTGGTTACCTCTACTTGAGAAAAACAACCGCAGCTACCTGACCGTTGCAATCGGTTGTACTGGTGGTAAGCACCGCTCGGTGTACTTAACTCAGCAAATCGGTGAATACTTCGCCAACAAAGGACACCAAGTACAAATTCGCCATACCTCACTAGAGAAAAACGCTAAGGAATAGCCGTGGAGTTAAGTCGTAAAGTATTGATTCAAAACCGCCTTGGCTTACATGCTCGTGCAGCAGTCAAACTGGTCGAACTGGCACAGAGCTTTGAAGCGGTCATCACCATCGACAATGAAGAAGACAAAACCGCCACAGCAGACAGCGTAATGGGCCTGTTAATGCTAGAGTCCGCTCAAGGACAATACGTCACGATCCACGCAACGGGTGGGCAAGCGGAAGAAGCACTGGATGCCGTTTGCCACTTGATCGAAGATAAATTTGATGAAGGCGAGTAGTTTACTCGCTTTTTTCTTACCTCCCATTATCTTTCTCTTCCCTGACCTAATAAATAAATTTGCTTAGTATCATAAGTTGTTATTAAAAGGCGCCTAGAATTAAGTTATTATTCAACGCATTGTAAATATCAGGAATTGGGAGGAATGAATGGCAGAGCAAATTGAATTCGACCAAGCTCACCAAGCCCTCCAAGAAGTCACAGAAGCGCTAGAAAATGGCCGCTTCGTCCATGTTCGTCGTCAATTACAGGACATGGAACCTGAGGATATCGCTCACCTTTTAGAAGCCTCCCCACGTAAGAGCCGTGAAGTTCTTTGGCAACTCACCGACCCTGAAGATTATGGTGAAATCCTTGACGAGCTGAACGAAGACGTCAAAGACAGCCTCGTATCCAAAATGGCACCAGAAGCGCTTGCAGAAGCGACAGAAGGCATGGATACCGATGACGTGGCTTACGTACTGCGTAGCTTGCCTGACAACCTGTCACGCGAAGTCCTGTCGCAAATGGACTCATCTGACCGCCTACGGGTCGAAACCGCCCTATCCTACCCAGAAGACACCGCGGGTGGACTGATGAACACCGACGTCATCACAATTCGTGGTGACGTAGATGTGGACGTAGTTTTGCGTTATCTACGTATGAAAGGCGAGCTTCCAGAAGCTACAGATGCCCTGTATGTGATCGATGAAGAGAGTAAGCTCATCGGTGAACTGCCGATCACGACGCTTATTACCACTCAGCCAGACGTAAAAATCATTGATGTAATGGAAGACGCGGACGAGGCCATCACCGTCGATACTAGCGACTCAGATGTTGCGAGTCTGTTCGAACGCCGTAATTGGGTATCTGCACCTGTTGTTGATGAAAACTTGCATTTGGTCGGTCGTATCACCATCGATGACGTGGTTGACGTTATTCGTGAAGACGCGGAACACTCGATGATGAGTATGGCGGGTATGGACGATGACGAAGATACTTTCGCGCCTGTTGTAAAATCAGCTCGCAAACGCAGTATCTGGCTTGGCGCTAACGTATTAGCCGCCCTTGCTGCTGCTTCCGTTTCTAATATGTTTGAGGCCACATTAGATCAAATGGCGGCCATTGCGGTATTGATGACGATTGTTCCGTCCATGGGTGGTGTCGCTGGTAACCAAACCGTCGCACTAGTGATTCGTGGTCTTGCTCTTGGTCATATCGGTGACTCAAACAAACGTGAACTGTTAATGAAAGAAGCCTCGATCGGCTTACTCAACGGTATCATGTGGGCGCTGATTATTGGTGGTATTGTTGTTGCTTGGAAAGGTAACTGGATGCTCGGAGGAATCATTTCCGCCGCCATGCTGACCAACTTATTGGTCGCAGGTATTGCCGGAGTAACGATTCCAATCCTATTGAAAAAAATGAACATCGATCCTGCTTTAGCTGGTGGTATGGCATTAACAACGGTGACGGATGTGATTGGTTTATCTGTCTTCTTAGGGCTTGCCACAATACTGATTACCTAACAGAAAAAACGAAAAAGCCTGATGAACACATCAGGCTTTTTTGATTCTGAATTGCTAGAAAAGCTTATTCACCCGCCACTTTCATGCTATCCAGTAGGATAGAGCCCGTTTGGATTTGTGAGCGCGTTTCAATATCACTACCAACCGCCACAATCTTGGTGAACATGTCTTTTAGATTACCTGCGATGGTAATTTCTGATACTGGGTATTGGATTTCGCCATTCTCAACCCAGAAGCCTGCGGCACCGCGAGAGTAATCACCCGTTACCACGTTCACACCTTGTCCCATGACTTCTGTCACTAGAAGACCAGTACCGAGCTCTTTAAGCATTTGTTCGAAGTTTTGGCCTGTCGACTTCACGTACCAGTTATGAATCCCACCAGCGTGACCTGTCGGCGTCATCTTCATTTTACGTGCGGCATAACTGGTTAACAGATAAGTTGCTAGCACACCGTCGGTAATGATCTCACGGTCTTGAGTGTACACACCTTCACTATCGAATGGACTTGATGCCAAACCACGCAATACATGCGGACGTTCTGAGATATTGAACCATTCAGGAAGCACTTGTTTGCCTAGATGGTCAAGTAAGAAAGAAGATTTTCGGTACAAGTTACCACCGCTGATCGCCATAACGAGATGGCCAATCAAGCCTGTCGCAACATCAGCCGCAAACATGATTGGGTATTGACCTGTTTTTAGACGCTGCGCATCTAAGCGGTTAACCGTATTCTCTGCCGCCTTACGACCCACCGTTTCTGGGGTCCATAAGTCATCACGATGACGTGCCACGGTGTAGCTGTAATCACGTTCCATCTCGCCGTTTTGACCAACGCCAATTACACAACAGCTAGTACTATGGCGGCTAGACGCATAACTAGCTAATAAGCCATGGCTATTGCCATACACTTTCACGCCGTAATGACTATCATAACTCGCGCCATCACTTTGCTTGATTGCACTGTCATAACTTAGCGCCTCTTTTTCTGCTGCAATCGCCACATTGGCAGCATAGTCTGGATCGGGTGCGTCAGGGTGGAAAAGATCAAGCTCAGGGATCTCTTGCACCATGTATTCTTTTGCTGCAGGGCCTGCAAATGGGTCTTCAGATGTGTAATGTGCAATATCTAGCGCCGCTATAACGGTTTGCTCGATTGCCGCTTCACTTAAATCAGACGTGGAAGCACTGCCTTTGCGTTGACCTCGGTAAACGGTAATGCCCAGCGCACCATCGCTGTTGAACTCGACATTCTCTACTTCACCCATACGAGTTGAAACACTTAAACCAGTGCTTTTAGTAATTGCGACTTCGGCGGCGTCAGATTTTGCCGATGCAAGCTTTAAGGCTCTTGCGACGGCTTGCTCTAGCTCGGTACGTTGCTCAGCAACCTGCTGTTTAATATCCATTGTCTTTCACATCTTGTCTTTGATGAACAATAGGATAACAAGAATTTCGCTTTCTCCCCATGATTCTTGTTAAAATAGTCATAATATTAATCAAAACACAGGCAACTGAAATGGCACGTAAGAATCAAAAAGCGCCATGGGAACCAGAAGAAGAGATCATCTGGGTAAGTAAATCCGAGATGAAGCGAGACATGGAAGAACTGCAAAAGCTAGGTGAGGAGCTTGTCGGCCTCAAACCTTCAGTTCTAGAAAAGTTTCCATTGAGTGAAGATTTGCGAGAAGCAATTGCTGACGCGCAACGTTTTAAAAATGAAGCGCGTCGTCGCCAATTACAACGTATTGGTAAATTGATGCGTTACGAAGATCCAGAGCCAATCCAAGCCGCACTGGATAAAATTCGTAATAAGCACTCTCAATTAACGGCGGTATTCCACAAACTTGAAGCGTTGCGTGATCGCGTAGTGGAAGAAGGTGACAAAGCCATTGATGACGTAATGGAAATGTACCCAGAAGCGGATCGTCAGCGTCTACGCCAACTTGCTCGCCAAGCAGCGAAAGAGAAAAAATCTGGGAAACCAGCAAAAGCGTACCGCGAAATCTTTCAGCTCCTTAAAGGTCTAAACGAAGAAGAGTTTTAATTCGAGGGCTCACGCAATGAGCATTCGATTTAAACGCAAAAAGCAGACGTCAATGTCTGCTTTTTTTATCTTTGGTTTTACAGTCAGCGTTACACTAAGCGATTAACGCGGTCTCCGCGCTCGAAAGCGTTAATGTTCTCAATCAAGATTTCCGCTAAACGTTGAATAGATGAGTCGCTGCCCCATGCAACATGCGGTGTCAGTAACAAATTAGGTAAACTCATATTGGCAATCAGCGGATTGCTCTCATCAGCCGGTTCTTGTGTAAAAACATCAAAACCAGCCGCTGCAATTTCTTGCTGTTTTAAGGCATCCACCAGTGCGCTCTCATCCACCAAACCTCCACGCCCTGTATTAATCAAAATGGAGTTGGACTTCATTTGTTGCAACTCTGCTTGACCAATTAAATTCTGAGTATGATCGTTGAGCGGGCAATGCAAGGTCAGCGCATCGGAGCGTTTTAATACTTCCTCAAACGGCACATAACCAGGCCGACATTCTGCCGCCCCTTTACGCTCAGAAAACAACACGGTCATTCCTAACGCTTGAGCCAGATTCGCCGTCGCTTGCCCTAGTGCCCCGCTACCAACAACACCTAACGTGCTACCACCAATATCCCCGATTGGGTGCGTAAAAAAACAAAACTGCTGGTTACGCTGCCACTCACCTGCGGCAATATCTTGGTGGTACCCAAATAAATTCCGTCTTAAAGCGAATAACATTGACATCACATGCTCGGGCACCGAACGCGTCGCGTAACCACGTACATTAGCAACCGCAATATCATGATTAGCACAGTAGTTCACATCGACGTTGTTAAAACCAGTTGCGGCAACCGCGATCATCCGTAATTTTGGTAGTTGCTCTAATACATGTTGGTCAAGCAGGACTTTATTGCTAATCACGATATCGGCATCTGCTAACCTTTCTATTACCTGCTCAGGCGCAGTTAGGTCGTACTCACGCCAGTGGTGCGGAAAGCCAGGTCGTGGGACCTCAATATGTTCTGGGATGGTCGCTCGGTCTAAAAATACGATGCTTGGCAAAGACATAACAACTCCTTGTTCACGGCTGAAAGACAGGATACATCAACCACAGTAACGAAATAGCCAAAAATAGCGAACTAGAAAGAACCGCTGTTGAGTGCAATTGGCATTAAGGGTGTGGCAACGTTTTATAATCAGGCAATGTACGCTCTGGCGAAAAATAGTTAAAGATCATCGCCTCGGCTTCAGGAGAAAAGTCACAGGGTACAAAAATACTGCTCAACTGTTCTGTGACTGGGTGATAAAAACTTAACTCCGCAGCGTGCAACTCTAAACGCTCTGAAAACTGATACGCCTCTTCAGTTGCATAAAACTCATCACCAATAATCGCATGACCAATCGCCATCAAATGCACGCGTAACTGATGCGATCGACCAGTAATGGGCAGTAGTCGCACAACGGTCGTATGGGTGCCATCAGGGTGCACTTCACGCTTCACTACTTGGAATAAAGTTTGAGATGGTTTGCCGTCGTCAAAACATACTTTTTGTCGTGGACGATTTGGCCAATCACAAATTAATGGAAGATCAATATTCCCTTCTTGCGGCTCAACATGCCCCCAAACACGTGCGTAATACACCTTGTGAGTGAGGCGATATTGGAACTGCTTTTTTAATGCTCGCTCCGCGGGTTTGTTTTTCGCCAGCAACATCAACCCTGATGTCGACATATCCAAGCGATGCACAACTTGAATTTCTGGATGCAACTCTTTGAGGCGGCTCCACATGCTGTCGTAATGCTCTGCAAGGCGACCAGGGACAGACAGCAGCCCTGATGGCTTATTCACTGCCAGAATGTCGTCATCCTCAAAAACGATATCGACCCAAGGGTCGGTGGGAGGGGTATATTCAAGCATTGCCATGGGAGATCTCTACAAAATAAAAACGCCGCGATTATATACCCAAATAGCACCCAGATGCAGGATTCTGAAGAAAAGTTCAACCTAATAAAACAAAGTCAATCCTTTAGCATAAAAACTAAAAATAGCACGTTGTAAATTTAGTTTGACAACAAGACGCATAACTGAATAGAGTGCTAGATGCACACAGCATGATATTCGCAAAGAATACTTAAAATAAATACACCAAAACACAGCATTTAAAAGACATTACCGTTGCGCAGTATAGGGCGATCGCTCAGCTTGTCATGTACTGCGGTATGTATCTCTTTAGAAAGATACATAAGATAAAAAGGACAATAAGCAATGGACTCCGCCGTTATAGATAAACCCCAATCCAAACTTTCCTTATTTTTTCGTTCGCTAGGCCCCGGCATATTAATGGCATCTGCTGCGGTCGGTGGCTCTCACCTCGTGGCATCAACCAAGGCTGGTGCGATTTATGGTTGGCAATTGGCTGCACTGATTCTGCTCGTAAACCTGTTTAAATACCCTTTTTTCCGAGCAGGCGTACAGTACACCATGGGGACAGGGCTCACCTTGGTTGAGGGCTACGCGAAATTAGGCCGGCCTTATCTATGGCTATTTCTATTTCTGAGCGTGGTATCGGCCGTCATCAATACCGCCGCTTTGTTGATGTTTAGCGCTAGCTTGCTGGGCTACTTCATTCCGTTTTCACTATCAATGGCATCACTCAGTATCATTGTGATTGTTACCTGCCTGCTCATATTATTTGCTGGCCATTACAAAGCGCTCGATACGCTATCTAAAGTGATCATGTCGGTGTTAACCATCGCGACTTTACTCGCTGTTTCTATCGCCTTTGGTAACCCTGTTGAACAAGTGGCCAACTTCGAGCCACCGTCACCTTGGTCTATTGCGGCTATTGGTTTTATCGTTGTGACAATGGGGTGGATGCCTGCACCGATAGAGATCTCCTGTTTAACCTCAGCATGGCTAAAACGCCAATCAAGCCAGCAAGAAGTAACATACCGCTCTGCTCTATTTGACTTTAATGTCGGTTATATTGGCACGGCGTTTCTTGCCATTATCTTTGTATCGCTAGGCTCTTTGATGCTTTATGGATCTGGCGTTGCGCTTGAAAGCTCTGGTGTTGGCTTCTCCCACCAATTGGTTGGCTTATATGCGGCAACGATTGGCGAATGGTCTCGTTACTTGATCGCGGTAATTGCGTTTTTCTGTATCTTTGGCAGCACGATTACCGTTATTGATGGCTATTCTCGCGTTATTTCGGATTCTCAACGCCTACTGCGCTCACAACCAGACACTAACCCTAAAACCACTTCAGCGATCATGCTGGTAGTCTCCTTACTTGCATTGGGTATTGTGGTTTTCTGGGCTTCTGCGTTATTGCCTATGCTGAACTTTGCGATGATCCTCGCCTTTATGACCACGCCATTCTTTGCTCTGCTAAATTACACATTAGTGAGCAAAACCAAGTTACCTGAGCCTTTGGCTGTTGGACCTAAACTAAAGTGGTTGTCGATTGCAGGCCTGATTTACTTGTTTGGCTTCTTGGCTGTGTTTATTTGGTGGAAGTGGTTGATGTAAATGAGATAGCTATCAGTGATTAATGCATTCCGCATAAAGAAACTAAACCGTAAATAAAGAAAAAGGTCTTCAACTGAAGACCTTTTTTAATGAGCAATAAATACTTACTTAGTTGTGGCTCACCACAATCAAACGCAGCGAGTCGAGCTGAACCTGAGCTTGGTTGATGTAACCAGTGAGCTCTTTAATTTGTGCGTCGATAGCTTCAATTTCTTCGTCACGAATATTTGGGTTCACCGCTTTCAGTGCTTGCAAACGCTCAAGCTCTGCATTCAAACTGTGCTGCATATCTTGATGAGCTTGCTTGCGTACTTCTTCGACCTTCTCTTCAATAAGAACATCACCAGCTTCAATTAAGCGGTGTACGTCTTTCTGTACCGACGTAACCAACTTGCTACCTAAGTGACGGTTTACAGGGCTGAGCTGGCGGTTAAAGCTTTCAAACTCCACTTGAGCAGACAAATCATTACCACGCGAGTCCATCATTAAACGGATTGGCGTTTTCGGTAAGAAGCGCGCGATACCACTGCGTTTTGGCGCTTGCGCATCTACCGCGTAAATCAACTCAAGAAGAATAGTCCCGACTGGTAACGCTTTGTTTTTCAATAGAGATACCGCAGACGTCCCCACCCCTTCACTCATAAGAAGATCGATACCACCCTGGATCATTGGGTGTTCCCAACTGATAAAGTGCATATCTTCACGAGATAACGCTGTATCACGATCAAACGTGATCGTCGCTCCTTCGTATGGCAGACCTGGGTAGCTTGGCACCATCATGTGCTCAGATGGGGTCACAATCAGGGCGTTTTCACCTTTATCGTCTTGATTCAAGCCAATCGTGTCAAAAAGAGAAAGTGCGAAGGTGACCAGATTGGTATCGCCGTCGGTTGATTCAATTTTCTCAACGATTTGTTGTGCTTTTTCCCCGCCATTTGAATGCATTTCTAATAGGCGATCACGGCCTTGCTCCAATTGGGATTTCAGCTCTTTATTCATTTTTGCTGACGCTTCAATGATCTCATCTAGCGTGCTGGTATCACCAGAGGCAAGAATTTCAATCAGATCATCGGAGTACTTATCGTAAACAGCACGGCCTGTTGGGCAGGTTTCCGCAAAAGCGTTCAGGCCTTCATCGAACCAACGTGCTAAGATCGCTTGCGATGTGCCTTTCAGGTAAGGAACATGAATGTCGATATCGCGATTTTGACCGATACGGTCCAAACGACCAATACGTTGCTCAAGCAAGTCTGGGTTGAATGGCAAGTCGAACATGACAAGTTGGTTGGCAAACTGGAAGTTACGACCTTCAGAGCCGATTTCGCTACAGATAAGAACTTGTGCTCCACCTTCTTCTTGCGCAAAGTAAGCCGCCGCTTTGTCACGTTCAAGAATCGACATACCTTCGTGGAAAACGGTGGCGCGGATACCTTCACGCTCACGCAGTGCTTGCTCCAATTGCAGTGCGGTACTCGCACGAGAAGCAATCACGAGGATTTTCTCGCTACGCTTCTCTTTTACTTTTTCAAGCAACCAATTCACACGCGAGTCAAACTGCCACCAGCTCGCGTCATCGCCTTCAAATTCTTGGAAAATTTCTTCCGGGTAAAGGTTCTTCATCGCACGTGCTTCAGAACTCATCTTACCGCCAATCATCCCAGCAACACGCATTGATGTAGTGTATTGCGGTGGAATATCCATTGGCATCAGATGCACGTTACGCGTAGGGAAGCCTTTGATGGCCGCGCGCGTGTTACGGAACAGAACACGCCCTGTACCATGACGATCCATCAAGTTATCGATCAGCTCTTGGCGTGCCGACGCTTTAGCTTCTTCGTCCGCTTCACTTTCGATAATGCGGAAAAGTGGTTCTACGTCTTGTTCAGACAACAACTCAGTGATCTGGTTTTTTGCTTCATTAGGTAGCTTTTCACCGGAAAAGAGTGAAGTAATCGCATCTGCTACGGGCGCGTATTGCTCTTCTTCCTCAACGAATGCTTCGTAATCATAGAAGCGGTCTGGATCCAACAAACGCAGACGAGCAAAGTGACTCTCACGACCAAGCTGCTCTGGCGTTGCAGTCAGTAGCAACACACCTGGAGTACGTTCAGCCAAGCCTTCTACCACTTGGTATTCACGGCTCGGTTTATCTTGGCTCCATTCAAGGTGATGCGCTTCATCGACAACCAGTAGGTCCCATTCACCTTCCAGTGCTTGTTCAAAACGCTTGCGGCTCTTGCGTAGGAAATCCAAAGAACACAGCACATATTGCTGAGTATCAAATGGGTTTTCTGCATCCGCAAAAGCTTCGATACAGCGCTCTTCGTCAAAGATAGAGAAATGCAGATTGAAACGACGCATCATCTCAACCAGCCATTGATGCTGCAGTGTTTCAGGCACCACAATCAAAATGCGTTCGGCACGACCAGACAGAACTTGTTGGTGAATGATCATACCCGCTTCAATGGTTTTACCCAAACCTACCTCATCCGCCAACAAGACGCGTGGCGCGTGACGACGGCCAACTTCGTGCGCGATGTAAAGCTGATGAGGGATCAAACCTGCACGCATACCACATAGGCCACGCATTGGGCTCTTATGCTGCTCAAACTGGTTGGTTAGCGCACGGTAACGCAGAACAAAGTTGTCCATACGGTCGATTTGACCGGCGTACAACTTATCTTGAGGTTTGTTAAAACGAATTTGGTTGCTAAGAAAAATCTCACGCAGAACAACAGCGGTTTCTTGCGTGTCTTCACGAGTACCGAAATAGGTGTAAAGACCTTCATCTTCCAGTACTTCTTCTACTTTTAGAGACCAACCTTCTTGGCAATCGATGACATCCCCAACATTAAAGGTGACTCGGGTAACAGGTGCATCATTACGTGCGTAAACTCGGTTTTCCTCTGACGCTGCAAACATCAATGTCACAGTACGAGCATCCATTGCTACAACGGTACCTAAACCTAAATCGCTTTCCGTATCGCTAATCCAGCGCTGCCCCAAAGCAAATGTCATGAATTGACTACCTCGTTATTAGTTCTTGATTCGTATTTCTTGTTGGTCTACTCATGCCCGTGGGCATGGATAATAGTTTAGATCTGATTCTGGCTTCTGCTATGCCGATAGCATTCGTCATTCCAGTATGAACTGAGTATTTTTTAAGCCAGCTCAACATGATAAATCGGACGTAGCCTATACGCAGAAAAAGGTCGCTAATCTTACTTGAAGCTGTGATTTAGGTCACGCCGAAACCGCACCAAGCAGAAACTTTTTTTCCCAAACTCTAAATGCAATCAAATTGTAAAATACTCATGCCAATTATTAAGTTGTAGAACGTAAATATTACGTATACTTCTAATGAGGGGCGTTTAAAACCATTGCATATGATTTAAGCGCGTTAGTACACGATTAGGATCAACACGGGTTTGCAGTAAGTTGTCTTGCTACTCGGTTGCACACTAGCCGACATCAGCCCGACAACCTCTATTGCAAGCAATCAGAGTTAGGTCACTTCACACCTATTTGGAAACGACCTAACAACTCGCATGCAGAGCCGTACTACGGCAAGGAGACGCTATGGGCGATACCGATCGGAAACTGTTTGTACTCGATACCAACATTCTTCTTCATGAACCCTTTGCCATCTTCTCTTTCCAAGAACACGATGTCGTTATCCCCATGACCGTGTTGGAAGAACTCGACCGAATCAAAGACAGTAAGCGCGACGTTGCAAGAGATGCGCGCGTGGCTATTCGCACCTTGGAAGATTTGTTTAAAGAAGCAACGCCAGATGAAATCTCTGAAGGCATTCCTGTTTCTAAAGACAACCCCGACCAAGGTACTATTTCCATTTTGGCGGATTTTGAACTGCAGGAAACCGTCAAAGCCTTCGCCGACAAAGCCGGTGACAACCGTATTCTCAACGCGGTGCTTTATCTGCAAAATAAACGTGCACCACGTGAAGTGGTACTGATCACGAAAGACATCAACATGCGTCTGCGAGCCAAAGGGGCTGGTGTACGCTTTGTTGAGGACTATAGAACCGACCAACTGATTGACGACATTCAATACCTAACCAAAGGCTTTCAATTGCGTGAAGGTGATTTCTGGAGCGGTATTGAGGAAGTAGAAAGCTATGCACTGGGCGGAAAAACTTACCACAAACTCAGTCGCGAACCCTTCGACCCAACCTTTATCAACCAATACGTTATTGATGAAGACAGTGACTTTGCTGGTCGCGTAGAAACCATCAATGAAGACAAGCTAACGCTTCTCGACCTGAGCCGCGAACGTCTAATGCATCGTAAGGCTTGGGACATCACACCTAAAAATATCTACCAGGGAATGGCGTTAGATGCCTTACTCGATCCAGAAATTGACTTGGTGATTCTAACGGGTGCGGCGGGTAGTGGTAAGACATTACTGGCAATGGCAGCAGCATTGGAGCAAACCATTGAAAAAAGCATGTTCGATAAAATTATCGTAACACGTAACACGCCAGATATCGGTGAATCCATCGGCTTCTTACCCGGCTCCGAAGAGGAGAAAATGATGCCGTGGTTAGCGGCGGTGACCGATACCTTGGAAGCGCTACATAAACACGATCACTGCACTGAAGGCTCATTGAAGTACATCTGCGATAAAGCCAACATTCAATTTAAATCGATCAACTTTATGCGTGGCCGTTCAATTCAAAATGCGTTTGTACTGCTTGATGAGTGTCAAAACCTCACTGCATCACAAATCAAAACCATCATTACCCGCTGTGGTGAAGGAACCAAAATCGTCTGCTCCGGTAACTTGGCGCAGATTGACTCCCATTACCTCACCCCAGTGACCTCTGGTTTGACCTACATGGTTGAACGCTTCAAGAACTTTGAAGGCAGCGCGAATATTCACCTCAACGGCGTGGTTCGTAGCCGCTTGGCGGAATTTGCTGAAGAAAACCTGTAATTGACACCGACTCACAAAGTAAAAGAGCGCTCTAATGAGCGCTCTTTTTATAACGATTCAACTGAGTTACTCAGTGCCACCTACTGTCAGTGAGTCCAGTTTCAAGGTCGGCTGACCAACCCCAACTGGCACACTTTGACCTGCTTTACCACATACGCCAACGCCCTTGTCGATACTTAGGTCGTTACCGACCATAGAGACTTGCTGCATTGCTTCGATACCTGATCCAATCAACGTCGCACCTTTAACAGGGCGCGTAATTTTACCGTTTTCAATCAAGTATGCTTCGGATGCAGAGAACACAAACTTACCCGAAGTAATGTCCACCTGACCGCCACCAAAGTTTGGCGCATACAACCCTTTCTCGACCGTCGAGATTATTTCTTCTGGCGTATGTTCACCTGGTAGCATGTAGGTGTTGGTCATACGCGGCATTGGTAAATGTGCATAAGACTCACGACGACCGTTACCTGTTGGGTTCACACCCATTAACCGCGCGTTTAGCTTGTCTTGCATGTAACCTTTCAGCACACCATTTTCGATAAGCGTGTTGTACTGGCCGTTTACCCCTTCATCATCCACATTCAGTGAACCACGAAGGTCTTTTAACGTGCCATCATCGACGATGGTACACAGCGAAGACGTCACTTGTTGACCCATTTTGCCAGAGAAAACCGAAGATTCCTTCCGGTTAAAATCACCTTCTAGGCCATGACCTACCGCTTCGTGTAGCAACACGCCAGGCCAGCCAGAACCCAATACCACTGGCATCATGCCAGCTGGTGCTGCTTCTGCTTCAAGGTTGATTAACGCCATGCGAATCGCTTCGTCTGCGTAATGAAAAGCTTGTTTCACACCATTGCTTTCCGTTAAAAAGAAATCGTAACCGAAACGGCCGCCGCCCCCCGCGCTACCGCGTTCACGTCGTTCACCTTTTTGTGCGAGCACGCTAATAGACAAACGCACCAAAGGACGAATATCGCCTGCATAAGTACCGTCTGTTGCCGCAACAAGCATCTGCTCGTGCACACCGCTGATGCTGATCGAAACTTCTTTAATCAATGGTTCTTTAGTGCGGATGTAAGCATCTAGAGATTTGAGCAATTCTGTTTTTTGCTGCTTTTCCCATTCAGCTAGTGGATTCACAGCGGCGTAGTACGCTTGGTTTTCGGTGCGTTTAAACGCTTGGACTTTACCATTCTGCCCTTGCTGAGCAATACCGCGCGCCGCCATTGCACTCTGCTTCAGGCCTTCAGGCTGGATTTGATCAGAGTAGGCAAAGCCGGTTTTCTCGCCAGTTACTGCACGGACACCAACACCACAATCAATGTTAAAAGAGCCATCTTTGATGATGCTGTCTTCTAGAACCAGAGACTCATGCCAGCTGGACTGAAAGTAAATGTCCGCATAATCGATCTGGCGCGTCGCAATGCTGGCAAGCGTGTCAGCAATGTCTTGTTCTGTCAGACCATTTGGGGCAAGGAGTGCCTGTTCTATTTGGTTTGTGCTCATAGTTAGCTCTTTTATTTCCGTCTCAATTCATTTTGAAAGCGACTGTGTTGAGTCAGCGGCATATTCTGCCTTACTTGTTGGCTTTGTGACAAATCTATCTCAGTCACCAATAAACCTACTTCATCCTGAAGCTGTTTATGGATACGTCCCCAAGGGTCAACGACCATTGAGTGTCCCCATGTTTTTCGTCCACATGGATGCGTTCCAGTTTGTCCGCTTGCCAAAATCCAACATTGTGTCTCAATCGCTCTAGCTCGCAATAATACTTCCCAGTGAGCTTGCCCCGTCACAGCGGTAAACGCAGCGGGCACCACAATGATATCCGCCCCTTCTTGACGCAATACTTTATAAAGTTCTGGGAAACGTAAATCATAACAAATACTCAATCCAACACTGCCGATATCAGTTTCCGCAACGACTATTTGATTACCCGCCATAAACGTATCCGACTCACGATAACTACCATAACCATCGGCTACGTCGACATCAAACATATGCAGTTTGTCATAGTGAGCAATGCATTTACCGTGCGGCGGTAATACCAGTGTTGTGGTCGTGACACCTTTTGCGGTTTGAATGGGCATGCTTCCGACAATCAGTGTTAACTGGTCCTTTCTTGCGATTTCACAGAGCCGCTGTTGAATCATGCCACTGCCAAGTGGCTCTGCATGTTGATGATAAGCTTCGCGACTGGAAAATAGCACTGTATTTTCAGGAGTAAGAACAAGTTTGGCACCTTGCTTGCTCGCTAAAGCACACTGTTTTTCAATGAAGTCCAAATTCACGTTAATATCCGGACCCGAAGTCATTTGAATAATGCCAACACGTTCCATGTGTTTCCTCCCTATTCCATTATATTCGGTGAGTTATTTGGCCTGTTCACGCAGTTTTTCTGGCAGCTTGTATTCACCTTTACTTCGCGAAATTTCTTTCACCGTTGGTGAATCTAGTGGGCCTTTCACTTCATAATTGACTTGAGTGAAGACCTCAACCACCGGAGATATCACCGTAGAGATGGCCAAGACATACAAAGCAGTTTGAGGCGCAACGGCAAACGCGGTCAGCATTGGTAGGCCTGATGTGATGTCTGGTGTGAATTTCACTTCCGCATCAACCATTCTGCTGTTCATATTAGCGATGCCGCGGATTTGCATTTCCCCTGCTAACGCATCCATTACGATATCATTGGTGATAAACACACCGTCTTGGATTTTGCCCGTTCCCGTGATCGAGTTGAATGCCATGCCTTTATCGAATACGTCGGTAAAGTCGAGCTGCATCTTACGGATGATAGAATCCAAGCTAAACAAGCCTAACAAGCGTGCCGCACCACTAACTTCACTGATCACGCCTTTACCAAATTCCGTTGAGACGTTTCCTTGCAAGGTTTGTGTCTTCATTGACCAAGGTGCGCCGTCCCATTCCATATTGGCATTGATCTCAAATGGTGCTTGTTGAATGCCTGATGTAATACCAAAGCGCTCCATAAGATCGGTGTTGTTATCACCTTTCATTTTCATGGTTAAGTTGGAATGACTACTCTCTTTCGTCAGGTCCCACCAACCACTCATATCAATGCGGTTTTTGCCGCTACTAAAGGTGATATTTTTCCACTCCAAGCGGTTCTCGCGACGCTGCAAATCAACATTAACTTTGCCCACTTTGTAACCTTGCAGCCAAAAATCATCGATGTTCAAAGTTAAGTTTGGCATCTCTGCGTGAAACTTGCGGTCAAAATTGGTAATCAAAGGTGCGTTTTGATCTTCACTCGCAAAGATTGAACTGCGCTCTTTGGTCATCTCTTCAAACCCTGGGATGTACAGATGCAAGTGCTCTAGAGAGACCGATAGATCATAGGGTTTCAGATAGTTAGCTTTCCCTTTAACCTCTTGACTGTCCACATCGAGTTGCCAACTCAAATTTTTCTTGCTTGCTGAAAAATCCACATCATGAAACTCAATCCCACCGAGCTGTAAGTTTGGCGTTTCAACTTCAATGCGTGTCGGCAATGGAATGGTCGGCGTTTTCATGCTTGCCAAAACAGACGATGAAGGCTTGCTCTCAGAGACCTGCGCAAGCTCCGCCCATTGGTCTAAATTCAGTTCTTCGACACGCACCGAAGCATCGTGCCCGACAATAGGACTAATCCGGAAGCCACCTTTGCCAACCATTAAATGAGTCGCAGTCAGAACCGGGACATCGCCAGCGATATCTATCTCAGTTTGATACTTCACATTTGGGATCTGTAGTCTTGCTGAAATACTCTCTTGGTTGCCGGATGCTTGCAGTTTCGCTTGTCCAGACTCGCCAATTTGTTTAGCTAAAGGATAAGGATATTGACTAGCCAGACGATTTAGCTGCGCCAGCACTTCAAGCTGATAAGTGAAACCAACATCATTGAGTTGCAAGTCAATGTCCATTTGCCACGGCGCATGGCCCGAAACAAGGTTTAACCAACGCTCACCGACATAGGGTTTGAGAGGCTCGACATCCCAATCTCCTAATGTATTAATTGTCACGTTGTAGCCTTGCTCCGCACTCTCTCCATGGAAATCAAGAGAGATAGGCTGTTGTAATAATTCGGCCGACAAACCCGATGTGGTAACCACATCATTGTCGAAGGTGATACGCCCTGTGGCGTTTTCAAGCGTCATTGGCGGCGCTTCAATATCAACACGATTTTCTGTTAAATCTGCATAACCCCAAGCGCGAGACTCTTTCTCAAAATCAAACGGTATATTGAGTTGAAACTCAGAGTAAACGGGACCACTCACTTGCAGCGCTGTCAATGCGGCACCGACTGAATCCACTAATGGCGTCGCCATCATGTAGTCACGGACTTCATTACCCGGCGCGCTTGCTTTCGCTTCAATCTCGATGTGTCCACCTTCTGCCAACTCAGGGATTCGCCCAGTGATACGCTTAGCATGAACGCCATTTAGTGTGGCTGATTTTGAATCCAAATACATGGCATCATTTTCAAACAGCAAGTCTAGCTGCAAATCCGTGATGGTTGGCCATGCCGTATCAAAGCTAAATTTCGCGTCTTTTAATCCAACCCAAGCTTGGAACATGCCATTATGTTCTTTGTAAGGAAAATCACCTAACTCGCCATACCACAACAATTTCGCTGTATTCACTTTTCCGCCCTGAATCGCGGTCGAAAGATAGTCGGTCAAGTCTTGTCCAAGTGCCAGAGTCGGTAGATAGCGCCATGTTTCACCCGCGTTGTAGAGATCCGCTTCGGCATAGAACGATAAAAATGGGCTTTGTTCTTTTGGAAAATCAAGACGAAATGCCCCCAAAACTTGAAGATCAGGCGTTGCTGCCGTCACTTTATCCGACCACAAACGCCAGCCCGCATCATCTTGCTGCCAGATAATATCGACTTCACCTTGTTTGATATTCAGCGGAGCTTGGAATACATCGCCGTACGGAAAGACATCATCAATGACGGTGACTTTTGCTTTAGCTTGATTCACATCCCCCGATACGCTGCCCTGTACGTGATGAAACCCGGGTAGGAGCTCCCATTGTGTCATCGCGAGTTCATCCAGTTCAGCCGAGTAGCGTAAGGTGTCTAAACCACCGTTCATTGACAATCGGACATCTTCGACCCGACCTTTCGGTGCTAGTTTGTTAATAAGGTCACTGGTCGACTCTGACTCTGGAGCCAGCTTAATGAGCGGAATGAGTGCTTCAATGTCGAGTTGAGAGAGATTAAGCATCCAGCCGTTTGGTTGCCAATCAAACGCGACGTCTAGCTCTGGCCAAGGGGTATTATCGGTTCTGATCTGAAGTGAGTGGCCATTTACTTTCCAGCCTTGTTTATCTGGTCGAAGATTGAAAATTCCAGACTCAATAAACAACTCATGATGTCCATCTTCATTCCACACCAACTCGGAAGGCAGCAATTCAACATAAGCATCATGCGGTTGGCTATGTTTGAGCGTTAGCCAAGTATTTAAGCTGACTTTACCCGACTCTGCTCCTGACTCTTCTTGCATGTAAGTGGTCAGCCAAGGTGTGACCGAGACATCTTGAGCACTCACGTAAAACTCACCAGATACATCGCGCAACGAGCCATGATCTTTAAAGTTAGCGCTTACTAACAATGAGTTCAGGCGAACATCGGCAATGCTAACCGTGCCTTCGGCTACGTGACGTTTCCCTTGATTGCTCCAACGAAGCTGCTCAATATCTAAACGGCGAGTTTCACCAGACACCGACTTATACCAAATCCGTGAATCGCTAATAGTGAAGTCTTCGAACTGACGTAAAAGAAGTGAGTCGAGTTGGTCAATGAGTTTCACTTCGCTCTTATCCACTTCAGGCTTCGGATCTTGACGATGAGAAGTCGGCAGAATGTCTACCGTGTGAATGTCTAAAGCGAGGTTATGAATGGTAAGGTCTGCCACTACAGGTTTAAGTTGAAAAAGAGATTGAATAAGGTCGAACTCAATTTGGACTTCTTCAACAGCGAAGCGTGCATCTTGCACGTTTGGTAGATTTGCCTCTAAACCCAGTAACGCAATTGAGGGATGATTATTGCGCCACGTCCCTGCGACATTGGCAATAGAAACGTCAAAACCTGTGCCTTGTTTGACCCAGGTTTTGATCTCATCTTGGAAATGGTTAAGTTGCGGCAGTGTGACGCGAAGCGTGGTTACTAATATGGCTAATAACACCAATACAGTAACTAAACTCCACGCACAAAAACGCCCAAAACGGTTAACACCAGAATTCACAAATGTTCCAAATTACATCATTACGACGTCAAACTGTTCCTGAATGTACAGGGGTTCAGCCTGAACTCGCACTTGCTTGCCAATAAATACTTCGAGCTCTGCCAACGCATGAGACTCATCGCCCAATAGCGCTTCAGCAACAAACGGCGATGCGTACACGACAAAATTATCGGCGTCGTAAGCACGGTTCACACGAGTAATCTCTCGTAATATCTCAAAGCATACGGTTTCGACCGTTTTCACGCTGCCACGGCCTTCACAAGTAGGACAGCCAGAACACAAGATATGTTCAATACTTTCTCGCGTACGCTTACGCGTCATTTCAACTAAGCCAAGCTGGGTAAAGCCGTTGATGTTGGTTTTTACTCGGTCTTTCGCCAGCGCCGTTTCCAGTGAGGTAAGTACTCGCTGACGATGCTCTTCGGATGCCATATCGATAAAATCAATAATGATGATACCGCCAAGGTTACGTAAACGTAGCTGACGCGCAATAGCTTGCGTTGCCTCTATATTGGTATTGAAGATAGTCTCTTCGAGATTACGACGACCAACAAATGCACCCGTGTTGATATCGATGGTGGTCATGGCTTCGGTTTGATCGATGATCAAATAGCCGCCCGATTTTAGCTCGACCTTGCGCTCTAAAGAACGCTGAATTTCGTTTTCAGTGTCGTACATGTCAAAGATTGGCTTGTCACCTTCGTAAAGCTCAAGCTTATCTGTTAACTCCGGTACATACTCAGAAGTGAATTCTTTCAGGTTTTCATATTCAAGGCGGGAGTCGACCATGATCTTATCGAGCTCTGTGCCAACAAAGTCACGCAGAATGCGTTGAGCTAAGCCGAGTTCACCGTAAAGTGTTGAACGCGTTTTGTATTTTGAGCGACGCTCCATGACTTTTAGCCACAAACGCTTTAGAAATGCCGCATCTTGAGATAGCTCTTTTTCATCAGCGCCTTCTGCCGCGGTACGAATGATAAAACCACCGTGCTCATCGCAGTAATGGTTCACCACCTTTTTCAAACGCTCGCGCTCTTTTTCACTTTCAATACGCTGCGAAACACCAACATGGCTGGCCCCCGGCATAAAAACAAGATAACGCGAAGGTAAGGTGATATCCGTCGTTAAACGCGCACCTTTTGTGCCGAGCGGATCTTTGACCACTTGCACAACAATGTCTTGTCCCTGGCGTACCAGCTCAGAGATATCACGGACTTGAAACTGCTGTTTTTCGTTTTCTGCCACACATTCGGTATGAGGAACAATATCTGACGCATGTAAAAATGCCGCTTTATCTAAACCAATGTCGACGAAAGCCGCCTGCATACCTGGTAACACTCGGCTTACTTTGCCTTTGTATATATTGCCCACAATACCGCGACGCGATTCGCGCTCGATATGTATTTCTTGTAGTACTCCACCTTCAATCATGGCCACACGAGTTTCACTCGGGGTCACGTTAAGCAGCAATTCTGCACTCATGTGCACACCTCAAAACAATTATAAAAATTCTTGAATTAGCTGATCGGTTTCGAACAAAGGTAAGCCTACTACAGCGTGATAACTGCCTTCGATTCGGGTGACAAATCGCCCTCCGAGTCCCTGAATACCATAACTTCCAGCTTTATCGCATGGCTCTCCTGACTGCCAATATTGTTCGATTTCTTCGTGAGTCAGTGGTTTGAACCACACGTCAGTGGTAACGACCACTGAATGTTGTTGTTCCGATGATACAACGCTCACCGCAGTCATCACTTGATGACGACGACCCGATAAGTCAGTAAGCATACGCTTTGAATCTTCAAAACTTTTTGGTTTTTCTAGCACACGGTCATCGCATACTACGACCGTATCAGAGCCCAATACAACGGAATCAGGCTTAGCCAACGCTAAGCCTGCCTGAGCTTTTTCCAAAGAAAGACGCAACACGTAATCTCGTGCTTGCTCATGAGCCTGTTTGGCTTCCTCAACATCAGGCAATACGATCTCAAAATCATAACCCAGTTGAGCAAGCAGCTCTTTTCTTCTCGGAGAACCCGATGCGAGAACGAGAGATAAGCTTTTCTTCACCGCTTTACCTTACGTGCCATGCACGACGAACTCGTCGCATTAATAAAAACATCCATGGCCAAAGTATACAGTTTATTGCCGCCGTCCACAGAGATAATGGATTAAATACTACGTCTTGGTTCAAATATTCCCCACAGAATATCAGAACTTCCAATAACGCAGTAAAAAAGGCAATTAAAATCGACTGTTGCCACAAAGCCATGTTGCGAATCAACAGGAAATTCAGCGCCACGAGGTAGATAACGATCGACATCATCATGCCACGAATTCCAAGCGTTGAGCCGATCAAAATGTCCCATAATAAGCCCAACACTAGCGCAGTTCCGACGTTCACTCGGTGCGGTAGTGCCAACACCCAATAACACGTAACAAGGAACAACCATGAAGGGCGTAACACATCTAACACACCTGGCCATGGAATGGTTTGCAGTACCAGCGCAACGAAGAAACTGACGCCAATCACCATTCGGCTACTCAATACATTATTGGCCATCGGTTACCTCTTGTTCTTGCTCTAACCCTTCATCTACATTGGACCGCAGTACTTTGTGTTGACGGTCTTCATTCGGCCAAATCAGCAGTAGGTAGCGTAAGCGATCAAACTCCACAACCGGCTCAGCCTTGATTGAGGCGAACTCTTGACGCGTATCGTGATCCACATTGGTAACCGTCGCGACTGGATATCCCTCAGGGTAAATGCCACCTAAACCGGATGTCACCAATAAATCACCAACCTGAATATCTGTGCTGGTTGGAATGTGCTCCAGTTGGATTTCATCCATTTCACCATTGCCCGATGCGATCACTCGGATATCATTGCGGATCACCTGGACAGGAATTGCATTTTTCGCGTCCGTTAGCAGCAGAACACGTGCGTTGTGCGCTGCGACAAACGTAACCTGACCGACGATGCCTTTCTCGTTGATAACAGGCTGACCAACGTAAACACCATCAATACGGCCTTTATCGATCACCACTTGATGACGATAAGGTGAAGTATCCACCGCCATTACTTCTGTCACGACTTTCTTTTCATCACGGACAAATGAAGATCCTAACAACTTACGTAAGCGTTGGTTTTCTTCTTTATATTGGTCGAGCAAGATAAGCTCGCTTTTCAGGCGTAGCACTTCTCGCTTTAAGCTGCGATTGCCTTCAACCAATGCCTGATGAGAATTAAAACGTTCAAATACGCCATCGAACATACTACGAGGCAAATTCGCTGCGTACTGAATCGGTGCAACCATACTGTTTAGTAGGTATCGAACGTTGGAAAACGTATCTAGACGACTATCGGCCAGCATTAAGCTCGCCGACACGATGACAGCAAAAAACAGACGTAATTGCAGAGACGGACCTCTGCCGAAAATCGGTTTCATCTTGTTTTTGACCTGATTGCTTCCATGATTATTGAGCCTTACTTGGCAACCTAAAAATACTTAACTAAATACTTTTAGGTATGGAGCATGTTTGAATTACAGAGAGAGCAGAAATGAAGGTGAAGCCCGACATGAGCTTCACCTAAACCTTTATTCTTCAGAGAACAGATCGCCACCGTGCATGTCGATCATTTCTAGAGCTTTACCGCCACCACGCGCAACACACGTTAGTGGATCTTCCGCGATAACAACAGGAATACCAGTTTCTTCCATCAGTAGACGGTCTAGGTCTTTAAGTAGTGCACCACCACCTGTTAGTACCATACCGTTTTCAGAAATGTCTGAAGCAAGCTCTGGTGGACACTGTTCTAGTGCAACCATGACTGCTGATACGATGCCAGATAGCGGCTCTTGAAGCGCTTCTAGGATCTCGTTTGAGTTCAAGCTAAAGCTTCGTGGCACACCCTCTGCAAGGTTACGACCGCGAACTTCAATCTCTTGAACTTCATCACCTGGGTAAGCAGAACCGATTTCGTGTTTGATCTTTTCAGCCGTTGCTTCACCAATCAAGCTGCCGTAGTTACGACGTACGTAGTTGATCACAGCTTCATCAAAGCGGTCACCACCGATACGTACAGACGATGAGTAAACCACACCGTTTAGAGAGATAACGGCAACTTCAGTTGTACCACCACCGATATCGACCACCATTGAACCTGTCGGCTCAGATACACGAAGGCCAGCACCAATTGCCGCCGCCATTGGCTCGTCGATTAGGTAAACTTCACGCGCACCAGCACCAAGTGCTGATTCACGAATTGCGCGACGCTCAACTTGGGTAGAACCACAAGGAACACAAACAAGAACACGTGGGCTTGGCTTTAGGATGCTGTTATCGTGCACTTGCTTGATAAAGTGCTGAAGCATTTTTTCGGTTACGTAGAAGTCAGCGATTACGCCGTCTTTCATTGGGCGAATAGCGGAAATGTTGCCAGGTGTACGACCAAGCATCTGTTTTGCTGCGTGACCGACTGCAGCAACGCTTTTTGCAGAACCTACACGATCTTGACGAATAGCAACTACAGAAGGTTCATCAAGGACAATTCCTTGCCCTTTTACGTAAATTAGAGTGTTGGCTGTACCTAAATCGATAGATAGATCGTTAGAAAACATGCCACGAAGTTTCTTAAACATACTCTTCGCTCATCCTGCAAAAATATAGAAGACAAAAATTGCTCTAAATGTACCAATGCCTCGCTGTCACAGCAAGGTATTGGTACACAAACATGAGCAGAAAGCCTCAATTTCTTGCAGTTTCCTAACTTAAGGGCAAAAACCTAAGTTGTTACTGTCCGGTTAACCCTGGCTCACCACGGTAAATCACACGGTCATTACCACGGTGAATACCGAAGGTGACGACGGAGGATGGGTTTTCTTCACCAGCTTTCTTATTGTCCCAGTTGTACTTGAGCCATGGGAGATGATTAGATCCCGCGGTAAGATCTAGCCACAATTCCGTTTGCTGACGGTTTGATTCGCTTTCGACCGCGACAATGCTTCTTGAAGTACCTTTGGTAACGACACCTCCACCGTTCAAGCTCACATCTACATACTTAGAGTCAGGCTCATTACCTTTCCATTTATGCTCGAATTTCTCTCTCACACCATAAATAGTAGTTTGACTATCAGAAATGTTTGTCACGAATCGACCATCTTTCCAATATTCCACTGTTAGAGGTACCTGCAATTTAAGTGAATCGGGTTTGTTGTTATCACCTTGCTTACCGCCGACATCAGCCAAATTAACTCGGCCAAAGCGTAAATCCGGCTGGACAAATAGCTCCTTGGTACCAATAGTCACACCAACCTTATCTACTGATGATGAGGAAAGATCAATAGAAATAGACGTATCTGAAGAATTCTCTAAGTAATTTAATGGGCCGTCAGGTTTAGTGACTACTTTATTCCACACCAGTCCACTCGCGCTATATTTCCCGACACTTTGCCCTGAAACATAGGGACCTTTACTACCGTTCAACCAGTTACCAGTGTACGTGCCCGGCGCACTGAACCTATTAACATTGGCATAGTTATCTTCGTACAAGTTAAATTTAGCTTGGTGTCGTGCATCAAAATACGCGTAATTATGTAAGGCACCGTCTCCTTTCGACAATGCTTCAACGTAGAACTGTTTTAACCCAAAAGGCTGTCCCATATAAGCAAATGCTTGGCCATTTGGGTAATCCCATATGTTGTTGTACGAAGTTGTTTGATCGCTACTGTAAACATTGAATTTACTAGGGTAGAAACGTCCAACATTGAGCGTTGCATCGGCAATCTTATACGTGCTGCTTCCCAGATAGGTAGAGAATGCTTCCCCTTCACCACCAACAGGGGCAGTAGCGGTAAACTCGAATGAGCCTACTTCATCAACAGACTGCTTGAAAGACACGGAACCACTAACCCACTTAGCGTCTTCTGGTAGCTTTTCTGTTAGTAACGAGCCATTCACAACATTACCCTTGTTCACACTCGTTGTCGGGTCTGGATAAGTCACTACATGATCAATACTAATATGCGACTCTTGGTAATTTCGGGCAACTTCTCCGTCTGATTGATATGCTGTTACCTGCATTGTGAACTCTTGTCCTGCTGGAATATAGCTTTTGCAATCAGGTAAACACGCACCATTACCACTTACGTTCAGACTTAACTTCTCAGGGAAACTCACAAATGATGCAAAGCCCGCCGAATCCTTCACGTCGTTAACTTTCGCATCGATACGGATTTTACCAACCTCTTTATAATTAACTTTGAGGTAAGCTTTACCATTTGAATCAAAGTAGACATCGGACAAAGACTTAGCAACTTGAGGTTGCAATACGGTATGACCACTCCATTTAGCATTGCTGTCACCCGCTTTTTTGTACCATACCTCAACAGATTTCGTTTTATCGACGGGTGCAATCTCGTGAGTCACTTTCATAGTAACATCTCGGCTTTCGCCCCCAGCTTTTACATGTGATGAGCAGAATGAAAGATGATCTGCACCGGCAGATTGTCTAGCCGAAACCACATCCCCTATGTTTACTCCGAGTACGTTTTGAGAAAACAACACATTACAGTTCTCGACGGACAATTCATCACCGTTATTGATGCGACAACGCGCTCCTTCAAAACCAAACTGAGGTACCGAACTATTCGCGACTCCCATCGTAACCGTACCGGCTTTATACCCCTGTAATAGAAGATCAACTGAATTGTTGAAAGTAATGTCCGTGAGCTTTTCTTGCTCTCCATTTACCCAGTTAGCGACGCTATTGGTGGATGATGGCAGTAAAGTAACTGTCAATGGTTCTAACTCGCCTTCGCTTGCGGCTGCATCTTCTGGATAGGTTTGAGTACACCTTTCATTCATACATGCTTTTAGCGTGACTTTCGAAGGCTGGCACGTACTACCGGATCCTGAATAGTCAAATTCAAAGTGATGGATACCATCCGTTAACTTCTTGTATTTATCTGCACAAACTTGGAAATCATCAATTTCGTGGATATTGGTATATGACCCCGTCGATGCAGTTACAGAAATACGGAAGTTTTCTGGAGCAATAGACTGTCCATAACCATTCATAACATTGAATGATTTGATTAACGTTTCCCAGCGACCACCATCAATTTGACGCTCAATAGAAACCCAAACTCCGCTCGCTCGGTTTTTAACGGTTTTGCGAGAGTCTACAGTCATTCTGTAACGGTGGACCTCATCTTCACCTCGACCATTGTAATAAGTTCCGAATACATCAAGTGCACCAACATCTGTATTATTTTTAATAAATTTATAGCCCCCAAACCAACCTTCTTTGGACTGACCGTTGTACTGGATTGTCTTCTTATAACCTGCTCCGCGAATAGCAATAGATTGTTGGCTACGACCTGGACGGCCATAGTCATTCTCATAATAACTGCCTTCATTCGAGAAGTTACCATACTCATCGATACCAAATGCTAACCAACCGCCGGCAAAACCTTCTAAACCGGGTTTTACACCAAAACCTAAAGGTCCACCAAATGCACCTGTCGCTGGTGGGACATTTGCGTCAGAAAAAACGATACCAACCCCATCTGCACCAGGTCGTGTGGTATTTGAATGAGCATAGTGATTAAACTCCACCTGCATAACGTTATCATCAGATGGGAAGATATAGTTGTAGGCTGATGCTGTTGCTTGATTATATTGGTTGCTTGATAACCTAAACTTGCCACCAGTAATGCTCGGTTTAGCACTATTCTTAAAGCCCATCACAGACCAGTTTGTAAGAGAGCCTGAGTCAAAATCTTCAGGTGGCAACGATTCACATTGAATAGGCTCTGGGTCAGGGCCTGGTGGCGTCATTCCACAGTAGTCATAGAAATCTTTATATTGAGAGTTCTCACTTATATCAACTGGACATGTACCTAGCGTTTGAGAAGCTCTACATGACGGATCATTTAGACCGCAATAACCAACTAATTGACCACTGTAAGAGTATGAAGAGTTTGCGGTTCCGCAAAGCGTTGAGTTACTCTCAATACTTACGTATTTGTTGGTAGGGAAACCAATCGCTTTAGCGTCCGCAAGAATTTTAGCCGACGATAACGCCATTCCCTCATTTTTTACACTCGTGGTACCAAAAACAGAAGAGTTATTCACGTCTAAATATTTCTTGGTAGAGACGTCATCACCAACATATGAATTACTAATATTTGCCCCTTCATTTGAGCTGGAAGCGACACCACATACGTAGGAACTTTCGATCACATGAAGATATTTCTTAACATCAACATTACCTTTGACTTTTGAGTTCTTAACCTGACCACCTTCATTAGTGCTCGACACAACACCTGAAACTTGAGAATACTGAATGTCGACGTAGCCTTTCGCTGTAATATTGCCTCCAACTCGACTGCTGACGATAGCCATGCTCTGGTTACTGCCCTGTGTATTATCAATATTTCCATCCACACTTGAATGAGAAACACTAACGTAGCCTTTAGTGAGAATATCACCAGAAATCGACGAGTTATTGGACACAGCAATCGAAGAACTTCCGTTGCTTTGAGAAGTCAGGCTTCCAGTGACGTTTGAGTTATTTAACTCAATATAGTCACCAGCAGAGATAGACTGGTTAACTTTATAGTTGGTCACCTTAACCGCATCTTTAGCGCTTATATAACCATCTATTAGTTTGGTAGCACCTGATGTTGTAATTTCCACACCACCATTAGAGGACAATATATGTCCTCCTATGGTTCCATCTGTAATTGTTATTTGATTCTTAGCCTCGATATATGAACCAACATTAACGGCACTAAATGTTACGCCGCCATTGTCACTTACAACATATCCGCTAATATTGCTTGCGCTGCCGCTTATTTGCGCTTTTGCTAAAACGTTCTGCCCAATGTTAGCATTTGTAAGTTTAATTCCATTGGTAGAACTTCTTAATGAGCCTAATATCGTTGATTGATTTAATTCAATATAACTGCCGTTATCTACGTGACCATAAACGTATAGTCCATTGGCAGTGAAAGAGTTCCTTTCCAGATCTAAAGAAAGGTTCCTACTAGCACTACCAATCGTATTATTTCCCTTAAACGTCGAGTAGCGTTCTAAATATAACGTTGACGTATAGGGACCAGCAATAATACTGTCGCCTTCATTCAACGTAACATTACTTGAACATTTATAAGAAGACAGTCCGTCAGTATAAAAGCCACTATTTGGACACGGACTATTGGTAGCGATCAAATCCCAATCTTCCCAGCTCCATTTCGGCGTAAGATCATATTCTTTAGCTAAGGCGCTCGCCGTACTCATCATACATATCAAGGCTAAGCAAATCAGTTTTTTCATTCTTGTTATTACTCCCTCACCCAAATCTCTTGCTGGCGCTGAACTTTTGATAAGCCCGAGCCACAAACGGCCGTAGCTTGCACCCTAAATAATGACTCTGCTGCAGACGTATCTTTGTTCAGAGTTCCTAAATATACACAACTCATTGATTTAAGCGTGCATCCTGTCCCTTGTGTGACATTAGGCGTTGCACCACTTACCTCGTCAGTACAGAGCGTCGACACGCTATCACTCGAACCGTTGAGTGGATATAACTTGGTGAGTGCCCATTCATTCGCTGATTGGACCACAAACCAAGCTTGTGTGCCCAAAAATTCTCGGGTGACGCCACTTTGGTAGGACCAAGTCACACGCATTAGCGATGCGGCTAAATACCCCATCACAACGATGACGAACAACACGATGACTAAAACGTTTCCTTGTTGCTGTTTTTTACGGAACATTCAGCACCTGCACGTCTTGTTGGTAAGCACTGCGCTCTCCATCTTGTTCAAACACAAAGTCCATATGGACAATGCCACCCGATTGAAGGGCACGAAGCTGAAATTCAAAGGCAGTTGAGCTAACGTTGGCTGAAATGGTTTCCACATCGACCATATCATCATGACTGCTAACAGATATGTTGCCCCGCTCAATCACTTTATTTTGTTCATTCCAACGGCTTTGTTGCGTAATTCAGACGAGAAACCAAACCTCCTAAAGTTGAGCGACTTTTATACAATATACTGAGTTT
>NZ_JAWOWL010000044.1:0-44871 GCF_033340395.1 Vibrio sp. 1159 | reverse complement strand
GTCAGTATTATTTTCATGGTGCGTAGCATGATCCTGATTTCATTGAAAATCAAGCATCTTCAATGATCACGGGTATATCAATAATGATAATAAAATTATAAAGCCCCACTTAGCTAAAATCCGTTTGAGATCATCATTCTTAATACGTGCGCGTATATATATGATTAAAAAAACCAATAAGCTTGCAATTGGAACAGTTACTTGCGCCAAGCCTGGTGAAATGTAATCCAAAAAACTCTCTACAGTTTTGTCTAGAAAAACCATGTAAATGAAAGGTGAGAAAAAAAGCAATAACGCAAGAAGCACACCGGCTGCTCGATCACCGCTTTTTTTATTTCTTTTTTGCATCTCTTCTTTTGTTAAAAATACGTATTTTATATTAGACACTTAAACTCCGTTTTTTTATTAGTTTTATATCTTCTACTAATTGACAGGGGGGCCCTAAAAAGATAACTACTTTGAACTTTGTAGGGGAGCCATATAAAAGGTTAGATATAAGTGATAGTGCTAAAATTATGATTTAAAGGTACCCACGGATACCTTTAAATTTGGTAAAAGTGGGGTTAATTTTTCACCTTAACAAAGAAGTTTGGATTGCCTTTTCGAATTACAAACGGAGTATCTTGGCTTACCAGAGGCTTATCAGATGGAGAGAAACGGTTAAGATGCTCTGCTTTGTAACCCATTGCTGGCACATAGGCTGATACCATATTAGTTTTGATAAATGGTAAGAATGTAGCCGTGTTCAATAGTCCATCAGTCAAACGTACAATGATGTATCGGTCAGCTTTTATATCAGGATTAAATGGAATACCTGATTGTTCTGTCGCATAGCGTACTACATCAACTGAGTATTTAGGGAACAGGTTGCATTCACCGTATTTAGCATCTCCGAGCATTACAGGCCAGCATGCACCACCTTTAACACGGTAAGAACCATCTTTGTAACTGACAAACTCTGTTGGATGTTCCATTTGTTTATTGAAATCAGAAGCGATAAACGTATCAGCAGCAGGCTTTAAGTAGTTAGTTTTTAAGTAATCATCTAGCGCAGCTTTGTTGGTAATATCAATGTTATCGGCAGGAATCCAAGCAATGATTTGAATGAAATCTGCTTGAACGTTACCACCAGCGTTGATGATAGCCGCCATGCCAAGACCGCCCAAGGCACCGATACCTCCATGTGCTAGAAAGCCAAGCCCGGCGCTAGTACCGTATCCAATTTTATTGTCATAGACATCCTGCGCTACTACTGCGTCCTTAATATCAAAAGGTACATAATCAAATCCAGATTTCAGAGATTGCATTGCCACTGAGTCTGACGTGTTTAATTGTAAAGGTGTTGGGTCAATAGCTTTGTTACTCGCACAACCAGAAAGAGCCAAAGTCAATGCGGCCATTGCCGGTACAAATAGTTTCTTCATTTGGTAAATCCTTTAACGTTCCATTTATGTCGTTGATATTTAGATGCTACTACTTTTGGAATAACGCGCAATCATACAGGGTATAGCGGAGTCATTGACATCGTGAAATTATTCAACAAGAGAATGATACGGAACTATGGACCCACATCAACTAGTAATTAAGTATCTGGTATAAAATTCAAACAATTCTGGTCGATATTCATAATCAATCAAAAACGCAAAATGTTGAACTCGTAAGATTTTCAATTCTTGTTTATCATAAGCCAAAATTTTTAAGAACAGGTGAGGTAGAGTGTCAGGATTAACGGAAGACCAACAGCTGGTGGCTGATAGTGACGGCCATACGATGTGTTGTGCGCTGCCTGGTAGTGGTAAAAGCCATACAATGGTTGCCTTAGCAGATAATCTGGTAAATAAAGATCCGTCATACAAATTGCTGCTAATTACATTCACCAAAGCTGCAGCCGAAGAACTCAATGAGCGATTAGCACAGAAGATTCAAGGCAACGGTAAGTATCGAGCCAAAGCTGCAACATTCGATTCTGTGTTCGGACAACAAGTGAGAAATGGTGGACGTAGCACTAAGCGCACGCTTGTTGGTGGGGAACAATATAATTTCCTTGAGCGCGCAATGCGGCATGCTGGCCTTTCAATGGAGATTGACGAAGCGATGAACGCCATTGATACCTATGGACGGATGCTAAAACCAGAACCAATAGGTGGGAAAAGTAGTAATTCGGGTTGGCTTATCTACCAGGCTTACTCTGACCTATTGAAGAAAAATAATTGCCAAGATTTTAACTTAATAGCGCGTTCGGCATACCTGGGCGTACAAAACGGTACATTACCGCCGTGGGACGCAACCCATATACTTGTTGATGAATTTCAAGATACCAGTGACATGCAATATGCGTGGATCCAGATTCACGGTGAAATGGGCGCGAAAATCGTTGTCGTTGGTGATGATGACCAATCAATTTACTCTTGGCGTGGTGCTGCTGGCTATCAGAATATGGTGAATTTTCAGGGGGACTTCAACGCGATAGGTTACGTTTTAAAAAAATGCTTCCGTTGTCGCCCGGAGATACTTGCAGCTGCTAAAAGAGTGATCGAGTACAACGAGGATAGAGTTTACAAGGATATGGTGTCGGGTAGGGAAGAGGGCGGCATTGTAAATTTGAAAGGTTACCTAACGGCTGCAGATGAATTTCAGGGAATGATTGAGGCTATCACTTCTGACAATCGTCAATGGGCAGTCCTTGGTAGAACGAACCGGATTCTCGATGAAGCCGAAGGTTACTTAAAACTGCATGACATTCCTTATCGCCGCTTAGGTGGCAAGAAACTTTGGGATGATAACGTTGCAAACATTGTCCTCAAGTTACTTTGGAGCCTAGTTCGACCTAAAGATACGCGATTCATCAGCGAGATACTTGGTTGGTTAGGAGAAGACGAAGAAGCCATTCAAATGGTTACTCAAGGCCTTGCTAAAAAAAGGTGCTCGTTTGGTGACTTCATGCCACCAGCATGGCTCGATTGGCAACATAGTTCTGAGCAACTGCACTTGCATTGGAAAGACTGGGGAACCGATACAAATACCAAGTCAGACTTGAATGTTCGGGTCAAAGTGATTGTTGACTTCCTTAAAACTCACCGTGGTGGAAAAGGTCGAGAAGCAAGGCTTATCGAATTGGTAGGCGATATTTTAAACAATCTCAATGTTGAGGGCGGTTTTGTAGATCGTGTTGAATTACTCTCAAAGAACTTAGCACCTAGCCCCAAAGGTGTGGATGAAGACACAGAAAGGGGGGTGGTGACGCTTTCGAGTCTACATTCATCAAAAGGGTTGCAGTGGGAACAAGTTTGGATCTGTGGTTCGAATCAAGGTGTTTGTCCATCTAATAACTCACTGGAAGAAGATTCAACTGGAGGTGTACCTGAAGAGCGGCGCCTTTTTTATGTTGGTATGACACGAGCAGTTGATGAACTTTACCTTTCATTCAATAGTGATCCAGACTCTTCTGGAACCGCGAAGAAAAAAGAGCCATCACAGTTCTTGGTTGAGGGCTTCCCAGAAGAACTCGCGCAAGTAGAGGAAAAGCTGGAGTTGTTGGCCAAGCAAAGAAAAGACGAAGAGCAGGAAGCTGCCTAATAACTGCTTAGGGGTGTATTTTCGCACCTCTCTGTTATTTCTCGCGGAGCATTGAATAAGTGGGTCTACATAGTGCTACATAATCAACGTCTTGAGGGTAGGTTTTAGGTGCTTACGCTTTCAACGTGCGTTATGATTAAAAGGTAAATTTCTTCTTTGGCCTTAGCCCATTCCTACAACTTCCCTCTCTTTTGAGAGACTTTGTTGGATTGTTTAAAGAAGAGCTGTGTTTTTTACTCACAACTGAATCTAAAGTAAGCTCGATTGATAACTTTCACTCGTGATAAAACTTAATCTTATGCATGCATAAGTAACTAAATATACTGCCGATTAGCTATCAAGCTTCTCTGTAGTCATTCACAAAATTTGTTCTCATAAGGAGGCTATGACTCTCCTGATGGGAAAAAACTCATAGTGTTCTTTTGATCAAATTTTATTCATTTAAAACTTGTTCGGAGGAAATATTATGGTGTTTTTAGGATTGCTTGCTTTTGGTTTTTTTGTAATTGCTCTGCTTTACAACGGTGGCGTTGCTATCGAGGATAGATACAGAGAGTACAACAAGAACCAAGTAGAAAATGAATCCAAGCGAAGTATTGTTTTAGAAAGCCCACCGATTAATATCCACGGTTTTCTAGTACGTACTCACTCTGATGCTGAGCGTGTCCACAACTTAGAAAAACTAAGTGTAAGATTCGGTAAGCATGAAGGAAAGACTTGGGCTGAAGTTCCAACTGAGTACTTAACTTGGATGGTTCATGAAGATCACAAATACTTGCAAATTGCTCGTGTGATACTTGCTGCTCGCCAGTCTAATTATAAATTTGTCTAACACCTATTAGGTAACCACATTACCAATTAGGTGACGTGGTTTCATTTTATTCATTTAAAGGAGAACACCATGTTACTTTTAGACATTATCGAAGCGATTACTGACGTCATTCTTTTGTTGTCTTAGTAAACGTTCGTACTGTAAGGGTTGAACCTTATAGTGTTATGCACATTTCACTCAGTGAATTAGTCATAACCGTTATGGAGCATACCTAGCATGATGTAAGTTGAAGTTAACGCCTTTGGCATTGCCTTCCCTTACACTTGCTAGGTTTCTCTTTCAGGTCTACCACCTCAAACGTTTTTACGCGAGAGCGTTTGAGGGTAGATCTGAATACAAAGAGAGGCATCCCATGACGACTGAAACCACACCTGAAACTCTACACAGCGCACTCGATACTGAATCAAACGTTTCATTGCATTACCGCGATAACGTAGTGAGCTTCCGTAAGAAAAAACCATCAACCACTATGAACAAAATGACTTCAAAAAGTCATTTGCACCGCTGGGCTCGATACACCGAGCAGCCAGAAAAGTGCGCGGTTGTTGCAATTTCTAGATAGGTCGCAGGGTTTCAGTTCGTCCTAGCTCGTTATCTTTATAACGCGCCTGGCAAGCTGCTTGGGGGAGGCTGACTCTCCCTCGCAGTCCATAAAAAGATAGATTCAATAAACCTGATGGCCAATAACCGTCAGTATAGGCGTTAGGCTGTAACCGTAAGACCTAGCTAGCCTCCGAATTTTTACCTGCACACTAGTTGATTCATTTGCCTACTGGCCTTTCCTCCCCACATTTTGGGATCGGGACTGTTGATGATCTAAGTGCTACCGTGACTTGTCTATTTGGATTCTTTTCCTAACTGACACTATTACTCTGTAATAGCATAAGTCACACCCCAAGTAGCTAATCTCACTACTTTAAAAAGAGATGATTACTAGTCATTGACCAGCTATATAAATGGCCTTCAACCTGTCTTCAAGATAACCACTTGTTGATAGATTTTTACTTCCCGAACTGGTGGAGCATTGTTCTTTACCTTTTTGGGTTAGATACTATATGCTCCGCTTACAAGTTCAAAATCAAGCGTTCTTATGCTTGTAAATAAACAAATCTGTGGAGCAACAAAATGATTAAGACAAACGCTAATAGTGTTGAATTTGGTGGAACATGTGGACGTGATCTTAAAGTAGTTGGTGGTAATAACGGTATGCAACCTTTTGGTGTCGTATCTGTCTGTCAAACTACTTCATGGCGCAAGAAAGATGGACCTGGATTCAATGAGCGTAAAACTTGGATGAACCTGAAATTTAACGACTACTTACTTCAAAAGCTTGAACGTAATGGTGGTTTACTTTCTGGTGACGAAATTTGTGTTAAAGGATTTCTCGTTCAACGTTCTATAGGTGAAGAAGGTCATGTGATTACAGAGATTCAAGTTGAATCTATAGTTTCACATATGCCTAAAGCCTTAAAAGAGTTAGCTAAAGAGGCAGGTTTGAATTATTCAGCTCAACCTCAAAGCTCTGCACAGCAAGCTGGTGGCCAAGGTCAATACAACCGACAACCTCAGCAACATGCACCGCAGCAGCCAGCACCTCAACGTACACCGCAGCAATCAGCACCGCAACAACGTGCCCCGCAGCAACCAGTACACCAAAGTGCACCTCAGCAACCTCAATATAGCGCGCCTCAGTATTCTGCACCGCAACACAACCCGCAGTACACTGATGACCAATACCCGCCAGAACAACAAGGTGGAGATTGGAATGAAGGAGATTTTTATGGTAGCCGTCAACAGTAATAACTCACTGTTTGTCATTGCCATTGAAATGTAAACCTAAACCTAAACTAACCAATTCAAAACAACCCTTTGGGAGAATTACTACTCCCTAATAGGGCTAGTGATCTCCCATTTTTAAACCGACTGTGGAGGTCACTATGTCTACTAACAACTCTTGTAACTCAACCGATCCGAAACAAACAGCAGCTTACCTTAAACGTCGTTCTACACGATTACGTAAGAAAGCTCGTTTTGCCCGTGATACGACTACACATGAACGCCTTTTACATATGGCAGATCGTGCAGTTACTCGCGCAAACGAAATTTACTTTGCTGCTTGTTGAGGTGTTGTCATGGCTAGTTTGATGTTTCAACTTGCAACGAGCTGTAAAGGCCGTATCGAGCGACACCGAACGGTAGGGGATAAAAATGCGCCTAGACGGATGCATATTTATTTTTCTCTTGAGAGCCAACAACGGTTCGTCATGACGGAAGAGAATACAAACCAAGGTCGAGAATTTACTGAACTCAGAGAAGAGCAAAAAGGCAAAAGTCTATGCGCTATTGAAGGGGAATGTATTCAAGAGCTTGGCCTCGAGTAATTTTAGTAACTAAACCAACCTTTAATTAAACCAATCTGCCTAAGCAGGAATAACTCCTGCGTAAGTAGAAGTGTGTTCCTCGTTTAAGCAGAACAAAAATTCTGTGGAGGAATTACACATGCAATACGACATCTTTGGTACTACCGAAACAACTTCAAAATTTCAACCTAAACCACGTCAGTCAAAACCTAAAGCTAAGAAACGCACCGCGCCTAAGAAACGCGTCACTGCACCACGAGCAATGGTTGAAGACAAAGACGGTATCACAATGCGCCATGCCAACGCGTCGCAGTCTATGCCTGATCACATGCTCTTGCTATGTCCTGAGTACGATCCTGCAACAGACGAACTGCTACTTGATTGGGATGAGAATACATTGCTTGAACTATGGGATGGGATGTTACATGAGCACCTTAAACAGCTTCGTCAAACTAAACCTGGCTCAGCGACTCGTGAGGAAATCTTAAAGTGGCAAGAAAGTGAATCCTTTAAGGATTTGTGTGCTGCGATTTGTTATCGACCTGACGATATTCGTGATGGTGTTCTTGAAGCGCTTCAAAACTACGACAGTGCTGCCCAAACTCGTAAAGTCATTAGCATGCTTGTGAAGTTGGACCACAAAGTTGTAGACGAAGTAAATGAAATTGGCTTGACCCCTCGTGAATGTAATTCACGTCGATTTAAAGACCAATTGGCCGACTGGTTCTTGTCTGAGTTTCGCAAATGCAAAACCAGCAAAGCTAAGTGGGTAAAGGTATCAACTTTGATGCATTGTAACGAACTACGTGATCTGGCCAGTAAAATCGGTATGGACATGGCAGGCGTTATCAACCGTATCAAACCAAAAATGTACTTTATTCAGAATCCAGAAGATTCTGAATTCGACGTTTAATTAAACAACCAAAACCAAACAAACCATGCCCAAAGGGGACGGCATAACTTCCCTTTAGGGACAGTTGTGTTTGTCCTTTGCGGGTTTCTAAATCCTGTGGAGGAATTTTAAAATGACTAATACTGCAACTCTTACTGCTCAACCATCTCAAGTAATCTCTCGTGAATCAGCTCGCCAAATGTCTAATGAACAATTGGTGAAATTGTTGGAACTTAAAAACCCAATGATAGAGGACATTGTTTACAGTGACCCTCGCTGGAGCGAAATGGAACTGGTAGATGCCGGCGAAGTATTTGCACCTCACATTCCGAAAGGCATGTTCAAAATTGCCCGTCCTAAACATCGCCATCCAAAATGCATCGATTCGAACCCGACTTACATCCCTCAAAGAGATGTACTTCGTTCAATCCTTGCTTGGTGGTGTGCTCCAACACGAAAGCTATCGCTATTCATGTTTGGTGAAACAGGTACTGGTAAAACTGAAATGCTTCTTTGGTTTGCTGACCGTATGAACTGGCCAGTGTCATTAACAGCGGTGAACGAGAGTATGCGACCTGAAAAGGCTCAAGGCTCTTACATTCTGTTCAATGGCAAAACACCTTACCGTTACGGTAGCGTGGCAAGTGCTATGAAGTACGGTTGGTGTCAGATTATGGATGAATGTGATAAAGGTTCGGGTGATTTCCTGAGCAAGCTTCACACTCCTGCTGAATACAAACCTTGGCAATTAGATGATACAGGCGAAATCATTACCCCACATAAAAACTTCCGTTTTTGCGCAACTGCAAACACGAATGGTGGTGGTGACATGACAGGTAGATACCATACCTCTCAACGTCTTGATGAAGCTTTCCGTCGTCGTTTTGCATTCGTGGAATGTGATTATCCATCTGCTGCTGTTGAAGATAGTATCTTGTCTGCAAGTTACCCTGACATCAGCAAATCCACTCGACATAAGATGATTAAGTTGGCTGGCCAAATGAGACTTGCACTTCGTGCACCTCAACTGGAAGCTAAAGCGACCACTCCGGAAGCACTTAATAAACTGGGTCTGCCAGATGAACGTCTGTCTTGTGCGTTTTCTACCCGTGTTTTAGTTGCATGGGCTGATTACATGACAATCTTCGGTGTGAAGAATGTTCCGTTGAAAGAGTCTTTTGACTTTGTATTCGGTAACAGCCTTGATGAATCAGATGAACCAGCGGTTTATTCGATTGTTCAACGTATCTTCGGAGAGTCATTCGACCATCCTGATGGTTGGAACGAGGCTAAAACATCGGGAAAGTAAGTGAGGGAACTGCTCAGGAGAAGGACTATTGTTCTTCCCCTGAACAGGATGTTTCAAGTGTTAAATTTGAATGCTATGGAGCAATCCGACCGGATGGTAAGCAGAAAACTTGGTCTATTGGCCTCGATGATCGCGGTGTCCATACCTGGTTCACTGAGCCAGGCGGTTCCCAACTTGTGTATTACTTCAAGCCATTAATTACTGACTTTGATGGGTCATCAATTAAAGCTGATATATATGTGACCAAGAAAGTACGTGAAAAGAAAGGAAAAGGTTATGTCTCTATAGGGCACATGACTTTTGACGCTCAGACACGTTCCTTTGTGCCACAACCTTAAAAATTAATCCTATGGGGATGCTTTTTACAATCTCCCCATAGGGGCTGATCTGTGACTGGTATTCCTTGGGTTGATTTGAATAACCAAACCAAACCAAACCAAATAATATTCTGTGGAGGAATAACCATGTCACTATCAACTACAACTAACTCGTCTGCTATCGATCACGCAACAGCGGCTACCCAAGAGCTGTTGGATAACCACAAACAACTTAAAGAGGGTTGTGTGATTATCGGTTACGAAATGCGTAACTGGAGCGGTAAGAAGACATTTAGTGAAGGTAAAGTAACAGCGCTTGACTCTGGCGGTAAAAGTGTTGAATTGCCTGACGATCTAGTTTCACCGGGTCGTAAGTCACTTCTAGATACAAGGACACACCTGAGCTTCTGTAATAAGTTCGCTTCTCGTTTTGGCCGTTTGTTTAATAAGTACGGGGTTAGATTTATGGGCAACCATTTATTATCCGACTCATCGCTTATCGAATTGCTTAAAGAAGCAGAACCAATGGTTGAAGAGTATGAACGTGAAGTTGATAACTTCTGTAGTAAGTACGAACAACTGATTGCAGATTGGTGTCAATTGCATCCGGGATTGGAATCTGTCATTCGTGATGGATACATGACTGTTGAGGAAGTTCGCTCTCGTTTCCGTCTGCGCATTTACAAACCTGTTCGTTTTACCCCTCGTGTTGAAGAAGATCTGGCAGATATTGTCGGTGAAGCTGCAGCACAGTTGTTTGAAGATATCGCTAAGGAAGCGCAAGCTCTCCTTAAAGACTCTTTAACAATCAAAGATGGGCAAGCGAAAGGTTCTCGTAAAGAAGAATGTACTCAAGACATAAAACGTCCACTGCGTCGCCTACGTGACAAAGTGTTCTCTCTGTACATGCTTGACCCGGTATTTGAAGGCGTTGTCGATATGTTTGACGACTTGCTTGATAAGGCTCTACCGAACACAGGCAAAATCAGAGGCTCGCATTTCAGTAATCTTATGGCACACGTCATGATGATGACTGACTCACACAAACTTAAGCTACACGCATCAGGTATTAACCAGATTGCAGCGAAGGTAGCCGAAGTGGAAAGTGAGCAAGAGGAAGAAGAGCAATCAACTACGGCTGCAAATAATGCGTCTCAAGTTGATACCGGTATCGATGATGTCGAAGCTGAACTAATACGTCAGTTAGAAGAAATTCGTCGTAAAAAAGCCGAAAATGCTCAGACTCCAGTTGTTGAAACCCCTGTCGTTGAAAAACCGCAGGAAGTTCAATCACAGCCAGTTGTTGAAGAACAGCCCGTTGTCGAACCACAACCTACTGTTGAACAAGCTCCTGTAGTAATGCCGGCGCCAAAAGTTGAGGTACCTGTCTCTATGGAAGAACCACTCGAAGTTGAACAAGCTGAGGCTTCGTTTGACGATGTGGTACTCGCAGAAGACGGTATTACAGTAGATCTTGATGCATTTGATTCATTTGAAAATGTTACACCTGAGACACCAGTTTCTGAGCCACTTAACGTGACTACTTCTGGTTTCTTCTTCTAATAAAACCTAACCCACAAGGGGAGTTATGCTTCCCTTTGGGTTGTATTTCTCCCTGTGGGTTGTCTACAAACCAAACCACAGTGGAGGAATATCCTTATGTCAATTAATACTGCTGAAAGTGCAATCTCTAAACCAGAAAACCCTGCGTTAGTAATGCGTCGTAAACAAGCACTTATACGCAAGTTTACTTTGCTTCAAACGATGAATACTGGCCGCAGCGTTGGTGTACAAATCCAAGGTACAAAAGCTTGTACTTCGGGAAAGATGACCACTTTACCGCTAGGTAATATGGAAGACCCTGAGTACTTAGACATGCTTGAAGGTATGATTGATCATGAAAATGGTCACTGTAAGCACACTGATTTTACAGAGTGGTACAGCATCAATAATAAGATGGTCAGACGCCTTACGAATATCTTTGAAGATGTTCGTATCGAGAAGCTTGTCGGGCACGAGTATCCTGGAGCTAAGACCAACTTATTGAAGTTGGTTCAGGTTGCAATTAAACGCGGTCTTTTTAGCGCACCATCACCACAAGATGACCTTGTTCGACTGGTACAAAAATACATTTTGTATACCGGACGTTACAAGCATCTTGACCAATACCCACTTAAAGAGTTCTCCCAAGATGCTGCATTTTGTCTTAGTCGCGCATTACCAAATGCGTTTCCAAAGTTAGAGGCCATTCTTACCCTGTCTGCTAGTGACCAATCAACTGTTGACGCTCGTCGTCGTGCAGAAGATGTTCTAAAGGTTCTGCAGGAAGAGTTTGAAGACCAACAGCAACAAGAGGAAAAACAAGATCAGGATGAAAACCAACAGCAACAAGAGGAAGAACAAGATCAGGATGAAAACCAAGATGATCAATCTGGTGGATCTGATTCAAACTCTGAAGTTGAGGACGAACAGTCTGAATCTGAAGTCTCTGATGAATGTGATAATTCTGATGAAGAGGGTGATGAAAACCAATCTGGTCAATTGGACACAGATTCTAATGATGATGCCAACAGCGACGGTTCTGAAAGTCAGTCAGAAACTGACAGTTTTTCTAATCAGGCAAGCTCTCAAGAAATTGAAAAAGCGATTAACGCCGATGAAGACGACTTATTGGAAGACATGCATGACGGTATTCGTCGCATGATGGAAGATAAGGCCGAAGAAAATGAAGAACAGTTCAAAGAAGAGTCTGGTGATAGATACTCAACGCCAACTTTAGCGTTTCGTTGTGATAAATCGCCACTTACCGGAGGTATTCCATTCTGGATGCCAAAAGCTAGACAACAATCACAGCGGGTAAAACTGGTGCTTAACAGCATTTTGAATGACCGCAACCGAGTTAAGCGTAGTTATGAAAATACCGGTACCGAAATTTGTGCAGGTACTCTTTGGGGAGTTTCTGCAGGAAATAACCGAGTTTTCAAAACTGAAACCATATCCAAGTCGCCTAACACCGCTTTTTCAATCTTGATTGACCGAAGTGGTTCTATGCAAGGTGGAAATATGGATATGGCCAATGTAGCTGCATTTGCAATAGGTCAAGCGATTGAGTTCATTAAAGGCGCGGAATGTGAAGTACTTTACTACCCATTTTACGACCCGGCTCGTCAAGATGGATTCGTTCACATTGCTAAGTCATTTAGTGAGCGTATGAACTCTGTTGCGACTAGAAGTTTCAACGTCCGTGCTGATCACGGTACACCGACGGCTGAAGCGCTTCAAGGTGCAACTGCTCGTTTAGCTTTACGTAAAGAACCAAATAAAGTGCTTTTCCTAATTACGGACGGACAAACCAGCGGTGCTACGGTACAAGCTGCTTTGCGTGAATGTGATGTTATGGGAATAACCGTTATTGGTATCGGTATTGGAACTGGTCAATTGGCTGGCTTCGAACATCGACCATACTTTGCGATTAAGAGTGCGGATGAATTAGCAAACTCGCTATTCACCTACTTAAGAACATACTATCGCGGATAAACCTCTAACCAAGGTAACCGCAACAAATAACCAAACCCAGAGGGGCGACATACCTGACCCCTTTGGGGATCAGTGTGTCAATCCTCTACAAACAACAATTCTGTGGAGGAATTACCATGAAAGTGACTATCACTGAGAAACTAACCAATGGCAATTATGTGAAAGCTGCAACAACTGTCATTGACGGTCGTGAACAGATCTTATTCGGAAAAATGCTTTCGGGTCCTGGCTTTGCCAATTTCCTGAGTCAATTTGAAGAAGGTATGAATCGTGTAACGATTGTTGAAATGTCTAGTTCGGCATTCAAGATGAAGGGCGTAATGAAGCTTGAGAAATCAGCTGTTGCACCGAGTAATCACAGTGAAGAAGTAGTGGCGTAAGCCACTTACTTTTTTCATTTCAACTGTTGCCGTGGGGACTACCAAAACTTCCGGTAACAGGGGGTTTTGGAGTCCCTACGGGAATTCAATTGTACGATTATTCGGAGGCAACCCATGTACGCACAAGGCCAATCAAAAATAGAAAAAGTTCGCGCAATCGCGGATGGTAAGTGGGACTTAGTATTTGGAGCATTTCCTCAGCTATCTACTGCCATCAAGAAAGCGCCACAACAAGTTCCATGCCCAGTTTCTCCGGGTGCTAAGAAAACCTCTACTCAGTTTCGATTCTTCAAGGATTGGGTTCAAACGGGAGGGGCGTACCACAATAAAGACGGCGCTATGCCTGATGGTATTGAGGTTATTAGCTGGATTGAAGGATGTAGCAAGTCAGAAGCAATGGATACGATCGTCAGCATTTTAGGTGGCGATATATCCCAAGTTTCAGATGAACAAATCCGATGGAAACAAAAACAAATGCAGCAAGCTCGCGAGCAGTACTGTGATGAAGAAGAAAAGCTTAAGCGCATGAACCGAGTTCGTGGCGTGGCGCAAACTTCTATTCCTGCAGCAAAAGCTCCTGAGCTACACGCATATCTACGTAGCCGTGGATTGAAAGGTGATTTTTCTAAATTGCCTGACACTATTCGCTATCACAACCGACTGCGTTACCCAACTTCGTTCCGCGAAGAAGGTGATAACCGTAGCCCTTGGTATTCCGCAATGTTAGGCACATTCAGAGATAAAGATGGAAATAACTGTTCTTTGCATCGCACATTTCTCTCTAATGGCAGAAAGGCTCCGGAAAAGAAAACCAAGCTTTTGATGTCTCCACCGTGGGATATTCGAGGCGGTTACATCGCTATGGATGATCCAATCGTTTACGAAGCAGAAGACGGCCTAGACTTGGCTATCATCGGCTACTGTGAAGGAATGGAAACTGCATTAGCGATTCGTGAAGCGTGCGGTATACCAATGCGTCCTCACTACTCGAGCTCATTACTGAAACTAGCCAGTGGCGTAGTTGTTCCGGGAGTTCCTAAACACCGTACTCTTATTACTCTTTGGGGTGATAATGATCGTTCTGGTGATGGTCAATCGACAGTGCATAAATTGGCTGAAAGATTGAGAGAAGAGGGTTACTTGGTGGAAGTATTCGTTCCGGACTATGAAATCCCAGAAGGTAAATCTTCTGTGGACTGGCTGGACGTCTATGTCGAAGAAGGTGCGGTAGGTTTTCCTATCGAACTGAGTCCAAGCGTAGGTATCAACGCGTTTTAACTAAACTGCGATGCTCTGTCATCGCCTTTACCCACAGGGGAGCATTTTTCCCCTGGGGGATAAGTGTTTCCTGTTATGAGGAAATACAGCATGCAAGCTTCAAGACATGTTTCAGATTACTATTTCAATATCTACTCTGCTGGCCAACAGGCTCATGCGGATAAGCAGGACCGTCGAAATGATTGTCCATACCCGGTGTTAAGTCATCAGAGAGTGGTATGGCAAAGTGGTTATGACGATTCAATGGCATTAGATCGGGAGGCCGTTATTTAAAGAAAAATAACACTCACCGTTGTTCATCAACAATGAAAACCTACTGAAATCTAATACAAGGAATCAAGATATGACGACTCAACACGATCCAATTGAAATGAAATTTGAAGAATGGTTCGGTAAGTACAAACCAGTAGCTAACCCAACAGGTGACAGCTTCGTTCAAGTTGACGATGTTTGTTATGCGTTTGGTTTGCATGGTGCGGATTTAGTGAAAATTCAGGCGGCTGACCCAAACTGTGTTTGGTCTCTTATAGAAAGCGATGATGTTGACTACGACGATGATGATGAAGACCGGGATACGGTATTGATTATCTCTGACGGTTTTCACAGAGTGAATGTAATGGGCTATTTAATCACAGAGGTTCCCGCTGATCCCAAGAGCTTCTATGAAATTAGCTACGATTGACAGTAGCTTCGTCCTGACCCTTTTTCCCTAATGGATTAAGGGTTAGGCACCACCATTTAAGTAGGACGCATTAGCGTCCTTCTGGTGGTTTATTCGAGAGTTCTGAGCGCAGAGCTGCCGAATGAGTCATCCAATGGCCCCGCCGCGTCGAAAGACGTGCCGAATGAAAAACCATACCCTAATAACTTCCTCAAATCTTAGCTTTGCTATCTTCCACATCCTCCTTGGATGCCTGGATGTTGAGTTTGTTTTTAGGTTCGTTAGCCAGTGAAATTCAAAAACTATTTGAAACTAACCGGGCGGCAATAAGTAGAAGATAAGCACTACTCTAAAATCGCTTTCATAACGTCACAACGTAACGTTTTGACATGCACAAACTGTCTGTTTGTTAACCACATTCAGATAGACATTTCATAACACAGCCATTGGGCCACATAACGCCAATGGCGCATGTGGTCTATCCCTATATTTCGGAGGCACACATGTACAAAATAATTAAGAAATTTCCAACCTTTGCATTACTTACCATCATTGCTCTTCTAGTAGCCGCTTGTATTAAAGTCGTAGACATTTATTACGAAAGTGGTCTTGTTGGTGCTTCGTGTTTTGCCATATTTTGCATCATCTTTTTTAGATGTTTAGCAAGCTTGGTAGATAACTCAAAAGCAAAATTTGAACTAGAAGGTGCTCGATAATGAATAATGCAGTAAATAACCGATCAATTCTTTTCGCTTGGACAGATATCGAATCTGGTGGTCTAGATGGAAAGTTAGAGAGTGGCGAACTAGGTATGCAGGTTTACCCGATACTCGAAATTGCTATTCACTTAACGGATACTGATCTAAACATCATCGATGGTGAAGGTTTTAGAGCTGTTATCCACCATTCGGAAGATATTCTAAACGCTATGGACCCGTGGAGCATCGAACAGCACACCAAAACTGGTTTGTTGGATGAAGTTCGCCAGTCAGTATTAACTCTGGAAGAAGCGGAACATATGGCATTAGAGCATCTAAGGAAACATAACGCTGAACCCTATAACCAGAAGGAAAAGCGTGGGACAGTAATGGCAGGCAATTCAATTAAATTGGATCGCAATTATCTATGCTGTCAAATGCCACAACTTCATAGGTATTTTCACTATCGTCAAGCTGATGTATCTGCTATCGCACTCTTCGTAAGAGAGTGGCGCCCAGATATTGAAGCATCCGTTCAGAAGAAATATCAACACCTGGCAATGGAAGACCTGCGAGAGTCCATCATGGAGGCGAAAGTCTATAAAGACCGACTCTTCAATAAGGACGCTGTAGTTTCAAAGTCTGGGATCACTGATATATTGGGCTCCATTAAGTTTTTGGCCGAGGATATGGAACGCGCAGTAGAGCGTTTTAATTTTGATGACGCTAAGTATCAAAATGATCCAGATATTCAAATTCTTAAGAGGGACTTAATGAACCTTCTCGATAGACAAGTTGATCTGGCCAATGATGTTACTCAAGGTTAAGGAAAGCTTTATGTTCAAGATCGCTGACTTTGGAAATGACACTGAATGTGCCAATGGCGAAGAGCTAATGGCTTCACTCAGAGGAAAATATGCTGGTAAATCTGTGAGTATCCATTATCGCCGTAATTCTGGGATTACCTGGACTAAATTTGTTGACGTAAGTACGGAAGGTCATGTGACTGATTCGTACAAGGGCAACGATTTTAACTTGGCTGATGTACTAGAAAAAGCTACCAGCTAACAAAAATCACCATTAAAAACCACCCATAAGGGACACAATTCGCCCTTACTGGGAGAGTTGTGTCACTTCAACCATTCTGTGGAGGAATGACACCATGATTTTCTATTACTATCCAAACTTATATGCAGATAACGATGACCTAGTGTTAGCTGAAAAACCAGAAATTCTCACCTTTGACCAACAAACAAGAACTTGGAAACAAGAGAACGGCACCTGTTACATGACAGACTGTTCAACGTTGGTACCGCTCAGCAATGACGAAGAGAAATTCGAGTGCCTAACAGGTTACTTCATCGTTGAAGTTACCGACCCTTATGGCAAGAAAGGACGTTTCAAACTGCATGCTGCAAATGAAATTGTCGACTACTGCCGCGCTCCTGGTGTTGTGTGTGACGATGAAATTGAAGGCAAAGCACTTGCTGACTGTGGAATAGCTAAACCAGAAATGGAACACAGCTTTATTCCACACATCGTGGCATATGGTTTCAATGAAGTGTCCGAAACCATAGGTACGATGGAGTTGGAGCTTCATGTGAATGAAGGCGAGCCAACTGGTGAAGAAGAGATTTTTCACTGGAAAGTTATCTAAATTATTAACCAATATACCAACCCATGCGGGACACACCGCTTGGTGTTGTTCCGATATTTCTGTGGAGGAACAACATTGGAAATTGAAACCCAAGTTTTAGTCGAACTGATCAAAGCTGGTGGTCATATCCTAACGGCGACGATCCCAAGCCTGACAACGCTTTTCGTAGGCAAAAAGATCATCAAGTCTGCCAAGCTCAAAGAGAACTATCTCATTGCGCTCAACGACATTCGGTATTTGCTGGGTGTTGAAGACTTACATTGCCGAGAGCATAGAGAACAGCAGGGTAAGCCATTAAAACTAACTATTCGTAAAGCTGTCACCGCTGAACGAAATTTAGAGTGGAGTGGTAAACACACGACTTCTCAAATCATTCGACGTATCGAAAAACTCAAATAAACCACTATCCCGGAGGGTATTAATTGCCCTCTGGGTAATTAGTCCCTCTGAATTTCCGTTCGGAGGAACAGCAATGAAATACCAACTAAAATCAGGCCTATCAATATATCTCGTAACTGTAATTTTCGAAGACACTGTTTACGTCGGGAACGGTCAAGGGTTTACTGACACAGTACATCGTTACGCGATTGCTGAGTCAAAATCTGCAGCTGAAAATCTTGCTACTGAGCATTTTGAAAATCAGGGAATGGCTGTGAGAATTACTGACGGCTTTGAAACATCTCGAGTCACAGTAAACAATCTTATATGCAAAGAAGATGTAATTGGCTTTGAAACAGGAGTAACAGAGAATGCTTAATCTTGTTCCAATCGCCAAATGTAGCCTTGTAAATACAAAACATCGAGTATGTCGTGGGGGATGGCTGAAGCCAACCTTCATTGCAGCACTGAAATGGCAGTGGACCTCGAGCAACTGTAAAACACACAGCGAGCAATTGAACCAACAGTTAGATAACTTCAACTGGAGCGTGCACTGTGATCTCTACAGTCTATCTAGCATGTTAAAACAGCATGTAGGACTAGAGGGGAGAGATTTCTATTCTCGCATTGTGTTTACTGAAAAGCCTCACGACAACCATTACAAGTATTGGAAGGTTATTGGCAAGAGCTGCGCAACCGGAAGGGATGAATTACTTTCGTTTCGCCTCTACGAGTCACCTACCAACCCAGAGAAAATGGCTGTTGTATTTGAAACCGTAACAGGACTATTTGGTAAAGCTGTATGGGACTTCGATAAATTGGAGATTTTCTCAGAAGAGATTTTTTCCGAGTTGACCTGGGCACCTGACCATTAAAAAACTACGTTTTCAATAATTAACGTTTAAATGTGATCGACCTCGACCAGTTATCGTAGTAAGATACTTTTACTGGCAACACAAACTATGAGTGCATTAGCACTCATGGCTTGTGTCTTTCAGGTAAAGCCATTCTAAAGCGAATAATGTATTGTTCGTTTCAAAATTGCTTTATATAGAATTTTCCAAACCCCTAAACTCTTTACATATCGAAGCTTTTGCTTCCTCTTACATCCTACTTTGGATTGCTAATTGATGTACTGAATTTTGGGTCAACAGCCAACGTTTTGACAGATACATTTCTGCTTTAACTTAGGTTGTTCATAGTAGCCCAGAACACTACTCAAAAAAGTTCTGTATTACGTTCGATCTCGCATTGAACAACTAAACTGTTTGCTCGTTAACCACGACCAGATAGGCTATAAACCAAAAACCATTACCATTAGGGAATGCAATATTTCATTCCTTGATGGACTGAATAATTGTCTTTCCTTCTCGGTGATTCTGTGGAGGAAACACTATGACTATCAATGCTCAACCTAACACCCCGGTTGCCTATTTCTATTATGGAAATCGTTTTCTGGGAGCTGCCAAGGTCGAAACTTCAATCAAAGCTGCTTTTGACGTTAATCGCGGATATTGTCTTTCTACCGATCGTGAAAGCTTGCCTTACCTTCCTTTCTGTACTCATGCTGAAATAGCTTGCGTCGAACTGGATAAAGAACTGAAGATTGAACCCAGTAATCCAATTTGGAATGCTGAGAACGGTCATAAAGCGTGTCTTGTTGCTTCGGCTTAAGATTCGATTATTCATTAAACCAAACAAACTAAACCATAGGGTTGCATTAACCTTATGGGGTTGTGCTACCTACCTCGGAGGACACAACCATGCAATTATCATCAATCTTACCTAAATTCCTTTCTTCTAAAGCTCAACGACCTGTTAAGCCACAGAGTTCCGTTTCTAAGAACGCACCTCAATGGAAAGAGTTAGGTAAATTATCTTCTAGCGGTGTACGCGGCATTTTCTACTCAGTGGATTGTACCGTTTATCTGGATACCGGTGATGTGATTATTCTTGATACCAAGATTCATTCACGTACAAACAACAGTCGCCAAAAGATCACAGCAGAAATTCAGAAATGGGCTTCTTACCGTGGTTTTATCAAAGCAGGCGAATGTATAGCTATCCGTTAATTTCATCGCAACAATCCCAATCCGGGCATACTTCCCGGTAGGGAAATATGTCCACCAACCAACAAAAAGTCTGTGGAGGACATAAACATGATCGTAACTAAAACTAAAGGTAAATGGGAAACTGTACACTTCATGCTAAATGAACTTGATGACTCTCTTTTTGAGATTCACGAGACGTCAGAGTATGAAGATAAAAAATACGCATTGAGTAAATCGGTGTCAGTTAATATTTCGGAAGACCAGTTACCACAAAACTTCTTTACCGCTCAAAAATGTTCTTACAAATTCCTTGAAGGATCAGAGGTGTCTTATGCAGTTCACATCGAGACTCGACATGGCCTAAGCATCAATGTTCACTTCGCATATTCACTACGTATTAACCGCCGTCGCAATGAAAAAGGTCAGCAGCTTATACGTGATGAAGTATCGAAAGAATTTAATAGAGTAGATTTTCTTCAAGCTTCTAAGGATGCTCTGACCGAAATTATGGAAAGAAACATCAAAAAGCTTAACCATGAAGAAGAACAGCAGGTACATCGATTTTTTGAGAATGATGCGGCTACCGCTGCAGAGAAAATTCTCCTGGAGTCTGATTGTCAGGAATGGAAATATCTTATTGAGCAAGAAGAGCAGTTGACTGCTTTGCTAGCTAACTTGAGAGATCGCCAAGCTGTTCTACGTAAAGAAGCCTTAAAGACTAACATGAAAGAAGATGAACGCGAGTTTCCTGTAGACATTCAAAAGATAGTTGATGACTATTTGATGAATGTGTCCGGTATTAAAAAGCGTAGAATATTCTTTTCTTAATCTTTTTTAAATCAAACCACCCGAGGGTAAACATCACCCTTAGGTGAAGTGTTTTCCCTCAAACCTAACCAAACCTGTGGAGAAAACACCAATGTCTATTCAAATTATTGAAAACAATGCCGGAAACTTTGTAAACGAAATCAATGACTACATTGAAGGTTCAGGCGTGAAGCTTATATGGCACTCTGACAATACGTTTGAGTTTAAGCATCGCACTAGTTTGTTTACAAATGTCGCTATGTTGCCGTCGAAAATGTTGCAGAAAAAAGTGAAAGAGTTGTTCAAGCTCTATTTCAAAGGCTACTTACCTAATTACAATAATTTAGGTACTACATTCTGGCCTGAGCTGGAAAGCCGATTTTTTGTAAACGTCTACGACAATAAACGTCATGTTCATCGTTATAAGGTTCTATCCACGACCAGCATATTGGACGCACCACTGAGCAAGGAAGTTCTTTCCTTATTTGGTTACGTGCATCAATCTGAGTGCAAGGTCATTTGTTTTGAGCGTTGTACTGGTGGTACTGCCACTATGCTCAATACCGTCGAGCCATCTATGGTTAATGCTCTTATGGAAGACAGCGAGAATTTCACTGTGGAATATAACCCTCAGTTAGATTGTTCATTCAAGCTGGTTTCTGAGCGTGACTTAGGCGCCGAACTGGATGAAGAACTAAGCGCAACGATCGGCTAACTTTCGACAACAAACCAACCTTGAGGGTTACATTACCCTCATGGGTCAGTGTTTCCCTCTTACTTAAAATCCTGTGGAGGAAACACTCATGTCAACAACACGTATTTTTCTAGACCGTAAATCAAAAACTATTGTTCATGCCATTGAAGAAGAACGCCAAAGCTTCCGCGATATGCGAGCTGGCCTTGAACCTGAAAAGCAATTTACTTCCATTAGCCGAGTATTACTCAAGCAAGGAAGTCGCCAACAGGGAAGGGGAAACGACGTTTTTAACGAGCTAATGAATGAGGGCCAGTTTGAAGAGGTAACCGCGGAGTCACTCATTGTTAAGAAGCAACTTTCTAGCACTGAGCTCGATTCCGTTACTGGTTTACTCTTAGCCAAACTAGGTATGACCGGTGACAAGAAATTTGAAGATGCCAGAGCAGTTATTGCTGCCCTGGATATCGGAGAATCGATTATAGAAAATACACAATCATGTACGGCACAGCCACAAAGTGAAGACGAAATGAGCTCGACTATTCGTGAGTTGATTCTTGTTGAAGCAAAAGTGGTCGCAGATGAATTTGATAAAGAAGGGTTAGTAGACTGGCGAGTTCGTGACTCTCTCATCGCGAAATTTCGCTTGAGTGTGCGACGCCGATTAAGAAATGTTGAAGGGTATACCTTTGTTACCACTGTGGTTAACAAATGCCTAGATCAGTTCTTAACGTCACAACCTGCCTAGTCAAACTCACTGTGGAGCAATAACATGAAAAATTTTACCAATGCATTAAATTCTCACCGCACTGTACAACTGATGCGTGAGGCCATTGATATTACGAAGGAAGAGAAAGGGTTTTACCGTAAGCTATTTGTGATTAGTGGCTTTAATCAGGGAACTATGTTGATGTTGTTCACTGTAGCTTTCATTGCGATTAATTTCACAATGATGATCACTGAAAAGCTTATATGGGGAGAGACGTTTTTAAACCCTCTAGACCCTTTCATAAACATGATTTTTATCGGTACTTACATTAGGGCGACATATCGTCTTAGTGACCTGATGATTACATGTGCATTGAAAGGTAAAGACCCAGAGCCAGAACCAGAACAGCCAAAATCGGCTGAACTGATACTGATGCCTTCTTCGAAAATCAAATAATGTAAAACCAACCATCTACCAAAGGGTAATACTTCCCTTTGGGGAAGTGTTCCCTTGGTAACAACCAACTACTGTGGGGAACACTATGTCTATTAAAACCGTTATTGAAAAGATGAAAGATCATGCTGAAGCTGTCGATCTACCTAAGTACTACAAGGAAGATCTGGACATGGACTTCAACAATATGAAGAAGTATGGCAACCGTGAATACGTATGGATGCTTCGTGAGTGCGGTTCGCTGCTCCTTCCATTACGGGTAGGCGCGTCACCGTTCTTGCTCGAGTACTACATGCGTCAGGACTCGACTGCTCGCTTCTTCCATGTCAGAGGGTTTAGTGAAGTCACCTTTAAGGAGCTGAAACACAAAGATGTTGAGTCTTTGATTAGTCAGCCACCGATTGAGTTTGGCCTAATAAACTGTCCTGATGACTTGATCTCGAAGGTGGGTAAAGTACTTAAAGATCGCAACGTCACTACTAGTGGCCTTGTAACTAAGGAAATGGACACTACACCGATACATTGGAGTGAATGGAAGTCGTTCTTCGATGGCAATAATGACGTTATGACGAATGTCATGACTCGAGCCATCAATATGTTGAATGACTTTTCCAAACGCTCAGGCTATTCAGGCCTACGTATTTCTTAATCAATAACAACCATAACCCAGAGGGGCTATACCCTCTGTGGGTTAGCTCCCTCGCAAATCTGTGGAGGAATAACCCAATGTCAAATAGAAACGTATCAATCGCTCGTTTTATCGAGGCTCGAATCGAAACCAATTACTCAAATCTTGCAGAGCTCGCTTCTTTCGTGAGTTTTGAAACTGATGATGCAGGGCAATTATTCGTATTCGATTTTGTCCCTAAAAACAAAGTTAAGCTTAGCTCTCATGGTAAGTATTCTTTGATCAGTGAATTGTTCTCAGGTGAAAGCCTTTGGACACTGCTCGATAACATTGATGATTTTGATTTAATCGTTGGTAAGAACTCTGTAGTACAAGCAAACGACGAAATCTTCTGTCGACCTGTAGTTACAAACACTCCGATTTCATCCTTGATCCCGGAAGTATCCAGAGTACTTAAAGCGAAAATTGCTACTGTGCGTAACGAGTTGGAAGCTGCTGCAAAGCAACTGGCCAATAATCTGTATATCCATAACTCAAATCACGGTGAAACACACATGTTACGTACCATCAAGCATGGTCGATGTGTATTAGAGATCCGAAAAGTACATTTGCAGTATGAGATTGAGGACTACGCAACTTTTGACCGCGAACTATTGTCACTTCAAAAGCTATATCAAGGTGATGGTGAGTTATTCACTATTTGTTTTGAGTTGAAGTGGGATGGCGAAACGGTACAGCACACAGCGCTAGAAGGTTTCATTATGGATTTGGGTGAAAACCCATTAGCTCTCTACAAAAGAGCAGTTCGTATGCAAATCGACAATGTGATGTTTTGTGCTCGTAGCAAACTTATAAGTTGCGGAAAAGTCCTGAGTAAAGATGCCAAGCAAGATCGGGCATTCTTTGGCTCGTTAAATATTGGAACTAACCTAGCTTAATCATTACGTTTTAAATACCCCCGAAGGGATAACCCTTTGGGCTATTCCTTCATCAATTCTGTGGAGGAATTAATATGTCTTTATCTACTTTTGTGAAACTGTCTTATGGCCTTAACCCGGCTGAATTAGTCCCTGTATCAGTTCAACCGATGAATGAACAACAACGTGAGATTGCTCAGTGTGTTGTGTTACCAAAGCGATGCTTTGATAACAGCATTCAGTTGGCCATGCATCTCGATGCGACTTATGTCTTGGGGGTGTATCAAAGCATCATTCCTATTGAACATGCCTGGCTTAAAGTTGGCGATACGTACATTGATCCAACCCTTGAAACGGTTCTCGGTGATGTCAGCGGTGAGTATTTATCTCTTATAGAGGTAAAGGCTTCAGACCTGATTGATCTTGTAGATGCCATTCAGCGGTATTCTGGTGATGATGCCGCGTACCCGCCAATGTTTCATACGATAAGGAATTTTCCGGAGTTCTCTCATTTGTTTATTTCTAACAAGGAAAGGCTTCGAATCTTACCGTGTGAATCGTTCTAAATTGCGTCATTTCGACGTTTCCATCTAGTAATTAACCAAACCCATGAGGGATGAATACAACGCCCTTACGGGATCGTTGCGTTCATTTCCCTCACTAAATTCTGTGGAGGAATTTTCCATGCAAGTAACAAATAACAAACCTACTTTTTCAGATACACCAGCATGCGTCCTAAACGATGTTTATGAAGTTCCAATGCCTGGTGATTTTGTTGAAGTAATTGATTCTCTGGATAGCCAAGCACCTGCCGGTTGCTTTGGTGTCATCTTGGGTTTCAAGCACAACTCCAAAGATGAATACGACATCTGCTTTAACCCGATTCGCGCCCCTTGGGGAGGTAAGTTCAATGACGCTCAGATCACTGCAGCTGGTGGAACAACTTACCCAATGGTACCGACTGAGTTACTTAAGCCTACGTCTACGGTAATGGTGAAGGAGTTTCTAACCAAAACACCTTACATTCACCCAGTGAAAAATGTTGTGAAGGTATGGACTATCGATTTGTGCGATTACGATCGTGCCGGTATCCGTAGTTCATACATTCAGCGTTACGCTCACTAAACCGTTTCAACTTTAAACCATCAACCTGAAAAGGGGAGTGCGACTATCCCTTTTCAGGGTTAGTCCCTCCCGAATAACTATTCTGTGGAGGAATACATGACTACTAAAACACTAACTGCTTATTTCAACTCTCAACTCAAAAGCTTAGGTTACGACGATATTGCTCGAGAAGATAAAACCACTTGGTCCCTCGGTTATTGCCAAGGCGATGGTGTGTTTTTCCCGGAAGCAACACTTCACTCTGATGATGCGAAAACATTATGTGATCGCCTTATGACGGGTAAACATCGTGCAGCCGTGAAACGAGCTATTGATAAGGACATCGAATTTACCGCTGGTGGTAAGTACGATGCCGAGTATGAAGATTGGAGAATGTCATCAGATCCGACGCCACTCGAAAGAGAGGCATGTGATTTGTTTGTCAAAGCTATTAAGCAAGACCTTACAGATTTGGCCAGCCGGCTCGAATCTGAGGGTTATGCGTTCCTTGAAGCTACACCAACCGAAGATGAACCAGAAATCGTGTCTACACGTAACCTGGGACGCCTTCGTGTTGTTGTCAGCAAGTGCAATGAAGATTGGTTTGACCTTTTTGGCTCTGATGCCGAAGAGGACATCCAAAACGATACCGAAGTAATGAAATCCATCATTAATGGTGATCTCAATTTTTTCAGTTTGAAGACCGATGTATTCGATCTTACGACGCTAGATGAATTTGAGGACTACGATGCCCTGGATAGTCTAACGACAAATTACTTGGGCGGTTGCACGCTTGGAAAAGATGAAGATTTTAAGGCTACTTATCGCAGTGAAGTACGTACCCAAATACATCAACTGGTATCCGAATGTCGAGATTTACTCGATATGGAACGACCAGAACGTGAGGCCGTCTTTGCAGCAATTCGAGAGCAAGAGCGATTAGCACTTTTAGCTGAACGTGAACGCCAAGAAAGCGAACGTCGTGCAGGTGAGTTAAAAGCAATTGCAGAAGCCGAAGAAGCTAGAGAGCACCTTGAGATGGCTAAATGGAGCGGAATGGTCTTAGACAATTCAGTGTCCAGTATTCACTCAAGTGCAAGTATCTAAATTTTCAATTAATAGCAGGAAAACAATTATGAAATTCTCTACATACAACGAGTTTAAAAAAGAAGTAGTAAACCTATTGAAATCACGCCTTGGCGTGAACGATGGTGACATCGATGAAGTCTCTTTGCGAGATTCTTTCGAGTCAGGTTGGTTGCCCTCTGATCATGTTGATTTAGTAGCGGCGAATATCTAACACCACATTTCAATCACACTAATACCCGTTCGGGGAGTTTCCCGGATGGGATACTCCTTTGTTCAGGCTGGGGAGAAAAATATGACTATAGCGAACAAGCCTCAAGGTGATTTTTTTCACAAGGTTGAGGAACTGTTACAGCAACAATTTGGGATAGGTATCGATGATGTTGGACCTGAAATGGTTGAGTCGTGCTTCGCGGGGAATGAAACACCTGCAGAGTGCGTTGGCCAACTGGCATCAAAGTACGAGTTAGACGAAATCTAATTCAACTTGACTATCTATTTCAGTAACTAGTCAGTTTCAGTTCTACGGACCTGAAATAAAACACACAACCTCTTTCAAAATGGAGCAGTAACTTAAAGAAGTGCGAAGTTTAGGGCAGGGGAAAAGGACAATGAAAATATGAAAAACAATAACAAGACTAATTCAGCTAAAAAACTAATTTTGGTTTCTGCAGTGGCATGTGTCATTTCAGCAGCTGACGGTTCTGATTTTGCGAATGTCTTTGAGGCAAACGTAAAAACTATATCGTTTTTGGTCATTGTAATGGGGTTAGGTGCGTTAGCACTGATCAAGCCTCAGTTTGTTAAGGAGTGGTGTTCTAAGGCATCAGTTACGCTTGCTGTACCACTAGTGGTACTAAGTGTTCTGAAGGTATTTATTGCCTACGCTGTAGAGCCTATGTGGTCTGTTATAGCAGTGTGTATCTTCATTAGTCTGAGTGTTCAGATTATTGCTGACATACGTATCGTAACACCACAGCTTCGAGAAGTATTTGTTGTAAAAAAGAAAGTAAATTAAATCAAAATATCCCCATTTGGGAGCATAGCCTCCCATATGGGTTCGCTGTGTCTCTCACCTGGGTTCAATAACGTAAAGGTGAATTTTATGGCGAGAAATAAAAGCAAAAGAAAACGTCGCCAAAACGCTCTTCAAAAGAACGCAAAACGACGTCAACAAAAAAACAAACAGCTGAGAAAGTCGCAGCAAGCAGATTTAGGAAACTTCCTGTCTGCTACTGCAGCTAACGCAGCAGCAGCCGGACTTATAGGCATAGCGGTTACAAGTGGAGACAACATCGGCCTTACGGTCGGATTGATTCTAATTGCAATCAGCCTTGGTCTATTTTGGCTATCTTTGGTAGTTAAAAGGTTGTAGATATAAAAAACCCGGTAGGTTGTCCTCGAATAGAGGGCCCTCCGGGTATTTTTTTGCCTGCTAAAAAGTTAGTTTAAGCTTTCGTTGGCTCCATGTACTTGTCTGGACTTCCGGTGTTGTCTGGCCATATCTCAATTAGATACTGACTTTTGCCGTTATGTCTGTTTTTCTGGTGCAAAAATAGAACAATCCCAGCGTGATAGAACTCATCAACAAGTTGTTGAACTTCGTTACTGATTACCAACAAAGTGATAGGTGCGGTCAAGCGGCCAAGGTCATCAAACGATTCAAAATGTTCACGCATAATGAAAGCGGTATTGTCTACAGTGGCTTCATAGGTACCCTCAGTTTCCCAGTTACGATCTAAGCCCCAAGTAATTTCCCAACCTGCTTCTTTTAGTTTCTCTCCAGCAATATTTATTCGTCGTTTGTAGCTGCCAGGTAACCTTCTCGTGTGTTCAACTTTTTCTTGGTAAGACTCGATGACAGATTCGAGGCTTTTCTCCATGTTGCTTAACATCCCGTGTTTGATACCATTCGAGGCCCAAATCTGAAGTTCATCGGTAAAAGCATGTCCAAAGCGACCAGTTTTCGCAGCATGTTTTGCCCAGTTGCCAATGAATTTATTTGCTGCAACTCGATTTTTCGGAGCGTTGGAGGAATATTTTCGCGCAATTCCAAGTGCAACAAGCGCGCACCATGCAACATGAGCTAGCTTTGCTGGGTTATCGTGTCTTATAGTTAAACTCATAATTGTGTCTATTTGGTTGGATTTTCTTGTCATTATACAACGCGTGTTGAATACGCAAGACCTTGGTGGTTTAAATTTGTAGTGTTATAGTGAAAGGTAGGTATTGATAGGAGTACGCAATGATTGTCATCCTAAGTGTAGTAGTCGTGACCTTGATTATCGTTACCCTTTGTATTCGGTATAGAAATGTTCGTTTCCTTTCTAACTTCGGAAACGGTTGCTTTATCGGCTCAATAGCAGCATTTTTTTACGAGTGGACAAACAATAATAATCAAGAAGTTCTGGTATACCTCAGCCTTATTTTTATTGCAGGGATTATATCAAAATTAGTGGCTGTTTACCTCGAACGAACATCAATTAAAAAAGGCTAGTATCCAGCAGTGGGCACTAGCCTTTTATATTTCAGTTGGTTAGAAAAAACCTTTCGATTCACCATCGTCTTCATTCAGCGTATCTAACATCTGTTTGACCACAACATCAGCCTTGTAATAGTCCTGTTTAGGCATAGAGAGGGTGTGAATGTTAATACTGCTAAGAAGCTCTTGTGCAGCTAATGTCTTTGACTCAGATTCGTTATACCAATCGCGGCCACCAGCTGTCACAAAGAAAGCAAGTTGAGGTTTAAGACTTTTTGGATCGAGTAGTAGTATATCAATGGACACATCAGGTATATCTTTCTCGACCTTACTAACGATCGCTTTTAAGCTTGTGCCGAACTGGACTAAGTAGCAATCACCTAGTTGTTCAATGACATCAATATATAACTTCATTTCTGACTCGGTTTCACCGATTGTCCTTGATAGATACTTAACGTCAGATTCATGATTCTTAGGCTTATGAGTGATTACACTTCTTTTTACAATGTGGTAGATCGATATTAAAGCAATTGCAATCAAGAATAAGACTGATGGATAGTTTGATAATACATTCATATTTAAAACGCTCAATTTAGAATGTGTAGTTTATATCAGTCTTGGCATTGTTCCAATTTATCTAAGAATCCAATCGCATCGCTATCGTACAATTCTGACTCTTTTAAGCTTCGAGGATGTAAGTTAAACCCAAGTTTTCTAGCCAATACCGGATCCAGTGAAGTCGATTCATTGCTATCTAGCTTAGTAATAATCTCAATGTTTTTCAGCTCACCTGTTTCAGCAGAACTGAATTTGACTCGAACAGCGTCCAACTCTTCGATTTCTAATTCCTGTGTGTGATATGCCCAGCCAAGTTCGATCGGAATACCATCGACATGCGCACATAGTGTGACAGTGTTACTTGCCTTACAAACGTTCATAACCTGGAGGGTAGTTTCGTTTTTCAAATCCATCTTATATTTCTCTCTTGTTGATTGATCTGCGGCTAGTACTGTTCCTGCATGTACTAGGAGTGCTTCTCTACCTGTAACTTCACATGCTCTTAATGCTAACTGCTTTGCATCTATGCTCAATAGAGGGTTAACAACGTAGATGTTTGATAATTCCTTGTTGAATAGCTGATTTAATACCTGGATTCGTTCTATTAGGTTTTGACCAGTTCTGTCGCATTCAAAGTAATATAGGTCTTTGATATACACTGAACCATCTAATCCCAGTTGAACATCAACAAGCAGTTTTTTGCCGTTCAAATATTGGTTTATCTTGCATAGCGTGACCATGTTGCGTTGGTTTACGCAGATAGGAATACCTGCAGGGCTCATGACCGATATTGCATATTGGGCATTTATGTCAAAGCTAACTAGTGCTTCAGTTCCATACGCGGGGATGACCTGTACCGCATAGCTATCACTATTAAATTGTTCAGTTAACGTAAATTCATTCCCCTCAGTTAGACCAGTACGAAGTGGCCAGTTTGTTTGGTCTAGATCATTCTCAAAACGAAAAGGCATTGTGGAATCAATGATGATTGAACCTTCTTGGATGTACTTATTTACCACTCTCTTAAATGTATCGAAAATGCCATTAGAAGGTATTGGTTTAGGGGTGGCTGAGTGAAAACTCTTCTTGAGTTCTCCGCCTGCTACAACCTCTGTTAATTCAATTATGTGGCCTTGGCTACCACGCTTGGTTTCGAGTTCAATCGCTTGACCGTCTTTAGTTTCCAATGCAACTGTTAAGGATTCGTTTGGTACCATCGTTACCTCAGTTTATTGAACGCCTGGAGCACAAGGCATGATGTTTAGGGGTCGAGGTGTGCCAACAACCAGAGCATCACTGGTGTGTTTCATTTCACAGCTCATCTTCACACCATCTAGCATGTCAATGGCTGCGTCGTAGCCAACAACTGTTTCAACTGCTTGTGAAGCAACCGCGACCAGTTTATTTAAGGCTCTCTGTGCGTCAGCTGCACTAGTAGCTCCAGATGTTTTTAGAAATAGGGCGATTGCTTTTTCAGCAAGAATTTCTGTTTGAGAGTTTGAATGCATTATTGATATATCCTTTTTATGCCCCGGCATCCGGGGCGGGTAAATTAGTATTGTGGTTGGTAGTAAGGCGTTTCTTCGTAATGATAAAACTGACCATCACCTACATTTGGTACCACTTGAGTATCCTGTTCAGGAACCGTGTCTGTAGTTGCATCAACACTCTTCAAATAGTCTTGCATTGAGGCTAAACGCATTGCGATAGGACCTGTGCTATTGATTGGCCAATCCTTAAATGCCTGGCGGATAATACTTTTAGCCACCATCTGCTCAAACCAATCGTTCCATACTGCCCCAAATGACAGTTGGCGTACTTTATTTATGAGGTCCATGCTTACGGGGGTGCAAATGAAGCTACCGTCCGGGCGCCTAGCCATACAATACCCTCCCACAAGTTCACCACGGCCTTTAGTGTCAAAGGGGTTGTACTCGTGGATTGGCTTGCTAAAGCGGTCTACCCATTTAAAGTCATCATTTTTATAGACCAGTTCGGCAACTGCACTATCAATAGCACCACTATCAATACCCAGTCGTCGCAATCCCTTATATGAAGGCTCAAGGTGACACTCAACTCGTTTGAGGTTTTTATTCCAGCGAGGAACGAGATATGCGAGGCCAAGTTGCGGATTAAGGGTTAGGCCGCTGTTCGCCACAAGTACCAAAGACTTTTTAATAGACTCATGAGTGGCATAGGCTAGGCTATAGTCTTTGTTGTTGGAGTTGTTGAAGTTCGTTTCGATCAACTGTTTTGCATAAATAGCTTCTTCATAGAAGCGGATATCTAGACCCGAACTTTTTGCTATTTTCTCAAATGAGTCTTTCGCACCATCAAGTACACCTGCAATTTCATCAAAATTAACAGCAGGCAATGGTTTCTTTGCTTGCTGGTTACGTTGATTGTTTTGTCGTTGCCATTGTGCTGGTGGACGATGACTACTTCTTTCCTGCGGATGACCTTGTATTGGTGCCGACTGTTGAGCTGGTCGAGACTGCGCGGGTTGAGATTGAATGTTACGTTGTGGTTGGCGTTGATGTTCAATCGCAGGGCGCATATCGTTATTTCGACCGTGGTGTTGAGCTTGCTCCATTCCTGTATAACCTGAATGTTGGTGAGTTGTCTGGGTCATGACTTAAATCCTCAATGTGGTGCTTTTCCACTATCATCAATCACACTACTGATCGTGCAAGTAGGCTTTTATGAAAAATACAGGCCTTGTGTTGTTGCCGTTTCAGTTGCTTCTATGACTGATGGCTTAACACTTTCTTGATTATCTGCTCGTTTAAAGAAAGCTTCTGCTCGAGTTCGGTAGCCACTCTTTTGTGCCGCATGACGTGACGTATTGACGATTGCGCGACGCTCTGTTTTTTCATAAAGATCCAAGTCGTTCTCCGATAAGTGTTTCGCTGCTTTAGCCAGTCGACCATGTTGTGCACTAGCCAGAGAATGTAGAGCACGTTTCAGTACTTGTTTTTTCTTAAACTCATCGGCAAATACTCCAAACCATGCTTCATTACCACTAAGCAAGGCGACTTGATTAAGTTCATCTGCCTTCATAAGTGTTGTTAAGTAATCGCCGTTCGGTGTGCATACCGTGCATAGAGCGCCAACAACGGGTCCACGGTCACCAAAGATGTTAGGAATATCGATTTGAGGCTTACTTGTTACGTCGTTGCTCAGTCTTACACTGTCCTTTTCGTGTATAACCCAAGTCGTGACGTGCGTCAGTGCTTTAGCTTCAGCGCAGAGGTGAAGCAGACCTTTGTATGTAACATGCAATTTTGCAATTGCTTGGCCGGTTGCATTCATTTCACCGATAACCATTGCATGGTCAAGAGTAGGTGATAGAGATAGACCCATAGCAGCCGCGTTAAATAGCGCATGGGCAACACTTTCAGGACTTGTTTTGGACAGTGGTACACGACTGGTGTGTGAGTTAGCTACCAACCGCATGGCAATACGAGATTCAACGTCGAAATCTAAATGTTCGACGGAATTTTCTTTAACGATGCTGATGTAGTCCTGTTTTATTTGATTAATAGCGAACTGGTATTTTTTCATCATGGGTTTCCTCTGTTTCTCACTATTAAAAGCGATGTTGCGAAACGCGCTAGTTCGCTCATTGTTGCCCTGGCATGCCAAATTCTCTGTCATGGTTAAACAGAGCGATGTCTAATGATTTTGTAGCTTGTTGTAACTCTGACAGCAGAGATTGAGGTGGGGCAATGAGAGTTTTTAGTGCTCTTTTGAATACATGGCGTTTAGCGAAATCAGGAGTAAGAGCTTTGAGATCGCCGCAGCTTAATCGAGAAAGTTCTTTCAGTTCTCTAATGGTTATCGTAGTGACCAACAGGTCATGATTTGGCACTTCAATAACGCAGATGGCACCTTTAAGCATTTCATTCTTCACGGGTGTTCTTACAGGGAACGTTGAACCAAAGACATTACCATTCCACGAAATACCATCATCGCCAGTTACAACATCAAGTGTGGAAATCGTGTATTCACGAATGCGTGACATTGTAACCTCAATGCCGGCAAGTGAAACGTCCAGGTAGAACTCAACTTCATTATTTACCTGCTTAAACATGGATAGCGTAGCCAATCCTTTTTCGGGACATAGTGACAATCCCAACTTCGCTGCATGGCTTATTGCTTGAATGATGCTATCTCGGGTTGATGGTGCCATCGTGTGGCTGCGTTCAAGATTGGGAATAAGCGCATGAATTTTCTGCAGCTCAGAAGTTGCATTTAGCAACCCGTTAAATGGGGAGTTTTCGTACAAGGCACGAATTTCTGAAACAAATTGATTGTAATGACTCTGCATTTCTATATCCGAATTTAAAATATCTAATAACTAAAATATTCGAATTTTCAAAACGTGCCATAGTGAAAGCGTGATAATGTTGTGTATTGAAGGGTTCTACTTGATACAATGTATCTAATTTTTCGTACAGAATAACAGGGTAGTAAAATAAAAATGAGCAACGAACGTCTAGAAGTTTTGAAGTTAATCTCAGACTCAATACAGCACTCTGATGATGGTCTTTCCAAGAAATAAAAAGCTTTAATGATCTTCAAAACCTATTGCAAAACACTGCAATTTGACATTATCGATATTGAACATAAAAAGAATCTCAAAACTAAGCCATCATTCAAGTTACTCGACAGTGATGGCATGACATGTGGCTTAATATGTAAGGAAACCTTAAAGGTCTTGGGTGACGATGGCCTTTCATATTTTGATCGGAACATCATCTCGGGAATAGGTGCCCTTTACCAGGAACTTGAAAATGCCTATTTGTCAATTACCAGCAATGAGCACAGTGTCGAAGAACGCTACATTAAATCGATGACACAAATTCTTTTAGCACTTGGTTACCCAATGGAAAACATAAAGGTACACAGCCGAAGACACGAAGGTTACAAGGTGGATATAGCTCAACTGGAAGGTCTTGATTATACACCGGAGGAATTCATACGATGGGGACTATGGATACCTATAATTTTAGCTGGTGTTATCGGTTTGTGGCTGCTTTCGCTTTAATTTAATTCAATATTGAAGAGGTCACATTATGGCCTCTTCCCATTACTAAAAGCGAACGTTTAGACCGTTTAACCGGATACCAATTAAAACAGCACCAGCAGGATATCTGCGCCATTGGGACTCAGGGTAAATGGTAATCCTTTCTTCTCTCCAGCCTATTTACTTTGTTTGAGCCTACGTAGCTTATGGTGGGCTTGAATATGCTGGCTATAAAAATTTAAAAAAATGTGTTTTTTAGGGGTTGTGCGTTGAGAGATCTACGAGAGTATGGTCTCGAAAACCAACTCAAAGGATAGTTATCATGCAAATAGTTAAATCAAACATCACGGCAATCTCTCTACTTGCGGCGTTAGTTATGGCAGGCTGTTCGAGCTCTCCGGTAGAAGAGTACCAAGAGCAACTTCAACAAGACAAAGAAGTAAAATACAGCAAAGAAGAGAAGAAGTTTAATTCTGTACCTAGCTGGTTTTTGAACGCACCTAAGAACGATGAACAGGGTATCTATGCTGTCGGTACTGCCACCAGCAATAATCTGCAGTTCTCGATGAATCACGCTAAACTCAACGCAGAATTCACTATGGCTAAGGCAATGAGCCAAGAAGTTTCTGGCCGTGAACGTGCATTCATGCGTGCAGGCTCTAACGGTAATGTTGAGTCTGATTCTGAATCAGTGGTTACTAAGTTTGTGGACTCAGCTGACATTGTGGGCGTAGATACGGTCAAAAATGAAGTTGTACTCATTGATGACAAATACACTGTATATACGCTTCTACATCTGTCATACGAGAATCAAGCAAACATTCTCTCACGTAAAGCTGGCGATACCACTCAGGCAACCGCAGCGAAAGCATACGCAGAAGTGGAAGCCGAAGTGCGCCGCCGAGCAGCAGAGCGTCATCAGTTAGAAGTTGATAAAGCTGCGGCGGCTGCAAAAGCAAAAGCCGAGGTTAACGCAAAGGCTGCCGCTACCGCTGCAAAGCAGGCACAAGCAGAAAAAGCAGCTCATTCAAATGAATTAACGTCATCTGCATCGTCATTAATCCAAACCGTTGAAAGCAAGATTTAATCGTGCTTGGTCGTAATCATGTTATCAGTGCAGGTGCGGCCTGGTTATTAGCTGGGCCGTACCTTTTAAATTATCAACCTAAACCATTTGAATCCGTAGTAATGTTCGTTGCCGTGTTATTCGGCTCGTTGTTACCCGACATTGATTCGCCCGAAAGCTTACTGGGTCGGCGTGTGAAGTTTATTTCAGTGCCGCTGAGTTATATGCAGGGGGATCGCGCTTTGCTCCCTTGGAGTGAGGATACGCATAGTCGCGGTATTACACACTCAATATGGGCACTAGGTGCGTGTTTATACTTTCTAACGGGCCAATTCGGTATCGCAGCTGCGGTAGGTTTCGGGTTTGTGGCTCACTTAATTGGTGATGCACTGACACCCGCTGGCGTTCGTTTATTCTGGCCACTGAGTATAAAAATTAGAAGCCCGATATGTTTTCGGACGGGTGGGTTCATTGAGTACGTGTTCACGACAGCTTTAGCGACGGGTGCAATTGCAGTCTGGCTCGGCTATGACGTTTTGAACATATTGCAAGGTTTAGTAATAAGCTAATTATTGAAAAGGTGATAATGCATGATCGATAAAAGCATGACGGGGATTATCATTAAGGGAATTATTCCACAATTCGCGCTAAAGGAATTCGATGCTGACAGTATTTTAGAAGAAGCCTCTCCCGAGGACATGATCAGTCTAATTACAAGCGTAGCTTCTGAGTTTGGTGAAGGAGAACTTAACTATTCATTCGACTCAGAGCATAGAGCTTTGCAAATAAGAGTCATGGACCTGGGTGTCGATGTTCAGGTATCAAATTTGAATGAGCACATTGACTGGGAATTTGAAAATAAGTCTGATTTTCTTCTTCTTCGATCAGTTATGCCCAAGTATATGAAGTTTGATAGTGAAACAGTGATGCGTATGAATGAGGCTCACCCAAACATCAAACTATATTTGAAAAATGAAAGGTTAGTGATTGAAGAAGCATACTACCTCTCATATGGCGTATCTGTATTGAACTTAATGGACAGACTAAGTGCCTTTTTGAATACATTAAGTTCCATTTAATCACGGTAAACGCTACGCATGTTGAATTTATTGACATAGTTTAAAATGTAGCGTTTTATTGTATAAACAGATCTGGTGATTTACACAGTAAGGAATAATATGAACAAGACGCAACTAGTAGAATCTATCTCAGAAAAAGCAGACATTTCTAAAGCGGCTGCGAGTCGCGCACTTGACGCAATGCTAGAAGGTATTACTGAATCCCTAAGGGCGAAAGATCCAGTTCAACTTGTAGGTTTTGGTACATTTAAAGTGAATGAGCGTGCTGCACGTACAGGCCGTAATCCAAAGACTGGCGAAGAGATTCAGATAGCAGCAGCTTCCGTACCGGCGTTTTCCGCGGGTAAAGGACTGAAAGATAGCGTGAATTCTTAAATCGTTATTAAGCTCGGGTAACTGATGATTTACCGTTAGTTAAGAGAAGAAATCCGAGATTTATCTCGGATTTTTTATTTCTAAGATCGAGATTTAAACTAAGACCATAAGTCTAAATAGAATATTTTTTCTTGAACGATGATGCGGAAGCAAACAACCCAATAGCCACAGTCGTTATTAAGATACCAATCAAGAATGACAAATCTTCGTATGCTAGAAGGCCATAACAACTGATTCCAAACGCAAAAATGGTTAGTGATACATTGATACGATGGCGCAACGGCCGTTTAACAGAATGCTGAGCATACTTTTTTACTAAATCAAATCCCATAAACTTCACTCTTAATACAATTACCAATTTACAACGTATCAGCCAAGTCCTGATAGAGGTTTCCAGAATTGATCAGCTGGTGGACCGACGGAGTAATGTCTTCACTGATGTCAATGTCGCGGAATTTCTTCTCACGAACAATTGAACTGCTTATGGTGCTCAGTTCGGGGTTGACCAATAACGAAATGCGTCCAACAAGTGGAGTGGTATCACTCGATGTTGAAAACTTTGCAATATGCTCTGGCTTAACAACCAATGTGACTTCTGCGGATGGGTTCTCAGATTCAATATATTCAATCACCTGACTAGTTTTGACGTAAGTACCATCAGGATTAATCAAGTGTTCTACAGGGTACACTGAGGCGTTTTTAGAGCATATATCACCAAGGAATGCCTCAAGCATATCTATACGAGTTTGGTAGTCTGCTAATCGATTACCACGAGCATAGGCCTGGATTGGTACCAAAAGTACGCGATCGTAAAGAGACAAACTCTCAATCAATTTCTTGTGGCCGATGGTTGGTGGGTTGAACGCACCTGGTATCACGGCGGTTTTCACTTCTATAGATTCCTCTAACAATTGAACTAACCAAAGCTTTAATAACGCTTATTTTTGAACATGTGGTATTGTATTGTATTGTATTGTTTTTGATATTAAATGTCATTCAACAATAGGTTTTACATCGATTCATAAGAGAATCTATGTAAATCAGTAATACAAGTTCTGGATATGGAGTTCTAACAAAGTGAAAAAAACAATTCTGATAAGTAGTGTCATTGGTTTAACTGCTTGTAGCACACCGCAGAGCTACCAGAGTTTCCAAACTGATAAAGAAAAGCAAGTCTCTGAATATAGTGATCAAGATGCCAAATCGGTGACCTTAAAAGTTGTTACACCAAAAGAACTCAAGAGTTTGGATGATGCAATGAAACTGAATTATGAGGTCGTGACTGATGATCCAAAACGTAAAAGTGATAAAGATAAATATATTTTTTCTTTAAATAAAAGTAGTGACCGGTTTACGTTTGTCGAGACCAAATGTAGTTACCATCCGGGTGTAGGGCCTATCTTCTTGGATGGCCAGTTCATTGATAAAGATACAAGATGTCTGGAAAGCCAGTTGCACGACTTTCCGCCAAACGGTCATAAAACGCAGGTCAAAGGTAACTACCAGTTTAAAACCGAAAAAGAATCAAATACTCATGTGTTTAAGATTGATTCAGCAACCTCACAACATTCAACGGGACCAAATTTATTCTCTGGATACATCATTTCTGACGTTGAGCAGAAAGCTACAGCAAATTCGTTGGCAAACCATTTTGCTAGATATGTCGATAAGCAATTCCAGTTTAAAACCGGGTATGGGTATAACTCAGTACAATCAGCAATGTTTAGAAATTCTACCTTCACACAGTTCGATCTGAATAATGTCGAAAAGATAGATCGATTCATTGACGTCACAGGCACACTTAGTCAACGAATGCGTCAGATGGGCCAAGTTTACGTGAAACTTAAAAATGCAGATGGGTATATTGCTATTCAAGTAGGCCACGATACACACAAGAACGATACCGTTGTATATCTGACACCAACTTACTACCTAGTCGTTCCTGACAAAATATCAGGGGAGCTTACTTTTGATTTTTCACAAGCAAGAAAAGAGTTGGTTGAGTTTATCAAAGGGGTCGAGCAGTCGCTGGAAGGGTGATGGTTCTCGTATCAAAGCCATCCCAAATTTAGCTATCAAAACGAAAGTGCGTACATGCGACACATAGTGTGTATGCCTTCATATTATTAACAAACACTCTTTTATTCCAACTTTAATGCATTGATTGTTAAGTGAATTTAAATAAAATTCATTGCAAATAGAGAATTCAATTTGAAGGACTGAGAATTTGAAAATTAAAGGAAACATTAGACCAATTGCACTGGCTCTTGTTTTAGGTGCAATACTAGCAGGTTGTAAGGCAACTCCTGATGTGATCGAACCGGTGCCTTTTAGTAATCAGAATAGCGCTGCACTCAATATAGCGAATCAAACTGCCCTGACAAAAGACCAAAGCCCTCTTAGAGATTACACAGTGCAAGAGGTTCAAAATGCAGAAGTGTCCCTAGAGCAACATTACGGGGGCAATAAACCCATCATTTTAGGTGCACTAAAGCTGGCGACACTAGATCTGACAGGTGTCATTGATGTCGCAGGAGGCTCAATGGCTAACCTCGCTCAATCTAACCACATTGCGAGTAAGCCAAGGTGGTTTGTCGCTTTGCCTAAAGTACAATTCCAAAGTAAAAATGAAGCAATAGATTTTGCAAGACACAGCATCCGTGAAGCTCAAATAAAAGCATACTCTACTTATGGCAATGTGAAGGTTGAAACAAACCCTAAAAACAGTGCAACGTATTTATCCCTTGAAATAAATGGCAAAGTCACACCGATTGGTGGCGTGTATAACGAACAATTACAACCTACTGTGATTGAATCTAAATTCTCTGGTGTTGACAGTTACCTAATGGGTTTTGATGGCAACATGTATACAGGGTTCATCTCTGTCACGGGTGCGCTAATAGCGGAACTAGAGAATGATAGTGTAGAAATATCACCAACAGTGGTGTATCAGTCAATCACGAATGAGTTACCCGAAAACTTCTTTATATACATGCCATCATTCGGACAGTTTCATGGACAAGGCAAGGTATACACCGATTATAGTCACGTCGTTCCTTCCATTTACACTCAAGGAAAAAAACTTCAGTTCATCAAGCCTGAATAACTCAAGGCTTTGATGTTTGAGCTATACGGATTAAAATAAAATATACAAAACATTGCAGGGGACAAGTCACTGAGTGTGGCGTTAGACTTCGTATGGAGTGTTGATGAAGATCCATATTATAGGTGGGCCTGGAGCTGGAAAAACCACTTTATCGCGAACAATATCGAAGCACTTAGGTTGCAATATCCTTCACCTCGATGACGTTGCATACGACAAAGGTGACTTCAATAGACCAACATCACGAGAATATAGACTGACAAAGGTCTCACGCTTTACTAAGCAAGATAGCTGGGTAATTGAAGGTGTTTACTTTAGTTGGGTGGGAAGTAGCTTTAAGCATTGTGACAGGATAATTTTTCTCTCATTGGATAAGAGCTCCCGGAGGGACAACATTATTGATAAATTATCAACGCGCACGAATCTAACAATCAAGCAACTGGAAGAGCAGAAAGCCAGACTTCTTAAGTCGAATGATGAATTTGATGATCTATTTAAAGAAAGAATTTGTGGTTTTCTGAAGAAATTTGAAAGTAAAGTTGTTACTGTAAACGGAAGTGTACTTGATCTAAAAGAATTACTCTGAACGTCAATCTGGCGTCTAGTAAGAAAGCTACCTGGGGATGTGAGTTCGAGTCTCACAATCGCTAGATTTGTGAAAGCCACATTATTACTAGTAACTGCTGCTCTTTTATTAGCGCAGCCCTCACTTTTTGTTACTGCATTTAACGCAGTTAAGGAGGGTGTTTTTATGGTTGAAGCATTGAAGTACGAACTGTTGATAGCCCTAAAACCAGTAGGCAACGTTTTATTGGCCGTAGCAGCTAGCGTGACAGCGGGTCTGTTCCCCAGCCGCATATCTAACAAGAACAGTCAGAAGATCGTAGCAAAGCTGCGTCTCTGCATTGTTTCTGTCCAGAAATTTCACAAGTGGGCACTTTCGAACGCAAAAGTGCTCCGTTCCTAGCTAGGGATGCTAATTTGCCGATTTCAACGTACTGAATATTTTTCAATCCATTCGGGTAATAAAGGTTTGCTCGTCATCCACAAAAGCTACAAAGCCGCCGTTATAGATAAACACCCGACCACGCCCCTCTACTAGACAGGCAAGCTGTGGGTTCAAATCTTCTTCGTTATCCTTCCTTTGAAAAGTGCCTGTATCTGTGATCACGCCGCTGAGTGTAGGCAAATAGCCATAAGCACGCTTGGCTTGATCGATCAGGTTCAATTCGCTGTCAGTAGAGAAGCAAGAGGGGATAGCACCAGCGTCTTCGATAAATATAGGTTTCAGTTCTTCAAAAGCTGTAATCACCAGCCAGTCAATGCCGTTAACATGATGGATAAACATAGAGTTGCTCGATAATTTTGATGCGGAGATTCTATCACTATCAGGTGCAGAACGTAGTAGAAAGTTAGTTGCTAAAGCCGGTAATTCTATGCCATTTCTGGACGTTCACTAGTGCCCTCGATACACGTTTTTGTCCAGAGGCGTGTTTCAGAGGTTCTGGTCAAAAAACGAGGTATTGGTCCGAATAGTTGGCGGCTAATCAAACATCTTAAGAAAAAACACTATAAAAGTACTTACATAGCTATATCCATAATAAACTTACATTCAAATAAGTGAAAGGAACTAGCTATACATGAACGATTCAATAACTGATTTGGAATTAAGTTTTATTGTCTCTACAGAGGTGGGTGAACTGTATGGTAAAGCCATAGAGTTTGCCAAAAGCATTCCTGATTATTCGTTACTACAGTATCGGCATATCATAGATTTAATGCTTACACAGATAGCAGACAAATATGATGTTGTGTTCAACACGTCTGACTTAATTACGCGTATTGATACTTTGTTTGATAGCCAGTTGATCAACAACTCGACCAAGGACTCTTTCCATCAAGTGCGTATACTTGGAAACAAAGGAGCTCACATAGAGCGTGAAAAACCGCAACAAGAAGACGCAACACTTAAGAAAGCTGAACATAAAGAAAAAATGATTCAGTTGGTAGAGCAAGGACGTAAACTGCTCATTTCAATTTTTGAAGACGTACTCCGACTTAATGATGACAGCATCCGTATTGGAAAAGTAGTCATGATGGAATTGTCGATTCAGGAATTTCAGCATGTCGTAGCTCAAGGGATACTCACAAACGATTTTGAATCCAAAATGAAAGCAGCCTTGTTGGTTGATAATGCGGCCAATGAACAGGCTCAGAGTGGTGGTATAGTTGTGTCATCGAATGAACTGGCACATGGGGAATCGATGCATGCTATAGCAATGAACCTATTCGATGCTTGCTGTACTTTATCCGCTGATATTACCTTAGAAAAGGAAGTCTACGGGGAACTAGAAGGTAAGAGCAAAGAAGAATACATCCAAAAGCATGCGGATCTCGAAGCATTGTTTAAGTATGCTTTGACTGCAGATATGGTCACTGATGCAAACGAAGAAAAGAAAGTAGCAAGAGTAAAAGCGGCTGCTGAACGGGGATTCGAACCAGCGCAACTATTCTACGCTGAAGAACTATATTTCAATCAATCTAAGTATGATGAAGCACTCAAGTATTTTGAGATGGGGATTGATGGGGTAGAGCCGGGGGTTTACTTGTCATTATTCCAGTTCTACAAAGATAAGAACAATCCACACCACGATTTAGAAGAAGCTTTTACCTATTTGCATCGTGCAGTTAATGAGGGAGCACGAAGTGCTAAAGCAACCTTGGCGGGAGAGTACTTCAGTGGGGAATATTTGCCTGTAGATATAGACCTGGCGTTTTCACTTGCAGAAGAAGCAGCGCGGGAAGGTTGCATTAAGGGAATAATGCTGTATCGCATACTTGAGCTACACACGTTGGCGAAGCACTACGAAGAAATGGAACCAATAAAGAAAATCAATCCTCACACTAAGCAACCCAAGCTAGGACCAAATGAGGAGTGTCATTGCGGATCAAAAAAGAAATTCAAAAAATGCTGTAAGGGGAAACCACCAAGACCTCTTCCTCATGAATTGTTTTATTGATTGTTAGAGCTGTAAAAAGGCCCCTGAAACAGGGGCAAAATAACCTATTGGCTTCTAGATACCAATTACTATGTAGACCTAAAACCAAGCCTTTTTGTTTTGGACATAAATTCGGTCAAAATCTTCTTCTGTCTTGGTCAGGTAGATGATGAACTCAATGAATGCAATGATACCAATAATGATTGATGGTAAACCTAGAAGAATGAAACCTAATAAGAATACAATCAGCATGATGAAGCCTTGCTTTTTGTATCCTAGATAAAATTTGTGAATACCTAATGAGCCAAGAAAAAATGCAAAGAGAGCTGCAGGGATTTTTTTGCTCGATGTCGCTGTGCTGGCTTCAAGATAAATTTCTTGAGCGGTATTTTCAGACGCAGTGAAGTCAACCTTACTCCCGGTTTTTGGTAGTTGGCTGCTTTTCCATTCTGACATATTCAACTCATATCGATTTCCATCTTCACCTGAAATAATACCCTGACGTGTAGTCTCATCGAAATTTAAGATAGAGCCTTTCATTTTTAGTCCTTCTTGATTGTATGAATATTACGCTTTACCACTTTGCGCTTTGTGCATTTAGCTAAGGCAAATGGAAACTGTTTGCGATAACTGTATCGCTAGATTTATTCGCTCTGTTAAGCCACAGATGTATCGAATTCTTTAAATCAACCCTTTGTATGAGGCAACCATTGTGGGTCAATGGGTACAGGGTTCTATACACAAACCTTTCCACCGAAAAAGTGGATAACTTTACCGGATAGAGCGAAATGGCTGTTTGTCATTGTCACGTGTAATGATTTGGCCTGCACTAAAACGCTCACTTCCAACTACTGCGGATTGGTGCAGAACACCTCTTTTAATTTGGCCGTTTGGAAAGAAACTGATTTCCTGACCAGGCGCAAATACAAGTTGGCCATACTGAACCGGTGTATTGCTTGGTATATAAGAGCGAATACTTCCGCCTTCATACCAAGTAAGCTGGCCAACGATTGGGATGTTCATGTACTGGCTAGGCCTTGATAGATTCACCCCTAAACTTTTATCTACCGGGTCGACGTAATAAGTGCTGCCGGCGGGTATAAGAATGTCATGGCGCCATTCATCGGCTAATGAAGGTTGAGCCCTATTGTTGTCGGAAATTACATTTGCGCACTGTTTAGATACTTGTTCGTTATGTTTTATTAAGCACTGCAGTAGTGCTTGTGGATTACCATCAGTGGTCGAGCAAAATGTAGAAATCTCAGGTTTGCAAAAGCGGCGTACCTGGTGAAACTGGAATTGCCCCTTTACGGTTGCTATATCTCTAACTTGCCCAAGGATCTGATTCATTCTATCTTGGCTCATTAGACTTTTGGATTGGTTAGACTGTTGACGATTGGATGCTTCTGTCTGTCGCTGAACCTGGGATAGTATTTCTTTTTGCCAACTTTCTGTTTGGTCTGTAGTAAACGAAAAACTTGTGGCTGGTGCAGCACAGAGGGAAACAGTACACAGTGCTATGAACCGACGTAAAGGGCATCTTAACAATGATTGATAATTTTTAAGCGGCATACAATTACCACGAGTTCAATAATTGTAGTTATTTTGACATGGTTTATTGATAATCATAAGACTTGTACAGCAGAAAATCGGAAAGGTTGTAAAATTTTTCCTCAATATTGGGAGGTTTAGGAAGTTAAATGCCGTTGAGTCCGTATCATTCTGTTGCTTACGCACACGACCTATGCCGCTTATGATACTTAGCCATGAATTGCTGTATGTAGTGGTACGGTGAATTTGGCCACCTGATTAGAGGTGTTAAGATACACCTCATAGCATGACAGGTGAAACTATGA
>NZ_JAWOWL010000043.1:0-45156 GCF_033340395.1 Vibrio sp. 1159 | reverse complement strand
GTCAGTATTATTTTCATGGTGCGTAGCATGATCCTGATTTCATTGAAAATCAAGCATCTTCAATGATCACGGGTATAGTTAACCTTAATTCGTGTTGTAAGCATATCTTTGGCGCTATTTTAACAGATAAATTAATCTCGGCTTTGCCACTCTTCAACGATTGGCGGCTTTGTTGCGCAATTCGATGGAACTAAATCAGGAAGTTACGATCTGAGCGGCTAAATCAGCTAATCTTCGTAGCCTTATGCTGAAACCTCGTTACAAAACAACCAACTGGAAGCAGTACAATAAAGCCTTAATCAACCGTGGTTCTCTGACCTTTTGGATTGATGAGGAAGTGATAGCCGAGTGGAAGCAAAACAAACAAGGCAGGCGTGGTAGACCTCGTCGATTCAGCGACTTAGCCATTTCTACCTCACTGATGGTGAAACGCGTTTTATCTATGCCATTGAGAGCACTGCAAGGTTTTCTAGACTCCGTATTTAAGCTGGCTAACATCCCGCTTGTTTGCCCGCACTACACCTGTATAAGCCGCCGAGCTAAAGAAATTGAGGTTTCATTTAAAACCAAAACCAGAGGAGCAATACAACATCTGGCCATTGATGCCACTGGACTCAAGGTTTATGGCGAAGGTGAATGGAAGGTCAAGAAGCATGGTACTGATGGGAAACGCAGAGTCTGGCGTAAGCTGCATATCGCTGTAGATACAGGCACCCACGAAATAGTCGCAGCAGAGCTGAGCTTATCTAACGTAACCGATGCCGAAGTGCTCCTCAACTTACTCAAGCAGATACGTCGTAAAATCATTGAGATATCAGGTGATGGTGCTTATGACACAAGGAATTACCATGATGCTATACGGTTCAAGCGAGCGGTTCCGCTTATCCCGCCACCAGAAGGGGCGGCCTTCTGGGAGCAAGGACACCCTCGCAATTTAGCCGTAGGTTGTCAGAAACTCTACGGCTCCAACAAGAAGTGGAAAAAGCAGTACGGCTATCACAAGCGCTCGCTATCAGAGACAGCAATATATCGGGTGAAACAGTTGTTAGGTGGGAAATTAAGCCTGAGAAACTACAACGCTCAAGTTGGTGAGACTTACGCCATGATCAAAGCGCTGAACAAGCTTACAGGACTTGGTATGCCTGAAACTCAGTATATTGTCTAAAAGTTACTCAATTTTAGGCGGTTTGGTTTCTCGTCTGAATTACGCAACAAAGCCCTGATGCGGCTGAAGAGGCGATTAAGCTTGTTCTCGATCAGGCTGAAGTGCTAGCTGATGGGTGGTATGCAGCATGATTTTAATAGAGGCAAGGTGTGAAAACCTTGCCTTTTGCATATTTATATATCATTGACTTCCACTTTAGTGGGGTATTTGGCTCGGTCAGAATACATTAAGGGCTCTTCTCCGCTTTGATGAGTCAGCAAACAAAACGTACCTATCATAATGCTCTGATTTATAATGCTTATTTTTATTATAAGTCAGTAGTGTATTTTGTCGTCTTTGTCTTCCTCGTTGTTTTGCTTTAAAGGCCAGTGTGTAGAATCTTGTTCAATAGAAGAAGTGTCCCAATCAGTATTCGTTCGCTGTCGTCGAGACCGAAGATATAAGGCCAAAGATCCAATCACAGGCACACCCTGCACCGTAGACCATTATGTTAAAAGACGACTTCAGGACCTGCCTGTTAGCGGTCGACCATGCACGATAGAAGTTGAGCTGGCTAAAACCAGAGATAAAGAAGGAAGACGATTGATTGAAGCGACTGACTATGTAGCTAAAGGAGGTCGCTATACCGCTCGCTTTTGCAAGTTCATCAGCGGCTTGTGCCGCCACATGAGCATACATGCAGTTTCTCAGCATTTAGGTATTCGCTGGGAGACGGTAAAGAACATTGATAGAGAATACTTGCGCTCAAGCCTACCGGCATTAGATCCTGAGAAACTGAATAACCTGATCCATATTGGCGTCGATGAAGTAGCCAGAGCTAAAAGGCACGATTATATGACAGTCGTTTACGACCTGGTTTCTGGTCATTTAATTTGGGTAGAACATGGTCGAAAAACAGAAGTCCTTGTCTCATTTTTCGAGCAGTTATCAGAGCAGACAAAAGCTGGCATTAAAGCAGTATCAATGGATATGGGGCAAGCTTACCAATCAGCAGTAAGGAAAATGCTACCCCATGCAGACATTGTTTTTGACCGATTTCATGTGATGCAAAATTACTGCATTTTAATCAGAAAAGAGAGGGCAAAAGCTTTTAGAAAGGGTTCTCACGATGAGAAAAGAATGCTTAAAGGAACACTCTTTCTCCTACTGAAAAATGCTCAAAAGTTGGATGACAAACAGTCTGATCGACTCGATGACTTGCTCGAGAGTAACAAGACGTTATGCGTTATTTATATGCTAAAAGAGCAGCTACAAACGATATGGGATGAATCCTGTTACGAAACCATGGTAGCGGCTCTTGAAGCATGGTGTCGCCTAGCGAAATCGACCCGAATACTGTCACTAAGCAACTTTGCCGACGCCATATTAGAAAGAAAAGTAGGCATCTGTAATTACGCAAAATACAAGCTGACCAACGCTCGGGTTGAAGCAGGTAATGTATCAATCGGCTTACTTAGACGAAGAGCCAGAGGAGTGAGAGATACAGACTATTTTAAGTTGAAGATCAGACAAACATCGGTCCCTGATACCCACTCAACTTTTTACCCAAATATCAAGCTCACCTAAGCGGAGAAGAACCCATTAAGTAATGAATATAGGGTGATTTAGAGCATCGACCATAAATGATTTTTGTCCAAAAGCGAGTTTCAAACTTTGTTGTCACACTTTCGTTGGATAGCCACATTGATTGAGTCTAAGTGTCGATCTTTATTGTCAGTATTGGGTTCTTTTAGCCACGATAGTAACGCACTTCGGAAATAGAAAAGTTTCAAACTTTAATGTCCTCCGACACTTCCCGAAACCGACATATAGCGGAGAAAATTAACAGGAGTTATTAGCGTTAATTCTCCACATAGGTAAAAGCCAACCCAGCAGATTGCGTAATGAATTCCAACAGCACCGAGTAGCGATAGCCATGTCACTTTGTGCAGATGGTGTGTCACAATCTGATAGACCTTCCTTATCAGTATCACTTGTTCACCATAGTATTAATGAAAATTGAATTCTAACGCCAACTTTTGAACATGCAAATGAATGGCTAAGGATAAAGTGCTTGGTGATTGATAAACAGAGTGTTTTGAAATATATCGAGGTCAGGGTAGAATCTACTACACTTTAAAAACTGTATGTATGGCGGTGACGTGGTAAATTTTTTCGTTTTGACACTGGCGTTTTTGACGCTGGTTTGTGCAGTAATATGGTTATTAGAACGCCATATATGGATGCCCGCAAGGTACAAATCAATTGTTACTCTGCATAGTGAGGTAACAAACGAGGTGAAAATAACAGCCCGTCGCCCGGTTCTAATCTCAGCCATATGCATGCTGTTCCCCGTAATTCTGTATGTATTCCTCGTGCGGTCATTTTTCTTTGAGATATACAATATTCCGACTAAATCTATGTTACCGACTTACAAGGTGGGTTCATCGGTGTTAATCGATAAGTTTGTATACGGTGTTAGCGACCCATTATTCCACAATGTGTTGTTGTACCGGGATAAACCTGTACATGGTGATGTTGCCGTGTTTATGCTGCCAGATAATCCCGGTATCAATTACATCAAGAGAATTGTTGGTGTACCTGGTGACACAGTAATGTACAAAAATAAGGTGCTCACAGTTGAAACTAAGTGGCATCAAGTTGTGGAGTTCGATATCGAAACACTGATTGATAGTACTAAATCAGACCGCATTGATAGTTTCTTTATTCAGAAGGGAATGGAGAAAGGGGTTTGGAAAGTGCCTGCAGGTCAGTATTTTGTTATAGGTGATAACCGCGACGACAGTCAAGATAGCCGATTCTGGGGCTTTGTTCCGCAAGCGAATCTGGTTGGGAAAGTTGTTTACAGTTGGTGACCTGGGTATAGAGTCATAGCATCAACAAAAGCCGTAAGAACTTTTGTTGATGCTTGCCCCTAATTTCGACCGTATAGTTTCTGCTCAGGACAAATCTTCTCCGATATCTCCATCAGCACAGTAATCACCACTCTTAGAACTTCTGATTTTTGTTCTTCTAGGATTTTACCATCTAAACCAATTTTTCCATCTACACCCGTTGCCAACGCGAATCAATCCTTTGCATCTAAAGCACCGTTAATAAAATTTCCACTGAGCGTGTGTCAACCTATGCTGCAAGGAACACAGAAAAGTCCATTGTGATTTGGTTCTTTAGTGCTACCTTAGCTACAAACTTGGTATCCTGGCAGCAAGACACTTTTTTACCAGTTCTATCGAACCAATTGGTTACTGAAAACTTGCATCGATCGATGCTGATAAGTAGTTCTTGTTTGAATTGTTCAGGAGCAACTCTGGCATAATCGGCAAGGTGATCCGAATCGAATTCTTCAAAGTTACCAGAATCAATAATGCTCAACCATTTTTCATTCATTTCTAACTGGTGTTTATATCCTTTGTGGATGTACTTATCCGATTGCAGTTCACGCAAAGATGTTATCTCGTTACGCAGTCCGTTTAGCACCTTTAAGCGTCTTGTAAGCTTGTCATTGTCGAGTCGACCCGCAATGGTGTCGACCTGGATCTCGGCATGAATGCTGGTGGCCATGACAAACAGAGATTTGAATGTCTGTTCGTTATGACGTTGCGTTGAGACCTCTTTTTTAAGGCGTTTTGCCCTAGCAGCCATCTTAGGGTTCGCTTTAGCCCACGACTTTCGTTTAGCGTCGATTCTGGTTTCATTTTGAAGGCGAATATATTCAACTTCGGCTGCTTTTTCTTCCTCAACTTTGAGTTCTGCAGCAAGTTCTTTGTATTGCTTGTTATCAAGGATAGAGCCTTTGTGTTTAGGGTCATTGGCAATATCTTCCATTGACAGTTGACCAGTCAAACCTAGAGAGTGGTAGGTTTGGCCTCTTTGCGCCATCTCGTGGTAGCGCCCTGCTTGACCTTTGCCAAGTTGAACGGCTCCAAATCGAAGTAAATATGCCGCTGCATAATAGGGCGTGTAATAGCCCTCATGAGCTCTTGAGCGAAGTCGAGTATATTCCTCGTGAACAATGAATTTAGCCGCAACGGTATCTACGTCAAAAAGCTCAGACTCAACGTAATCGACAACTCTTCGCATACCTTCTTTGGTTTTCACTAATCGGTGTGTTTGGTCTTGGTGACTATCAAAGTAGGCAAACTCAGTCTGGCTGTCGCTCAGACCGTCAAGGCCGGAGTTGTCACCCCATGCGCCAACGTGAAGCCAAAACGGAGTAGGTTGGGGCGTTTTAGGAACTGCTACCATCCCATCCACTTCTTCCAGTAGTTCAAGCTTTCCATCGGTATATACTTGATGCCATAAATCAAGTGCTTCAAACGGGCGTTTTTGAAAATGGTGGAGCGACCAAAGCATTTCGATTGCTACCAGTTGTCTTTCATCGATGATTTGGAACTGAGGCTCAGACATGCGTAGATTGTATTCTGTCTCTGGTAGTGAGCCGTTTAGTACTTTTTGGTTAACCTTATCAGCGCGTTTCTGCTCAAGATAATCAAAGCTCAATATAGCGTGTAGTAGTCGTTTGAGAACCGCAGGAGAATAAACATCAGGTTGGATTTTGATGTACCCACCAGTGTATATTGTGCGACCTACAGGGTGCCTCATATCCCAATCATAGCGAGTAAGCTCTAAATAACGCTGAACTCGATTCAGCCCCGTCATGTAACCATAACGTTCCGGGTCTGTTTCTAGTAATGAAATCATGGATTTATCTTCAGGGCTGGCTAAACAATAAATGCATCCATGACGTGAACCACAAGAAGACTGGCCCGCACCGCCATCAGTATCGGTATCTGCCTGAAATACGACGCACTCACCCGCTCCTGAATCCCGGTAGATATCGACAGTTTGGTAGTGATCTTCTAGGTAACTAGGTAGTACTGAACTAGGACGATTACCGGAATATGTCAGAAATTCCCAGACGTTGGCTGACGTCCAAGTTTTGATTGGATAAAGGGAGTACTTATTGCCTGATTTACTGAGCTCAATATCGTCACCACCCATTTTGGCGATGTTGTTTTTACGAATAGTGCCTTCTAAATCTCTTGAACCTAGCAGCATAATAAGTTTTGACTTTTGTTCCTTCGTCATCAATTTCTTATGTTTTGAGACAACGCGGTTAGCTCCAGTGATTTTTAGCTCGTGTGTACACTGACGAAATTTTGAAGAAACAAAAGTAGGGAGTCCACGACCACCTAGTACGCGTGATGGCCATGTTGAGGATAGGCTTGGCTCGGCAATGTAAGTCACCAATGGAAGAGAGTTTTCTATAATAAAACTGTTAAGGCTATCAATTTTATTTTGTGCGAGATAACGAATTTCAGGGTTATCAATTCCCGTATCCACATGTACTAAAAAGTGAGCGTTAGAAACCTCTTTGCCTTCACGTTTAGCACGCATTAAAGCGAGGAGGAATAGACCCAAAACGGTTTCAGAATCCTTACCAGAGCTATATTGGATTTGATAAGTATATCCTTCTATAAGGTAACGATAAATGGCATCCACAGAGCGTAATGTAAGAGGCGTGATTTCAGAATCAAAACCTATAAGATCCTGCTTCCAAGAGTCCCATGAATCAAGTTCTTTTACATCTATCTTGTTTAGTGAATCTGTCATAATCCCGTGCCTTAACTCGCTGTTTGAATCTTAACGGTAACTGCAAGTTCAAAACGCACAAGAGCGTGGTAATATGGCAATAGAAATAAAATACTACGATATTAATTATTATATTTAGGTTTATATGACAGCAAGGGTAAAAGTCATCTTAACGGGTGCAGTTTTATCAGCGAGTGTTTCAGTATTTGCTGATAACGTTCAGGACGCCAGGAGTACATACGTGCTAGCAAATACAACTGCGAGCTTCATAGGACAGTACGAGAATATGACTGATGATTCTGAGTATTATATTGTTCTGGAACTTGAGAAAATTGCATTGAAGGCGATTGAATCCCCCAGCACAAATGAACAACAAGAAACATTGGAATATCTTGAGTCGTTCAACAACAAGCTCCAGTCCAGATGTGATGAAACGATACAGGAACTGCGAGTTTGTGAAAGGTTGCCCTTCCTAAGAAGTGCAGAAATAAGTTTACGCCAACTTAATGCTGCAAGGTATGAATAGGTCATTTATGGAATACGCACAAACTACACACAACTCTAAGCTTATTTGGGTCGGAATGAACGAACTGGCCTTCATGGAAGATGCAGCCATCCAACAAAACGTACCTGTTGGCCAACTGGTTCAAGATATTGTTCATACTGCAGATAGGTATGAACTAAAGCATAAAATCGTCTATGGGATGATGCTTGTTAACCCGGATGGAGATTATCAAAGCGCCCTAGAGAAACTATCTGAGTGCAGAAACGCTTTGTTTAGCACTATTAGTTACAACCAGTGCCACACCTATCACCTGCAAGATATAGTAGTAAAATCAGATATTCGATTAGCTAAGGCGCATAAAGTAAAGTTTGCGGCATTGATCACTGTACCTAGTAACTTTTCTATTCAAACAGAAAGTAGGAATGTTTTGACGTGTTTTCTAAGGCCTCAGTCGAGCTCAGACCCGGTAACTGATATCTATGAGCGTCAAGGCTTGATCGTTTTTTCCCAGTTTGAAGATGACCCCAAGGATAATTGGAACGGCAAGGGTTGGAAGCAATACATAAAATTGTCACGGCTTAATGACTCATTAAAACACCTTTGATATCTCTGAAAAGCGCGGATAAGCCCCGAGGGGCTTTGTAGACGTCTTTGATGCTATGACGTTAAAGAATGATAGGTATCATTGCCATACTTTTCGTTTAACAGTTGTTGAATTTATTCTATTGATAGCCAGTCATAACCCGACAAATTGAAGGTTTGGGGCGCTATATTGTTAATCGATATGATGCTCATGGTAGTAGCGGTGCATAGAGCAACCACCTTTAGAGCATGGCTTTGACGATGCCAAACTTGCAAATGCAGATCTCGATATGTTCGTGATTGTGTCTTCATGCTGGTCGTTCATCAGTCTAAAGCCCGTATCAACGGTTTTAATGTCTTCGAACTCGCTAAACAAAGAGGCTAACACCCTCTTAAACACTTCACGCCTGTATTCCAGAGGCACATAGGTTTTTGGCGTGGGTAATCCATTAACTCCAAGAACCGGCGCAACATGATCAAACATCGATGCTGACATTTCACTGTCCAGCATGAACAACTCTAATGCAGCTTTGCCGAACTCTACGTCTGGTATCGACTGTGTAGTTTCATCACTCGCACGTTCACTGGCGGTTGCTTGGTAGGTGAGCAACCGTGTAGACGAATAGGCATGACGGCATATCTCTGACGGCAAAAATGACATATTGGTTAGGTGCGTGAAGTTGTCGTGTCTCTTTATGGATGTATCTACATCAGAACCTACAATGTCAGCGGCATACGACCAGATTGTCTGTAACGAATGCAAGATGATTGTTAATCCGTATCTAGCTGCATGACGATAAATTGGGTTCGGAACTGGCTCACCATCTTTGATGATGCTCAATACAGGAAACTCATTAGTCGCTTGCTTGACCCATGACTCGTAAGCAGTATCAATGGCTTGCGTTATATTAATAAAGTACTGTTTTGTATCATTCTCTCTTTTATTCATTCAAGTTCCTTGTATGTACAAAGCAGGGGGGAGCAACCCCCTGCAATAGTTGGTTAATTGACCACATCTTCTTGGTAGCCATATAAAGCCCACTGCAACGGATCAACTGGCATTTTGGACACTTCGGCTTGATGTAAGTCGATAAAAAGACCGTGATGCTCAAGCTTGCCGAAACGCAGTAGTGGGAATAAAAGCATTGAAGCTGCTGAACGCGCAGTCATGCCGTTGATACCAAATGTTTGCTTGCTAATTGCTTCTTCAGTGCTACATGAAGCGGTATCGACCTCTGTCTTTGCAGATTCTTCCCATTGCGAACCAAACAGTTCAAAAGGCGTTGGGAGTCGCTTACCGCCATAAAAATTCTGACGACTGGCATTACCAAGTATCACGTTTGACTGGTGGTTATCATTGCCCATATCGAGCCATAGAGCGCGTTTAACTGAATTATCAAGAAAGCGACCAATCTCATGTCTTACGGATGCTTTATCTACAGCTGTGATTAACAGGTCGTAGTCTTCATTGACAGCCATTTCACCAGTAAAGAATACCGGTTTTGATTTCCAATTAACGCCACCGAATTGATTGAATCGAGAGATCAGAACATCGGCTTTGTTGTTGCCTACATCGTGCTGCCAGAAGTTTTGGCGAAACACATTGCTTTCAGAAACAAGGTCACCGTCATAGGCTGTAACATCGAAACCATCACACCCTAATTTCTTAAATATTTCAGACATTTGGAACAATTCAGTAAGCATTGAAGACCCTGAACCCCCACATCCGACAAGGGCGATTTTGATTTTGCGGTCTACCCAATCAGATGGGATGTAAAATGTACGAGCTGTGCTGTCAAAGCCAAATTGTGTAGTGTTCATCATGTTCCCTTAGACTTATAGTTCTTCTAGTACTTTGCTTAATGTTTTGTATGGGTTCAGCTCTTTCGCAACGTCGACAAGTTCGCCTGTCATGTCTTTTCTTTCCCAAAAAGCGTGTTGATCAGGAATTTCATCGCTGGTCTTAATTGAAAGGTCATGCTTAAAGCCGTCAAAGGCACTCATATACAACGTATCTTCGATTGCTTTGAGGTTGCCAGAGTTTAGCTGTTTCGGTAGCGGAGCAGACCCCTGACACAAGCTATGTCTTTCAAAGACGTTCGCCAATGGCGCGTAGTAGGTCATAGATTCGAGTGTTGGGCGTTCATCACTTTCTAAGGCAAGTACATATAGAGTCTCGCGGTTCTTGTTTAGAACAAATAACAGTGGTGTCCAAGTGACATTGTGCAAAGCTTTAGGTTGTGTGCCTGACACTCTGTACCACATAGGACATTTGACAGCTGGGGTATGCCAAACTAGAAGACGGTCGTTTTCAAGTAAGACATTTTGAGGGAGTAAGGAGTACTTTGAGACAGGCGCACTGTTTGCGTCTTTTTGTTCTTCTAGTTGTTTTGCTGTCTCATTCGTATCTTTGATTTTTTCGAGTTCTTTAATCACAGCATCGGTATCTACGATAACGCCAGATTGCATACGCTCTCCGTGGAACTCATGTCGAGTGACGGCGTAACCTGATTGGCTTTTGTAGAACACCAACCCAAATACTGGCTTTGGCTCTTGATGGTTGTCATTAACTAGTAATCGTGGTTCTTTCTGAACTTGCATGGGTACTTCTCCACAGTAATTTTTTGGGTGGTTAGCCCTTGGATAAAAGGGTTGAAGTGGTTAACCTCAACCGATATCCAATATGGTAATTTATGTCGGAAATCGCGCTAGACCGATGCCAACAGCATTAAGCATTTATCGGCTAGTTGAATGTTCTCGATGGTGCGCAGTCCGGTATCGTCAGATTCAAGATCAAGGCGTAGTGCGCCATATTCACCGATGGATTGGCGGTGTTCGTTTTCAATATCGAGAGTATTGTTTTCAATGTCGCTGCCAGTTGAGATAAAGGCAAAGCAATCAAGTGGAGAATCACTGCCAAGCATCCACGGTGAGTCTTCAGCTTCGTGACCCAACTCAATGACCGTGCGTAACGCAGCTTTTAGTGTGGCAATGCCTTTTTCGTCATTTGGGTTGAGTGGGTTAGCACGAAGCTTATTTACGCTATCCAAAAGTCCCATAGCGTTAGTAATGACAGAATGACCTCGATAGAACGGGGTATCTTTCTGATACCACTTTTTCGCTACGGTCGCTTCGTAGTAAAGTGCTGAGTTGAGTACGTCATGCAAATCAAAAAACTTATCGTATGCTTTGAAAGCAGTGTGCATTAACGGGTTGATGTTGTTTAATGCTTCTTCGATAGTGTCTTCATCGCAATCAGTGAGTTTTTTCACTTGCTCAGAACTTAGGTCAAACGTTTTGTAAATCTCAGCGTACTTCTCAAGCGTTCCCTCGCAGTCGCTGTAATCCAATGCCATTGACTTATAATTCATGATTGATAACAAACGCAGGGTGTGAAAGTACATCTTGCCGACACTTGGGCTGAACTGGTCTAAATCGAACGATAAAGCTGATACGCGAGAGCAGTGCTCAATACGGATGCTTAAATCGTCAAAGCTAAGGTCTAGATCATCGAAATCTTCCCCATAACAGTTGTCATCATCAAGCGTTAAATCAAACCCCCAGTTAGACTCAGTTGGTGTAACGTACCAATGAGCAATGTCAGCTCTGATTGCTACTGGTGCTTCAAACGCTTTAAAGCATGCGTCAATTTTGTATAGATGGTCTGAAACACCTGCTTGATAGAAACCAAGTATTTTTTTGCCAAGGTAATTAGCAGCAGAAACCTGCTTCATTGTGCCTATAGGTGCTTCTATAAGGTTGTCGATGTCTAACTCATTCAACATACCATGCTTAAGCCCAAACAATGCTAGAGACTGCCAGAATGAGGTCTTTTCAACGATGGTGTTTTGGTAAACATCTTGGCGGTTAAAGCCCAAGTCATTGCGAACACTTTCGCTCAGTTTTAAGTCTTGTTGCTTTACAGCGGTATACCAAGGGGCTAGAGGCTTAAAGCCACCAGCCGAGATATGTGAATCTTTCTTTATACGGGCTACATTAGCGGTGGAATGTCCTTTATCTCCATTGACGTTGGCAAGGAGGGAGAAAGGTGTTTGATTTTGAATACCACTGAACTCAACTGTTGTATTACGCATGATTTCGATTCCAATTTTACTTTTTTATCAGCTTGATTAGCCATTTCGGTGGCGCAGTCATCACGCCACTTGTGTAATTTCTCTTGGATATTGTTTGCCATGTGCTTAACCATTCGTTTTCACTGGTGGCGGAACAACAGGTAAAACCATATTACCGTTCTCTAATCGCGCATCTTCTTCGTAGATCTCAGTCCAACGTAATTGAGGAAAATGCTGTGCTAAAAGTCTTTTGTTTTCTTGGATCGAACCTAATGGGTTAGGGAAATCAATCAGTGTGTTGCCTAATTTAAATTGCCATTTCAGTTCTGTGTTGTTTGTAGTGCTCATCCTGATACCCCTAAACCTTAAAGTGCGCCATTTTGGAAGAAGTCGAAGTTGTCATTGTTCCGTGACAGGTCATTAGAATCTGCTGATCCTGCCTCAGGCGTTTCTGGAGCGTTTTGAGTTGCAACGTCATCAGTTTGTTGGGGTTTAACGGTATCCGCTTTCTCTGGAGCTTTTGGGGCGATTTTAGAGGTAGTATCTTGAGTTACTTCATCAGCTTTTGTAGTTTTTGCTGCATTCTTTTTGTTACTTGCTTTCTTAACTGTGGTTTTTGGCGCAGTGGTAGCAGCCTGAGTCGAAGCCTTTGCAGCCGAAGCGTTAGATTTCACGCCAGTTAGTTGGAGTGATGCAGGAGCGAAGCCCTCACCGAACTCTGCAAGCTGTTCATCAAAGACAGCATCAACATCTTCAATTTTACCCATCACACGCAATGGAGTCGCTAGAGCTGAGCGCAGTGCCATTTGTTTCGCGTCAGTCGTATTAGGTAGACATGCAGGGTTTGACGTTGGGATGTTGACGATCACCACTGCATCATCCTTATTGGTGTCGATAGTAATTATTGCGCGAGTTTGACCAGCAGCTTTGATAAGTTCACAAACGTTTTTAAAATTCATTTTGTTAGTCCACAGTGTTATTGATACAGGGGAGTGGTTAGTTCCCGTTGGTTATGTAATTAATTCTCTGCGACTTTACATATCGCACAAGAGGGTAAATTTAGGGAGTGTTGACTCCCCAAACAGTTAACGAACAAGGGCAAGGTAGTCGGATGGGGCGAAGTGCGACCAATCAAAGTTAAAGTCCATCACTCCGCTAACGATGTCATTCTTACGGTTTTTGAATAACTGGGAAAATGAAGCTTCACCGTTAGCTGCTTCATAGGCTTTGTCGAATCCTGCCTCAATACACATTTGGTTGATCTGCGCGATGTTATACATACCAAGACGTTCTTTGCTCGGCTTCCATGCTTCGATAGCGATGCTCTGACCATTCGGGTTTTTGCCAAGGACATTAATCATCAAGTCGGTATTGGAATTCTTATCTCCAACGGTTGCATGGTGAATAACGGCCTGTGCCATGTATTCTTGGATCTGTTGGAGGGATAAGTCCATATACGCTAAAACACGGTCGTTGAAGCGAGGCCAACGGTTATCCTTAATCGCCTCTACCGGAGGCTCAAATCCGCTAACGTCACATAATGCGGCCAGGGCAGTTGCCATGCGAAATTGTGGGTCATTAACAGCGACACTTGCGCTGGTGGCACGTAGGGATTTACGGTAATCCTCCAGCACGGCTGCAGATGTTTTACGCTGTACAGGAGCGGTATTTACAACAACTTCTTCTTGCTCAACCGTGACTTTAGTTTCATCTGTTGGTTGGTCAGCTGCATCAACATTTGAAGATTCTGTCTGTTGTTCCAGGGCAGCAGCTTTTGCTTTAGCCTTAGCTTCTCGTGCCTCTTTCTGTTTGCGCGCTTTCTCAGCTTTTTCCGCTTTTAGAGTGCTAACGCATCCATTAAAACAATCGGTATCAATACACTGGTCTTGGACGTATTCACCCCATTTCATCGGGCGATCATCAACTACCGTACATTTGCTTTCACAGCTCATACATCCGCTTGTAAATTGCTTCTTACCTACCGCTTCCTCGGTTACTGTGCGGCGGTCGGATTCTGGCTTTGCTTCCCAAGCAATGACACGGCCATATTTTTCTTCCAGCTCAGGGGTGCGCTCGTTTTTTACCCACAACTGGGCTTTTTCAATGAAGCATGATGCTTTACTACATTTCGCATCAGTATCGCCATTGCCAAGTAAGTCTAGTTGTTCCCCTGTGTTGTGGATACAGCGGTCACATGCTTTGGTGTCAAAAGGAGCCTTAGCTAATGGGATCTGGCGCTGAGAGGCGCGTAGCTTCAGATTCTTTACTGTATATTCGGTTGGGTTTGCCAGTATTGCAGCAAGAGTTTTTTCCTGCGTTTCAGCATCAAAGGTACTCAGGATCAGTGCGTGTCCTAGAGAAAATTTGTTACTTGGATCGGCTAGTTGGTCCAAGACGTTATCAGTTAAACGCTTGAGTTGCAGACGTTCGCGGAAAGTCTTTTCTGACAGACCAAGGGCCACAGCCGCAGTTGCGTAATCACCGTCATGGTAAGACAGATAGTTTTGGGCCAGATCCGCTTCGTCAACGATTGTGATGTTCTCACGGGCCGCATTCTCAGAATACATGATTTCTAGAGCTTCACGGTCAGAGTAATGGTTCACGATAACAGGCACCGAATCTAAATCGAATCGGAGTGCCATATCGCGGCGACCGTAACCAGCACATAGTTCTAATCGGTTTGGATTATCAACATGAGGTCGAACAGATAGAGACTGAATAACACCGTTTGCTTGAATGTTATTGGCAAATTCTTCACTACGTTCTTTCTTACGTCGATTGTTACCACCAACGGTAAGGTCATCGATTAGCTTTGGTGATACACGTATAGGTGTGCCTGACTCTAAAGCGGTAAAGTCGAACTCTTGGCCCTCACCGACAACGACAGGAAGGTATAGTGACTCAGTAGGTATTACTTGCTCGGTTTGCATGATGATAGCTCCACATAATTGAGTTGTGAGAGTGGTTAGTTCTCTTGGTTACGACTCAATTTTCTTATGGTCAGCTAAACGCACAAGTACCTAATTTATAGGTTTTGGATTGTTTATTTAGGGGGATACTCCCTGCATGAGTATGACATGCAGGAAGGGTAATCGAATATAAGGATCTGGATTGCTCTAAGTAGAGCAAGGATATCGAAATCTCACACTTGAACTTTGTTAGTCCTGGCTTACTTCACTTCCTCGGATGCAACTTGTGGGTGTAACTGTGAGTATGCTTTTAATGCTATCAAATCTACCAGTTCACTACGAAAATCCTTTTCTACTTGAATAAATTTACCTTCAAATTGTCGACTTAAATTAATGAACTGTCTGTCAAAGTACTGTTCAACAGCCGGTGACCAATAAACGGCTTTTTCAGGTGCGTTAGCCAAAATTTGTTGCACATCCATCGAGTTAATCCTTCTGAATTATTATCTTTTTCTCATCGCCATTTTAACTTTTCCGACAACCAATAAGTCGGATAAGTTCAAATCACGGCTGCTTGTTGTCAATTGTATTTCCACCTTGTCATTAGGTATTCGCTGAAGATCGTAAACACCAAATACACCATCAATTGCAACGAGATAACGTCCCGAATTTGGCGAGTGCTCTTGTCGGTCGATAAACAGAGTTTCTTCCTTATGGTCAACAATTGTAAGGTGTTCAGGAGTTAGATTAAAATCATTGAGTGTTGCGCGGCCTATCGTCATGCTTCTACCGACAGTTAACTCACCGTTTTGAATTTTGTGAACAACAAGGCTGTCTTGTTGAGCACCAAACACTGACGTTTCAATGCGTTTCTCCCCGTTAGGGAAGGGGTCGCCTTTTCCTAAAGCAAGATACGGTATTGAAGCTCCCGTTGATAAATGTACAAAAACCATTGCTTCATGATTGATTCGGTTTTTGGTTTTCCAAGTAGCAATCGTAGATACTGGTTTACCGATAAATTCCGCAAGTTCGCCATCTCTTTTGATACCAGTAGCTACCTTTAAACGACCGATGAAGTCTGAGGCGTTACCATAATCTGGCTTTGGTATTCTTGGTGTTTCAGTTTTCATCTTCCCCCCACACAGCAAGTAGCAAGTTTTATGGCATCTTGGTTAATTTCGTCACCACAATTCATACAGAATTTGGCAAACGTAAACTGAGGTGGTGGTGTCACGATCTCAGTTTTGTTCTTTAGGTTGAAGTAATCAACCTTGGCTGACCATTCTTGGTACTGTTCAGCAACGTCAGCCAGTTCGATAAACCTGCACCCTACAGAGGCAACTATATGGTTACATTCCATTCTCGGCCCCCTAACTGTTGTATTGAGCCTTAAGCTTTTGTGATGAATCTTGGTAAATGCGCTCAATTTCCCCCTGGGCGCTCAATCCACTCTCGATGATAGAGGTCTTTATCTCAACCTTACACACACAAGCAATGGTTGAAGACTGGTGGTGGATGATATACGCGTCAGTTTTGCGGGGGTGCCCCATTTTTAGAAGGTAAGGTGTAGATAATTGAACATTATGGTTCTCTGTAATTAGGGCGATTGTTTCTGCGTCATCAATAGAGAACATGTGCTGTTCAATGACAGGCAGTTTATCAATGGAAATGCTTGATACTGGCATGTACCCAGTAACAGCGGTTAGAACAAGCTCACCGTACTCATTGGAATAAGTGATTGGAGCTATAAGGTCAGTTGTTTTTGCTTTTGATTCTGTCATGCGGTTTACGCCTCTAACTAAGATTTCAAAATGCTAATCGATAGTTCAAAACGCGCAAATTCAAGACTGGTGAAGGGGGATAGGCGTAGTGATCTCATTTATCACTACGCCGTGAAGTTACGCTGCGGCTAGCGTATCCTCGTTTTGTGTCATCAGTTCGTGCTTAACTTCGGCTAAACGTTTCTTAGCGTCAATCAAAGTCTGTAAGCTTTCAAACTCACGGCCAATTTGGGACTGCGCCGTTTTAAGGTTTACGCGGATCTCGTCTAAGTAGCTTTCCTCTGCTTTTAGCGTCTTATCCAAGCCTTTTAATTGATTGATGACTGAGTAAAGGATAGATGTTCCGCTTGTTTTAACACCAGCTGATAAGGTTACTGAGTATTCATTTTCACCCTCAATAACTACGGCATGATGACCGTAACGCCAGCCGAATTTAACCGCAAAGCCGCAGTAATACATAACCGCTTTGTTGCTGCTTTTCGTCGCTTTAGACCAGTATTGTAACTCGGCTTCTAGTAGCTCTGCAGCCGTAGAAAACTTGTCAATACTATAACCTGACACAATCGCTTCAAACTCGCCTTTAGGCAATGCGTTTGCTTCGTAATTCGCCATGTCATTAGTAACATCTTTAATCAATTGTTCCTGAGTCTTTTCACTGTTCTGGTATCGTTTAATGCAGTCCTCATATTGATGTTGCTGTTGCTGGTGGCGTTTGTGTTGCACCGACAATTTTGTGATCTCTTTGGACAATTGAAGATGCTCAAGTACTAGAGGGTTACCCGAGATCTCGGCCTTAATCTCTGCAAACGTGATGCTGTCTGATGAAAGGGCGGTCATTGTACGTAGGTTAGTTTCACCTGAGCGGAATGCTTCGATCCAGTTCGCCTTTGTTTCCAGTGTTTGATATAGGAAACTATCAAGGCTATTACGTGTCGCGTAATAAATTACGTTTACTCCCTCAAAGTTCGCTGGATCAGCTTCGTATAGATGGTTACCTTGGCGCTCCAATCTGCCGCTGCGTTGCTCCATGTCAGATGGACGGTACGTTGGGTCGAGGTGATGGACCGCTACACCACGGCGGTTTACGTTCGCGCCAGTTCCAAGCAATTGAGTAGAAGCTAGAACAACACGCTTAACGCCCTGATTCATTTGCATATAGAGCTCAGCTTTAGCCTTTGGCGTTTTATAATCCTGTGCATACCCTATCTCATGTTCAGGGATGCCTAGACTGATAAGCTGTTGCTTAATATCGTCATAAACAGAATAGGTAGATTCAGCCGCCATGATTTGGTCATGACCGATTGTATCTAATTCTCTCTGTGCTGCTTCGTCGCCAGTGTTGGCATCTTTCATTAGCTGGCGAATCTTGGCGCGCAGCTTCTCTTTACCTTTGTTCGGAGTCGACAGGTCGCAAAAGATTAATTGAGTACCTTTCTCCGCGTCATATTGACGGTATATCTCCGCGACTTTGTTTGCGCATGCGGTAGCTTTTGAGTTCTCATTCTCTGCTTTGCTTGGGTCAAGAACTCGCAAATCCAAAGACGCGCATCGAGCGTGATACATCAAAAGCAACATATTGTCGTTGTCTATTGGCGAATTCTTGAAATCCTTCGCTCTTTCAACCAATGAATCGATAAATTCCTTTTGCTGATCTGATGGGTCAACAAATATCGTCTGTGGCTTACCGCCAACAACTGGCGGTACCATGTTGTAACCACCAGCAAGTTTAGGTAGATAGTCGTTTAGCTGTTTTTTTGTCACAGTTTCAGCAATACAGCCATAAATTGCTTGCAGCTCTGGCAAGTTATTAAATGAGCGTAGGCGTGACACTGGTTTGAAGTTGACACCTGTAGCGTCGATCTCAAATTCGCTGCTGGTGGTCGTGTATAGGTCGGCCCATGAGTCTAACCAATGTAAGTTAGCCTGTTTCAGTTCGTCATAGGCAAGATATTTCTGAATCGACCAAAGTTCAATAATACTATTGCTTATCGGAGTGCCAGTACTGAATACTACCCCTGCATGATCGTTGTTTTCATTTAGGTATCTAACCTTGCAAAACATGTCCCAAGCGCGCTGGCTACCGTCAGGGTTACCAATTCCACGAACATTTGTTAATGCAACCGTTTGAAAGTTTAGGTTTTTTACGCTGTGAGCCTCGTCAAGGACTAAACTGTCAAATCCGAGTTCCGCGAAGTTTAAATTTTCGTCTTTTGCTTCTCGCTTGGTCAGTGCTTCAAGCTTGAACTCAAGGTTTTTTAGTTTTGTTTCTAACTTTTTAACACTGAAACGAGCACTTAGGACTTCAATAGCGCGGCGAGTCTCCCATATCTCATCCTGAATAATATTCGCTTCTGCCTCTTTTGGCAGGGCAATTGCTTTAAAGGTGGTTTCAGGAATCAGCACGATCTTTGCGCCTGTCTTGATGCGGTTTAGGGTCTCGCGGCGTTTTTGGGCGCTCATATCTTCTGGTGACAGAACAAGGAGCTTTTCTGTTGGGTACAGCGTTAACCATTCGACGGCTATGGCTTCAACTAAATGGTTGGGTAGGACTACGGCGGTACGCTCTTTAAGCCCTAAACGGTGCCAAGTGTTACAAATGGCGGCTAGTGTATACGTTTTTCCGGACCCAACGGCCATATCGACCATTAACGATCCCTGTGCTAGGGCGCGTCTGACACATGTTTTCTGGTGAGCACGTAGAGAAATACTGTTGTTCATGTTCGGGAACACAAGCATTTCACCGCTGTACTTTGGTTTTACGTAGCGGTTGAAATTCTCGTTATACAAGCTTTCAAGCTCTGAACGGCGCTTGTCGCAGGCCCAAATCCAATCCTCGAAACGAGTTGTGATCTCAGTTGCTACAGCTTCAACCTGCACGGTTGCCTCACGGTCAATCCGTGTTGTGCCATGCTCATCTGTACGACGCACAATTAAGTCGCGGCCTGCCATCATACGAGAAATGATTTTTGTCGCTGGGTAGTCATCAATGCCAAATTGTTGAGTATTTATAACGTTAGGTACACCTGTAGCTTTCACGAACCACTGACCTAACACGTGTTCAGCATCAACACTACAGTTTAATAATTGACTGATGAATTCACTTACAATGTGAACAGGTAACCAACCCGCGTTAAGCTCAACGTTTATGTCTACCGCTGGCACATCGGCAGGTTGGATAGCTTTTAGTGCGTTATAGTTAGGAAGTAATTCAGAATTGCCTTTTACCAATGCGCTAACAGTCTGGTATTTAGCCTTTACGTCCCCTGATAAATAGGTTTCGGAAAATTCATATTTGCCCGTTTTTGGGTCAAGAAAGATCAGGTTACCTACAAGCTCACGCTTTGTCTGTTCGATTGACTGACCACAAAGAGCAGCAATACGAGGAATTTCAATAGTGTGGCTGTCATTCCAACACACCCACAATGCGTCTGTGCTGTTGTCGGCAGAAGTCGGCGCGACCCAAGGTTTGATGATGCGACGGCTGAAAATCTCGGCTTTTTCTGCGCGAGGCTTTTCTGTTGGTACATTCAAGCGCTTGGCTTGCTCACGTGTTACGCCACGGTTGAAGTTTGACTCAAGACTAGCAAGGTTCGCGTAGAAGGGATCTTTGCCGAATGCTCGACGATTGGCACTCTCTTGGATGTAACCATGTTGACGGACAAAAGCGTCGTAAAATTCATTAAGCTCCTGTCGTGCAACTTCAATCGCCAGTTCGTGGCCGTCCGTGCGCTCAAGTTCAAGGAGTTTAGCCATAGACTGCTTAACTGCGATCATAGACGCGATACGAGCTGCACGTTTACCTGTTACGTCTTGGCAGATTTCAAACGTCATGTTTCCGTGCTCATCGTCCTGCGTTCGAATCGCAATTTTATCATCTTCGGTCAGGGCAAAGCCGCCAAAATCGATATAAGCATTGTCTGACACTAGGCCAGCCATAGGCGTTAAGAATGCATCGTCGTCACTTTCGGTAACTGGGGCCGCTTCAAAATAAATATCTTTAGGGAAATGCGCGGCGAATGCTCTCTGAATATCACCAACAATATCTTTTGAATCTGATACGCATTGGATCTGTTTACCTTGGATCCCTGGCTGTGCTTCCATGACACCAAGAATTGCATCTGGATTAGCAACAAAATGGTTATTCAAGTAGTAGGATTCGCCGGTAGGTAAGGTTTGTTCGAAAGCATGAACCCAGTCAGCAGTGGTCGCAGATGCAGAGTTGGAACGTTGAAGCAATAGGACGTCAACCGAAGCGTTAGCGCCGCTGTGCTCTTGGAACACACTTTTAGGCAGTCGGACAGCTCCACGGAGTTCAGCAAGGTTAGCGACGATTTCACGGGCTTTAGTACTCTTTGAGTCTAGGAAAGACGTTGAGACGATAGCGACCATTAAGCCGCCCATACGTAGGACTTTAGTACCTTTAGCTATGAAATAGTTATGAAGAGTCAATCCGTTAAGTTGAGAGTCAAGCTTGTCGATCACTTTCGCACTCCCGAATGGGGGATTCTGGATCACTAGATCTTGATTTGCTTTGATGTTTAGCTCTTCAAAGCCTCGATTACCATAAACGGTTGCATTAGGGTAAAGGTGCTCTAGTGCCTCGGCAGTCACGCTATCAAGCTCACAGAGCGTCACTTTCGAGTTTTCATACATCTCTGTAGGCATTGGAGCTATAAGGCCACCCATACCCGCTGCAGGGTCGCAGATTCGGCCACCAGCATTAAAACCCGCATTGCTAAGCATGGTGAAGATACCACGCGACAAATAGATTGGTGTGTAAAATGCCGAAAGGGTAGATGTACGCGCACTATAGTACTCGCTTTCTGTCAGTATACCTTTTAGCTGCTTGCGCTTTGCTTCGGTCTTAGTGTTCTTTTCGTCAAATATTGAGCTTAAAGCACCCCAACCAACATATTTGGCTAGTTTTTCTTGTTCTTGGCGAGTGGCGCAACTGTTACGTTTACGTAGTGCTTTCAGGACACGGATAGCCGTCACATTGGCTTTAAATCGCTGTGCATCTGTCGATGGTACATTAAGAGCGTTTGATATAAGAAAATCACGCGCAGCCGCCATTATAAGGTCGCGCTTTTTCGTATTGTTATGCTTCTCCGTGAATGTTTCTAGTTCTTGATTTGTACCAAAAAACAGCCCCATTTGTCCCGATTCGTAAGTAATGGTTTGAACGTCTGACATGTTTTATCGCCCTTAATATTCTGCTGTACTGAAAGTTACCCTTCTATACAAACATCGAATACCAGACCCGCAAGTAGTAGATCTCTACTACATTTTCAAAGCTAGTTGTTTTCAAAAACAATGACGGTGATAATGTATTTTAAATAGTTGTCAGGGTGTCACCCAGAGAAGCTAAATGCTGAATGTATGGCTACTACATAGAGAGTGAAGCGATTGAACTTCAGGCTTATTGATGAACAGGCTATTAGAATTTCCAACATGAATACGATAAGCGGGTGCACGTATGTCTGGAAGAATTAGAAAACGAAAATGGGTGATCTATGAAAAAGACAATCAGTTTTTTAGCAAGTGTGTCATTTGGTCTAGCAGTGGTTGCTCCGTTTTTTATTGACGTTGTACCTTCATACCTACTTGCACTCATGGTTGGGTTACCTTGGGCTGCATTTATTCTGCAGTTGAAAGACAAAGAGAATGCTAAGAATGTTGGCTGACGTAATGAATTGGGTGCAGGGATTAGGCGTTATGCAACGTTTTATGTTTTCACTTTCAACAATGTTAGTTATAACTTTTATTGTGAAAATGGGGATGGTGACATTGCGTCAATTGCTTAGTGTTATTATTCGGTGGCGTACAAAAAGCTAAATCCTAATAGAAGAAATCTACATTGGTTAGAGGCGGAAAAATGTAAGGTTTGCGCGAATCTGAACATGGGATAACCTGAATTAAATCGAAGTGATAGCGGTGATCGCTATCCAATTTTTAAGGTATGTATTCATGGCTCGCGTAAATATTTCAACGTTAGAAGGCTCCGCACTTGACTGGGCGGTTGCGAAATGTCAAAACCTACCAATTAGACATGATCCTATGGGGTTTGGAACAGGGTCGGAAGCAGGTTTCTGGGTTTGGGATGACGCACCGAAAGGCCAAACGACTAAAATTGGACGTGGCTATAATCCATCAAGTAATTGGCACTTAGCTGGCCCGATCTTAGAAGAAAACGATATTAGCCTTATGTCACCAAGTTCAACCTCTAGGCTATGCTCTGCATCACTGCAGGGTGGTGAATACAAGCAAAATGGAAAAACGTTATTAATTGCATCGATGCGCGCCTATGTACAAAGCGTTGTTGGTGATGAAATTGATTTGCCAGAACTATCATTTGATTAAATCTTCTGGAAAAGAGTATATAAAAATCTGGGTATAAGTACATGCAAGCAACATCTGATTTTAGAAACATTGCCAAACTTCCAAAAGGGGAAGGGTTTCAATTGAAATTCAAAACAAATGGTGAAGAGTATCAGCCCTATGCTGCGAATATAGGTGAAGCAATATCAAAACGAAATGACTATTACCTTGATAACAATTACCGTCCAGCTCGACTATTTAAGAAGTTTTATACTTTAGAATGCATAGCGCCAATTGTTGGTATAGATAGCAAGTCAGGCAATCCATATCATCGTTGGCAGGTCCATGCACGTATATTGGAATCGAATGACTATAAGCCGAAATCCTTTGCTGATCACGATGAAGCAGTAGAGTTTGCAACTAAATGGATTGCATCACACAACGCTATAGCCGCAATCTATAACGGTCGTCGTGAAGAGATGTTCTTAAAATGGATAGAGCAAGAGAGAGTACAAAACACCCCGCATATTGAGGTCGAGTTTGATGCCGAATTATGGCGCAGTTCCGCACGACTACTATTCGGTACTAACGTACCGGAATTCTTTGTAGATGATAACGATCGTTCTCCAATTTGGGTCCCGAAAACTCAACACGTTTTCACCGCCGAAGAGATGGGGTATGGGAAACAGAAAGAAACGCAATATCGCTCTAAGAAGATTGCTAATGGGTTTACTGCTGCAGTAAAAAAATACAATAGCAATGGTGCTTCGTTCTTTGTCCCAGGATTCGTAGTGGCTGGTGGCGGTACAGGCCATCGCTTGAAGTTCTTTAAGATTAGCTCTCAAACCCCTTTCTTAAAGGCCTATATTGATGCAGTAGATCACTATGTGTTTATCCATGCGTTAGGCGAAGATGAAAAAGATCGGTTGTACTCGATGTGTCCACCGAAAGATATTTTTTACTTAGATTACAAACGTCGCTATGACGACGGGGAAGAGATATCGGTAGTTGAAATACTGGGTAGGTTGGAGCTGGATCACTTTAATTTAGAAAATATTAGACTGTGAATTACAGTACCCAAGTATTACTAGTTTGCAGGGTTAGAAGTATGGCAGCAATAACTAATAATGCTGCCCCAAGTAGATAGTAACTGGCCCTTCGTTACGATCTGCTTCTTCTTAAACAAATCAGTGACAATGCGAATATCACCAGCGCTAAACTGCCTGCGAGTACGATACAGATTGAGTAGGTGATCGATAAAGATAGAAGTCCAGATGCTAGGTGCTCGAGTAAGGATTCCCACGCGTCATCTGATAGGAAACGAATGCATCCGATGACAAGGACTAGTATTACCCCACCTTTGAACGATCCCTTTAAGTCTGCCGGGGAAGGCGACATATGCAACGCAATTGCTGCAGTAAGGTAGGTCCAAAGAGCAAATTTACCTGGGCTATGTTGAGCAATGACCCAAAGCACAGAAACGAGTTGTATTACCGCTTCATAGAGCGCTGAGAGAAACGTGGTAAACCCTGAAGTGTGTCGAAATTGCGCACTCAGGGAGTCTATAACGCTTATGACATTCTCTCCGTATGGCAGAAACCAGTATGTGAAAAGGTATATTGCTGCAGTACCGCCTAATAATGGAGCTACCCCAATAAAGAAGTTGCCTATTTGCTGCCAGATGTTCGTCGGGTTATAAGAGTGGATCACGTAACCTAATGTTCCTGAACCATCGGGCTTGAACAATGCAACTTCGCTGATCTTGTGGAAAAAAGGAAAGCAGAGTAACGCATGGCTAATCTCATGGACTGGGGTACCCACTATCGCACTGATGTATATGCTTCTTCCACCGAACTGTTTTGCCGCTACCCCACAGGTTAATCTCTGGAGTAGGTATAGGGTTACAATGAACGCGATAAATAGCCCTGATGTTGAAATAAGTGTGAATAGAGTATCAATGTAAAATGATGAAATTTTGTTTGGCATTCAGTGACTTCTTCTTGGTTTCTATTTAAACGCTTGAAATTGTAAACGTAGTATTTTATCAAAAATCACTTGAGGATATTCTGTTTTTAAGCACACTAATCAGCACATTAAATGCCTTGTATGATAAATATACAGACTTTACAGAGCATTCGTGCTCCTTACGGTTCAGGTCATACAAGGTAACAAGAACAGAGTAGAAAAGGGACGGAATGACCTACCAAGCAAATTTGAATGATGCGGATCTAGAACTGGCCAAACAAGCGGCAGAGACTTTACAACGGATGCGGGTTTTTTTTCATAAATACGAAATTGACGCAGAGCAGGGCAACAAGTTAATTTCTGAATTTATTAAGTTCACTTTTGATGGTAACGCGTCGTTCGGACAGAACTCAGAAGATGCTAACAGAATAGAGCGTGAATCACCGCTACTTAAGCAGTGGATGTCGGAAGCTAAACACATCATCAACTACATCCGATTAGAGAACACTGGAGTAATTGTCAGTATGTTCTCAGAGAGTACTGATCCTTTAAAGCACACAGACATGACAAAGTTGAAGGGAGATTTCCTGAGTGTGCTAATGCCAAGAGAAGCGACAGAAGAAAGCCCAGTTAACGGTACTGTTGCAGTTATCACTTGCTTGTGTGTCAATTACATGGGCAACGTGGAGCATGTGCCGGCAGGTGGGGGGGCCGTGCATTAATGTCAACGGAACTGCAGAAAAGAATACATGATTTAGCAAATACACTGACTGACATTGCTAATGAGCTTATTAAGGACTGTTATCTTGACTGGAGCGACCTTTTCGTTAATGGGCAGCTGGTATGTGGCATGATGTTGAGCAGCGCATATGTATTGGTTGATGGCACTAAATGTCCGTTATTGGTCACCCCTGAAATGAGCAACCGCGTTCGTGCTTGTTGCGATAAGCTCAACGTTATAGATGAACGTGTAGAATCCTATTGCTTTACGGTGAACAGTGAAGGTGAGTACGAGTTTGAAATGAAATAGGTGCCAACGTTAAAGATCATAGGTGTAAAAAGGGCTGCGCATTGCAGCCCTTTTTATTTTAACACCCGTGTAATTACGGCTGTTACTCATAATACCTGGATAGGAACTCAGTCATATTTACTCGTTAACTCGGGTACCTCAAGCATAAATGATGCTAAACCTTCTTCAGTATCTGCGGGATAGATAGGAACATTGAGAGAACCACCAAGCGAGCCTAAATCTAAATCAAGATTCATCGTTTGACCTGGAGATATTTCTACACCTTCGATCATGATGCTATAAGGGGCATCAGACCTGAGTGTCACAAGTGCTTTCTGAACCCCTGTCGCTAAGTTGCCAGAGTCCGTACGTAACTCTGATGATGTGATTCTGGCTACTGGTACATCCTTTCTAGTCAGTAGGTTTTGATTGACTGGTAATGTTGTTAGGTTTTCGAGTTTGACCCAGTTCTCTGGGGTATATTGAAACGATACGGAGCCAACCCCGATATTATTGAATTCGTCCTTAACTCTTACCTTTAATATATAACGCTCGTTTTCCTGGAGAGCAGGAAAGATGCGCGGCTGCTCAAGTTTCCACTTGTTCTTGTCAAGATTGGTAATAGCCAGGTACACCAGGTCTTCCGCTGGGCCACCTGATAGATTGGCATCGATAATGGTCATCGCGTTGTTGTCCGTGGCTTCTACGGTCAACCCATTAATCCCCTGAATCATGTTCCCAATTGCCGCGCCATTATAAAGTATGGAAACTGATGGAGGGGTGGTGTCATTTACGAAAGAGGCAACATCTTGGCGAGCATAATTTCTATGCTTTTCCATCACAACGGCTTCAACGTTATACGAACCCTCTCCTAGTGCGCTCAAGTCAAATTTAAATTTATAATTTTCGGAGTTCTCTTCCCAGAGAGTGTTCTTTGCAGACAGTTTTTGTCCGTTTGACTCCAAGTATGCGTCAGTGATTCGTATGTTATCGAAATAGTATCCACGATTTGGCTGTGTCGCATATACTGTGACGATTTTCGACTCTTTATCCCATTCCGTACTGGTAATTTTAGGGTGATGCGTGTCATTCCAGTGGACGTTTGCCCAGGCTGGTTGACTGTATAAGCTACCGTCTAAATTTTTGATTGTTGAGCCCGTGTGAAGGTTACCATAAGTACCTGTATCTAATAGTTTCGGTGGGTCATAGGTGATGACACATTCAGTTTCACCTGCTGGCACCGTACAGTTCCCCATATGTGTGTAAATCTGGTCATAGGGCCGAGCTTCAACAGCAACTTTCGACGCGGTCACAGACACTGGAAGTTCATCTGAGTAAACCTGTCTGCTCCAGCTGCTCCAACCAATATCACTGTATTGATACAAGATGCTTTTTCTTACCGGTTGTTTTGGTGCAGATTCATCTAGTTTTAAATTGTAACTTATCCCTTGAACGACCCATGATCGGCGGTCGGTAAACCGGACGTAGTTATTGTTTGTTAACCCATAAGGTCTTGTAAAAACAACGTAAACATAGTTATCGTCAACATCTTCATACAATTTTGAATGGCCAGCCGGATACATACCTCCACGAACTACGTTTGAGTAATTCGATTTTGGGATTCGGTACATGAAGGAGATAGGGTTTTCGTATACAAGCATGCCTGACTCATAAGGGATATAACCACTTTGTCCACCCATAATATTAGTCGAGTTGGGATCATGGATTGCGTATAGCTCGGCATTACCACCCACTGTGTCATAGAAAAGATTCTGAGCCTTTGAATACCCAATGTTACCGGCGTTGTCTATTACTTCAAATTGTAAGCTGTATAACGTCTCTCCATTATCACCGCTAGGAAACCAAGATCGTCCTGTTCCTATATGAGCTTGCATAGCTTGAGGGTCAAAGTTAGCTGCCGCGTGTTTATACACATCTTCGCCAATGCGGGTAATAGCATTTACTTTAGCAATACCTGAATTTTCGTCCAAAATATCAGACACGTAATACTTATTCTCATCGTAATACCCTGTGTACCAAGTGTCTGGTGGCATATCAATGCCGTCTAAACCACCATAACTCTTTGCTTGTGGGTCACCGAGAGTCGGTGCTTGAGTATCGATAACAAAAGGATAAGAGTCAGTCTGTACAATTTCACCGGAGAGGTTTTTTATTTCAGCAATGACGGTGTAGTTATCATCAGCCGGTACGCCCAAAGTCAGCTTTTTACCGTAATAATCTTTGCCATTGGCAGTGATGCGATCATTTATCCCTATGACGTCACTGTCGATCGAGCTAAGCGTGAGTCCAGAGCTTGTGACAATTCGCAGAGACAGTTTACGATCCAAGCCTCCAGATACAGCAAAAACAATATTAGACTTTGGGTTGAAGTACTTATTTGCCATAGACAATTCTAAAGCGGAATTGTTTGTATCAGTAAATGATACAGACAAAACTTCAGCATGCGCAGTGGCACTTAATACTGTTATTGGTATTAGTGGCCACAATGTTAAAAATCTCTTCACGTGGTAACCCTCAAATTCAAACTCATTTATTTTAACAATGGTCTGAATTTTCCCTGTTTATTATGTAGGTCTATCTACTGCACGAAAATCGCCACTGCCCTTATAAAACCCACTATTACTTTTCTTGAACAACTCATTTTTAGATTTGGACAAAATTTAAGCGTTAAATAAGTGCACCTAAATAGGGGGGTAAAATCGAAGTGAGAGCGCTTGAAGGTGCGTATAAATACAACTCAAACTTTGAATATGCGATGCCGGTTCAAGAAGGAAGCCCAATGATTATTCAGGAACAGTCAAAAACAAAAGTAGAACCGTTATTGGTTCTGGCTACTGAGCTAATTCAACTACGTAACGTTCCTAATTGGACCGAGGCAATAATTACTTCAAATTCTAACTTTGGCATGATGTTAACGATGCTCTCATACAAAACCAGTTCAGGTGAAATCAAACCGTTAGAGATCCCGACTGAATTCTGCGAACGTTTCAATGATTTCAAGAAATCGTTTAACCAACAAAGCCAAAATCAAATCAACAAAATACTGCTTAAGGTGAAAGCTGGTGGTGTTTACGAACTCCGTATGGAATGAGGTCTTAAAAAATGGTAAGTAGCCGAAAATTATCAACACTTCTAGTCGCAGGCTCACTATTAGGTGGTTTCTCTGCGCAGAGCATGGCCGCCATAAACTCAAATACTGAACAACCAGCTGTTACTAAAAGCTCACTGCAAGCAGCACCACCTCAGTTGAAAAATCTGATTGATCAAGGTGCGATTGAAGTTATCGATATCTTTAAACATGATTCATTCACTGGCTGGCTGGTAAAAACACAGGGTGATTACCACCTATATTGGGCAACGAAAGACAACTACGTTGTTGCTGGTCCATTAATAGATGAGAACGGCATCAATATCACTTCTAAATACTTGGATGCCAAAAAACCAATCCCAGACTACAACAAAGTTTTTGATAAGTTTGAGGATGAAGCGTGGTATTTCTCGACACATCCAAAGGGTGATAGCAAGGGTATCATGTATGTGTTCATAGAACCGTTCTGTGGATGGTGTTCAAAACTATTCAACGACATCGAGCCAGAAATCCAAAATGGCTTGGAGGTGCGTTGGGTACCAGTATCATTTTTATCTGCTCAAAGCCCTGATGTTATTGAATACATCACTAGCTCAGCAAACCCTTATCAGGCTTTACAAGAGCATGAGCATATTCGATCACAACGCGGCCGACCAAATTCCAAGCCTGCAACCATGATGACTCGTGAGCGAATAGAGAAAAATGGTGATTTTATGAAGGAATTCGGCATTGCTGGTACACCGGGTATTGTGTATTTACAGAATGGTAAAGCGAAGGTCGCAGGGTACATGAAACCCCCACAAATGCATGAATTTATCAATATGCTAAAAACTCAGTAAGTAACCACATTGACCCGCAGCCTGTGGGTCATTCTTTTAAAAATATGATGGTGGTGAACGTTAAACCTGTATGGGAGAAGGTATGAAAACGTTGCGTAATCAGTTTTATTTCGGGGTATTAATCACGATTAGTTTGGTTAACTCTGTAAGTGTTTCTGCTCACAACATGGTACCCAATGAAGTAAAAAAGCTTACAGCAGCAGAAACTGAGATCCTGGGGCAGGATGTTGACCAAAACGGTGTACGAGATGACATTCAAGAGTATTTAGATTCTCGCTATTCAGGTTACCCGATTATACGCCATGAGATGGAAAGGTACTCCAAAGCCATCGATAACTTAATGATAGGTAAGACGGTCAGAGATCGCTTAAAAGCTTACCAAGAGATGGATGAAACGAAGTATTGTGCGTTTGGATGGGGTTATACCGATGACGAATTTACTGTACATGTTTCCCAAATCTATGAACTACAAGTGAATACTCCGCAAAGACAATTGGCGGCTAACCGAGCAGAACGGTCAATGAGAGGGTTTGAGCGTCCTCATTATCGTAACAAGCCTTACAAAGAGTATTGCCACCAAAATAAATCGTCACAAAATTAGAAATTATGGCTTGCGCTTTCAAATGTTTGCGTTTTAATTGGCTCATGTCCTGATTAATAGGGTGGGAGCTTGGAAAATAAAATGTTTGATAACGTTGTAGCAAGGGGAATAAACCCTGATATGACGACAAAAATCCTTGTTTCTCCACTACCAGCAGAATTCAAGCAAAGAATAAAAGAGTCAGGTTTATGTAGACCTAACCGATGCTTTGATAATTGCTGGTCAATAGTGATGAATGATTTATTTCCTGGTACGGAATATGTTCTCGCTTTTGCAAGTCGTGTGCTTCCAGTAGAGCACTCGATCATCTGCGTAAATGGTGATTACTACGACCCTACATGGGAAATTCATTTGGGAGACTTAGGAACAGAATACGTTTTAATAGGCAAATGGTGCAGGGATGAACTGCCAAAAGTTGCTAAGAAAGCGAAAAGTCATGACGGGTGCATTTATCCGCCAATGGTTCGAAACCTGGCAAACAGCAGTGAATTTGCCAGTTTATTTTTGGCTAAATTGTAAGGTTTTAAAGAATGCAGGAACACGAATTCTTATCAAAACAACAAATCAGATCCATTCGTGAAAAGGTAACTCACGGGATAGCAGATATTGAAAAAAGGCTTGAATCGGAAGAGTCCCAGACTCTAACGATAGGCATGAACATGCCAGATATTACTGACCGAGCGACTTTGGAAACATCACGTAATAATGAACAAGCAATACGATTCCGTCAGGAAAAACAACTGCTTAATTTACGCAAAGTATTAGGACGATTAACACATAATCTCAAGGAATTTGGTTTTTGTGACACCTGTGGTATTGAAATTGAGTATGATCGCTTAATTGGTATTTTGACAGCCCATAATTGCTTAGATTGCCAGCGTGTTGAGGATCATAAGGCCGGCCATGTGCATTAATGTAACTGAAATTGATTAAATACTTTGAAAAAGGTAGGGAAATGACGGTAACTAAACGCGATCTAGGAAAGAGTATTCAAGAAGTTTTACCTGTAGCGTCTCGAGAAGCAGAGTCATTGGTCACTGGTATCTTTCAGCATATTAGTGAAGAACTGAATGTCGGGAATGAGGTCTGTTTACACGGCTTTGGTCAGTTTAAAATCCTAGATAAAACAGCTCGACCTGGCAGGAACCCAAAAACAGGTGAAGCATGTGATATTTCTGCCCGTAAGGTATGTGTACTTAAATCGGGTGTACAGCTTAAAAAATCTGCTAATCACAACGCGAAAAAAATGGCAGTTACCATGTAACATCCGTTTAAATATCAATTGTAAATACCTCAAGCCACCTAGTAGTCCACAAGGTGGCTATTTCTACTTGCCTGAAAAACACCATTTCATATCGATTAATTGCCCTTACATAGTAGGTTTTATTCACCATACAATATGGTTGAACTCTGTAAAGTACTGTTGACTATTAGCTCTTAAACTGGTGCTTACATGAAATCCACAAACTTAAAAACCATAGTGGTAGCAATACCCTTAGCTTTGTGGGCCAGTCACGCCGTGTCTAAATCGATTCTTGTTACAGGTTCGATAGAGACGGTTTCACCTAAAGTATCTATACCCGTACAAGGGGACAAGCAAGCATACGTGAACCCTTTCCAAATGGTGGCTGAAAAAGCTGACGGTTCTGGTTGTCTACTGACGGGAGATCCTAGTGTGGCGAAAGCTGACCACGGAGATAGTTTAGTCTGTTTGTTTGAATGGACTGATTTACCATCGGGGATAACAGCTGCAGGGATGGCCGTAGATGGTTATCTGTTGAAGGAAGGAGCGAACAACTTCGGTTACTCAATCTCGTACTTCTCAGGTTCCAATCTAGACAAAGTAGAAATTATATCTGATGCAATAAACGTTAACGCGATTGCGCCGATCGCCCCTGAGTTCACTGGGGTAAAAACAACGTTAAGTCATGGTGCCTTTACCGGTCTTAATGTAACTAACTATAATCAATCTTCTGGAATTTCAACAATTCAAGTTTCCGCTGATGCAAGGGATTACCGACAGGTGGCAAGTATCAACGGATTGGGTTCATGTGTTATTGAAGTTGGTGAGACTGCTTGTGATATTAATGCTGGCACCCGTAGCATCGGTGTAGAAGGGCAGGAGACAGGCCAAATTAAATACGGCTTAACCTTGGACTCATTCAACGGATATTTTGACTCTCAGAACAAGGTGGTCCCAGAAGATTACGTCATTAAATGGGACTATCGTAGCCCTCAAGCGGAAGGCCTATATATTCAAGCTCGTTCGAAAAGCAGTGCAACAATTGAAAAACACGAAGTAGATGGCGTAAGTATTGTTGTTGAGAACGAACAAGCCAAGTTGATTGTTGATACCCCCCACTTCGGCTTACCTGGTAGTTGGTGGGTACCATCTGCAAAACTTGAGTTGACTCCGGACCCTGATTTTGAAGCATCAATTCCGGTCTTTACTATTGATGGTCAAAATGTGGTTGAAACGCAGGAAATGGTTTCTCAGCCGCAAGAAAACTTCGTCCTATCTGCGATTGGTGCACCAGAAGTGCGTGATGGTAAATATATATTCACGTATGACTTGCATTCGGTAGCCGACGGTCAATTCCTACCTGTTGTAACGTTGACTGATGAGTACGACAACAAGACAACTAAGGAATATCCATCAGTTACTCTTGACCGTAATCCTCCTACAGTGCAGTTGATGTATAAAGGGCAGAATTTTATCAATGAAGGCGATGTATACTTCTTTGAAAACATGGTCATTATCGCCCTTGATACGTTCGACGGTGGTGCTGAAATCATTTCAGCAAAAGTGAACGGGGTTACCCTAGACCTCTTGGGTAATAGTAAGTACATCAAATACCCGCAAGCGGCGTCTTTGAATCTTACTCCAAGTAAAGAGTATCCATTCGAGATTACGGTAAAAGATACTGCCGGAAACTACTACACTAAAGCTTTCATTGTTAACTATATGCCAATGGATTACTCGCTGGATGGCTCTGATCTGGATTACTATAAAAAGGTTCAAAGACTGGACCTTGACGTAGACCAGACCAAGGGGAATTCATGTGCATTGTATAGCTCAGAAGCCGAGTTGCATGAGCGTGAATTCCGATACGGTGAATCTGTACGTTGTTGGTTAGAGTGGACGAACCTGCCACCTGGAACTGATGGTTCATACATCCGCGGCACTCACTCATTAACTGGTAGTTTTACCATGTCATCTGATGAAATGGTGAATGAAGTTGGTTATAGAGTTTGGATGTACGATGACAATGGTAATCACACTCTTGCGGCAGAAAAAAGCACAGTCATTAATGTCAGTGAAGTAGAACCACCGTCACTATCAATCAAACAAGACAAAGTTATCAGTGAGAACTTGTTCCCTGTAGAACTTAATGGTAGCCGGTTTACGACTGCAATTGCGAAAGGTGTGAATGCTGATCTTGAGCTAGTCGTGAACGATGGAACGGAAGAAATTACCACTCTATCTAAACAACGTAACGGACGCACAACAAGTGGTTCAGCATACGATACGCTTGAGGTATCGACAGGCCAACTGTGGGCGAGAAAGCAATTCAACGTCAACGCGAAATACTCTTTGGATTCATCTAAGAGTACTAAAGCTAACCTAGAAACTGTTTATGTACCATCTAGACGAATCCGTAGTCGTCTGTCGACTGATGACCTAAGAACTTTGGATACAGTGAATCCCACTGTAACGATGAAATTGGGTGTCTACGACAGTGACAGTCGCGATTTTGTTTATGATAAGCAAACAATGGGTGATTGGAAGGTATACCTTGCGACTGAACGTCGTGACAGAGAAACACGCCAGACATTTTACGACAAGATCACTGATGTTAAGGACTTTAATGGCCAATCAGTCACCTTCGATCTTGACGTAAGTGATGTAGGTTATGGTTCATACCGATTTGTTGGTGTTGCAGAGTTACAATCACCAGTAGAAGGATACTCTCGTACTGTTCTTTCAAACTCGGCATTCTACCGTGTACTGAAAGGTGGCCCGATAGATGGTGAAATTAAAACTTACCGTATTGCCGCGCCAGTTCCTTTCACTGCATCAGTAACTTATCAACCAGAAGAGCGTGAAGACCGCGAAGCTATGGGTGATATTACTTGGGAAATGTCTGTGAACGGGACAGATGATTGGAAGGTCATTGAAGAGTATCAAGGTTCACCGCGTTTACGTCAGCTTATTGAAAATGCTGCTCACTACTTTGTGCGTGCAACTGTGAAAAACAAACTCTCAGGTGAAGTTAGACGAACCGATACGCTTGAAATACTGGGCTATGAAGTTCCAGACCTGAAATCTGAAGGTCCAATAGCATTGTATGAAGGCGAAAAGGGTACAGTGACTCTATACGATAATGGAGAGTTAGCCAGTGAGCTCAGAGGTCAGATTGAATGGTCGTACGACGGTGATAACTGGTTCGAGGGTGGAAATACGTTAGATATTATTGGTACTGGCGATCGAATGAAAATTTGGAGTCGCATGTCTTACTTCAATAATGAATTAGCAGAAGAAAAACGCTATGACATGTATCGCCGTCAAGTATCAGTGAAGAAACCTAAACCGGTTCGTATTTCTATCCAGAAGCCTCGTATTATTGAAGTAGGTAAGCCTGTTACATTGAATGCTATTGTTCGACTGGCCACAAGTCAGCTCAAATCAGAAGTTGTTAATGAATGGGTTCTGCCAGATGGAACGACTGTAGATGGCACCGAGTTAACGTATACACCAACGGAGGCGGATGGTGAACTTGGTCATACAGACATTACTTTCCACTCATACGTGAAGCAGTTGAGGGAAGATACCTACGCTACAAAAGAACTTACTATCAATACTTGGAAATATAAGTTCCCTGATTATCGTTTCGATGTTAACTATCGAACTCGATATGCGCCGGTAACCGCTACTGCGATTGCACGTAAATTAGAGAGCCAACCAGTTAATGTTGAGTTTACGTACAACTATTTGATGTTCGATGGTATGGAAGTTGAGCGTCAATCAAATGAACGGCTGTACTTCTCTGCAACAAAACCTGGCTTGCATCAGTTAACAGTTGCTATCTCAGACGACCGCGGTAACTCGAAAGAAATTACTGAAATCATGGAAGTACTAGAGCCGCCTGAAACTCAGATTGAGTTGACGGCCAACTACAGCACTGAATTCATGCGTGATCCACTAGATGCATCAATTCGAGCTCGTGTTGAACTAGGGCACCCGGATGACCGAGTAGCTACTTACGAGTGGTACCTAGATGATACTCTTCTTGATGAACAAACATCGACAAGGGCCTACATTGAGGGTATGACGGAAGGGAAGCACCAGATCAAAGTTAAAGTGACTTCAGAATTTGGTATTGTTCAGGAGCAATTGCTCGATGTACAGGTAGCACCTAACAAGCCACCGTCGTGTAACATCACATACAAACAGTACAGTAGTACTATTGCCGTAGAATCCGGATGTGTTGACCCTGATGGTGACATGGCAACTCATAATTGGTTCGTTGATGGTGAGTTGGTACACGTACATGCAGATAACGTCTCTGTAACTGGTCGACCTGGCAAGTCAATTCACTTTAGAGTTGTAGGTTACGATGATAGTGGGGACAAATCTGAAGCCACATTGGTCATTACGCCAGAATAAACAAACCTAAATAAATAGGGCACCATCTTAAGTTGTGATGGTGCCTTTTTTATATGTCAGAAACGAAAAAAGCCGGGCAATAAGCCCAGCTTTTTCGGAGGGAACCACCCTCATGATTATGTCGGAGGACACAATCGGTGGGGACAACCAATCCCCGATTTGCAACACTGTGGAGGAGTCGCAAAACTTTGAATTTGTTAGCCCGCGTCGCCGGGCTGATGTTTGTAATATCCCATAGTGAAAACGTTCCGCAAGTATTTTTTTTAAAAACTGATCTGATAGGTTAAAAAATGACAGGGTTTAAATAAATTGGGTCTAGATAAGGCCACTTAATCAACACGTAATTATGGCCTAAGTGACAAAATCAATGCCATTAATTCAAAGGTGTTGAAGATGTCAGATACTTTGTCAGGTATTCCAATCACTGGAAAGCTAACAAGCAAACGTAAGGAGCGGGTATTTAAGCCATTGGTAATTGCTGCTTTTTGTACAGCTGCAGTAACAGGTTTCAGTTCTCGATATACATTGTTACCTCCAGTCAGTGATTATCCTTGTATACCAGGGCGACTCTTCATTATGGATAGAGCGGATCTGAATGTTGGGGTAGGCGACCTCGTTACTTTTAAATCCAAAGATACCGTTCTATTCCCAGATGGAACTCTCTTCACCAAAATCACCGTAGGCGCTCCGGGTGATACTGTCATAGTTGATCGCAATGAAGTATTCAATGGACGTCACAACTACCACTCAGATGTTAGTGTCACCGCTGATTATCTAAAAGTTACCCTCGACTCTTTATCCCGAGAAGAACACCTCCAAAGTGGAAAGCTTTTCGCGCTCGGCACCTTGCCTGGATCTCTTGATTCAAGATTTTGGGGAACCGTGGATATACCTAGTCAGGTGGTTGGAAAATCTTATGTCATTTTTTAGAAAGAAACTGGGCGCGGGAATTCTCTTGGGCCTTACCACTAGTTCGTCATTTGCTGCGCCGACATTAACTGCAGAAGACATGGACATGTTTGAGCAAAACAAGAAGCTAATCCAGCAGTCAAAAAAGATGGACGCTCCTGGCTGGCTTAGACAATACGATGCAAATTCGACAGTAGAAAATACTCCTGAGGGCGTAAAGCGCTGGATACCGGCAGCTCAGAGGATTGGTGATGATAGTCATGCATTTCTAGAGAAGACCATTCAAAACACTTATAACGTGGTGGATAAAGACAAGATCCGCACTATCGATATGAAGCCTCGCCCTGACAGTCCATTAAAAGAGAATGAAGAGTTGTATTATTTCGTGTCGTTCTCACAGCCAGTATCGGAGCTAAAAGACATCCTGAAAGCCGCCTCAGAAGTGGATGCACGAGTCATTCTTCGCGGCATGAGACCTGAAGACAGGATGGTGAACCAGACCGCTGCAGCGATGTATGGAATTGCCAAAGAGTTTAGTCCTACACCAAAAGTGTCCATTGATCCCCGCCTTCATAAAGTCTTTGGCATTAATCAGGTGCCAGCGATGGTCTACCGCAATAGTAAGAGCAATCATACTGTTTCAGTCAATGGTGTTGCTTCACTTGATTGGTTCTTAGAGAAAGCACGTGATAGTAAGAAGACAGAAAATCTTGGTGCGGTATCTACGACATATGACATCATCGAACGAGATGTAATTGAAGAAATTCAAGAGCGAGTTGCAGCCGTAGACTGGGATGCGAAGCGACGTAAAGCAATGAATCGCTATATTCAAAATCTCCCTGATTTCCTAATACCAACAGCTCAAGAAGATGCGATCTATAAGATTGATCCACGCGTGCAATTCCACAAGGACGTGAAAGCAAAAGATGGCACTTTATTGGCAACAAAAGGCCAAGTGGTAAATCCAATTGACCATTTTCCCGGTATGAGCCTGACGCTGTATATCTTTGATGGTCTGAGTGAGCAGCAGCGGGCCCTGGTTCATGAGGAAATAAAAAATGGACACGGGAAAATTGGTTTGATGACCTCCCGTATTGATAAAGAAGAAGGGTTCAAGTTTATTAGCGATTTGAGCAAAGAATACAAGCAGCAAGTGTATATGCTCCAAGAAAGGATGATTAACAGATTCCAGATTCGCAAACTACCCGTACAGATTTATTTGGGTAATGGTGAAATTATCGTTAGAGAGTATGGCGTTAGAGCTCAGGAAGATGCCCTTATGAAGCATAGAATTAAAGACAATTCCGATACCGAAGAGTTTATCTCAAAAGGTTCCGTAGTTTCTTTGACGTCTGAATTAGACACAGAAAAAAATGAAGGATAAATGATGATGAAATTTTTATTAACGGTGGGTTTGTCATTTGTCGGAGGTGTTTATTTTGCTCTGGAAAATCCCTCATTAGGAAGAACGATAAAGTCATATGCAGAATTAGTGTGGATTAACGTTAGTGCATTCTTAGGTGGTTAAACAATGTTACTCATAAGTAAAGCTAAACGTATCTTCCTACAATTGGTGCTAGTAACATCAATGTTCGGTACTGTAGTAAATACATCTATTGCAGCAGAAGGTGGGTCATTTCTAAGCGATGCGGCCTGCCCCGATACAAAGTACTTTAATAACTTGATCAACAAGTTTTGTTGGAGCTGTACTTTGCCTTTCAATTTGATGGGGTTCTCTACTACGCCACCTGATGGGGCGAACACAGATGCGATGTGCTTTTGTAAAGATGAATTAGGGGTACCGGAACCTGGGTTCAGTGTGGGGTATTGGGCTCCAGAACAGATAATTGAAGTGACAACAACCCCTTGGTGTAGCCCAACGCTCGGTGGAGCGATGATACAAGATGACCTTACAAGTATGGGTGATACCGGGGGAGGGCAAAGTGCAAGTAGGTCGACAATGGCTACCTTCCATTACAATTACTTTGCAAACCCAGTTTTCAAAATGTTATCCATGTTCATGATCCCAGAGTGTGATAAAGACCCAGGTATCGTCGACCTAGACTTAATGTACATGTCGATGCTTGACATTACGTGGTATGACGACATGTTGGCTATGGTATTTAATGCGGATGCAACTGCGTTTGCTAACCCAGTAGCACAAGCCGTTTGTATGAAAGATTGTGCGGTTTTAGCCGCCACATCAGACCCTTCAGACCAGAACTGGTTCTGTGCGGGGTGTGAAGGTAGCATGTACCCATTCACTGGCAACGTAGCGACTGATAACAACCCAATTAGATCAAGTAGCTTAATAGTTACTCGAGCCCTAGCATCTATGCATCGAAGAGGTTTAGCAAGGACCACTTACGGTGAAGATGCAATGTGCGAAAACGTCTATAGCCCAATGATTCCCAAACCTATGTATAAGGTAAGCATGGCCTGGCCAAAACCAGAGGTAGATGGAAATAGTGGTGCTTGCTGTCACCCTATAGGTGACTTTTGGATGAAATGGGGGCTTGGCCGTAAGACGCCAGGAGGCGGTAAAGACAATACTTTTGTTTACAACGTTTTCCGGTACAACGATTGTTGCGTGCGGTACTACTAAATAGGATTTAAGCGGCGTGCTAACGTCGCTTTTTTATTTCCGGATCACTAATTTGGTGAAAGCAATCGGAATGGTTGAAAATACTAAGGCTATTAGTGTGAACTTCCCCCTGTTCAAATGATAATGTCGCTTCAATTAAGTCCCTCTAGTTAGGTCGACTTAATTGAAATGTGCGTTGTTAAAAACTGACAGACTCCATTTATAAAATTCTATCTGGAGTCACCATCCTCGTGTTCAAAAAATCCTTATCATTGTTGGTGATGGTTACGTATTTAACGAACCTGATGTCTGCAGCGTATGTTGGCATCTTGATTGGAATGCTAACTGCGTCAACACCAAGCTTTGCAGCTTTAAGTTTGGATACACCAATACCCCTGAATTATACATGTCCGACCGATACTGAATTGGTAGGCGGGAGCTGTATAAAGAAAGAGGTCGCGCCAATACGTGAAGCTTGTCCTACTGGTTACTCACGTACCGGAGATTCGTGTATTCGAAATGAGACTACTGCTGCTACAGTGATTTGTCCAACTGGATTTACCTTTGATACTCCACAGTTTCCTGAACAATGTTCTCTACTAGCAGGTAGAGATAGTGTCGAGGAAGGTAGTTGTACAACTAGGTTTGAGGGGACAACTCGAGTAGGGAATGCCTGTTATTATGTTGAAGACCCGGACCAAATAAAATGCCCTGCTGATGCAGCGAATGCCACACCCGAAACCGTGAACATGTCTTGTAGCAGTGCTTCAGTACTGATTGGCGAATGTAATAGTAGTGGCTCGTCATACACCACACCAGATATGAGATGGAAACTGAACGCGGCTGCATTTAGTTGTTCTCGTACTCTCTACTCTGGTACAGAAAAATATTGTGACACTGGTTTTGAGATGAATGGTTCTGCTTGTACGCGAACTACATCTACTATTCCAACTTCATCTTGTAAAGAAGGGTATTACCAAGAAGGTAATCAATGTTTACCTAATGAAGAATCAGAATGTGGCCCTGGTACTACAATGCGTTACGGTGTGTGTGTTTCTCCAAGCGGTGACCTATCGTGCCCTAATGGTCAGTACTTAGAAGAATCGTCAAACCTGTGCGTGACTAATCGAACCGACTCTAACCCAGCTGCATTTGATGATAGTGATTTTAGTTATTTCTTTAACCAAGGTGCCGATTTAGGGCGCAACACGTCAAATAGTGTCCAAGTACCTTCAATTTCATCCTCTACAGGGGGAACCAGTGGTATAAACGCAAATGCAGAGTTCTTAAATGCGAAAACCAGCCTCACTAATGAAGACTTATTCAAAGCCATTTCATCCGGTGGTGTTGATGCCAATAATGGGTTTGATGCACCCGACGGTACGTATCAGGATGAAGAGGCTCAGAGTAAATTTATAAGAAGTCAACTAAGCAGTAACCAGCAATTTCTAGATTCAGCTGGAGAAGTCGAAGGTGACTCAAGCGAAGAAATCGTAGATAACACCAACCATTCTGCTTTGGCGTATGGCACCCTAATGGATGCAAGAAATCAGAATCCTGCACGTAAATTAAGTCGTGATTCTGCAATGTTTCAAATTAGCCGGAATAATGTAGCCGACGCTTTTGACGGTACTGGCGCTTACTTTGGTGACTGTAGCGCAGATACTACGACATACCAGGAACTAGACCCATCCAAAATCATTACAACTAGATCCACCTGTTTAAAACCAAATAAAAACGACTATGCAGGTTGTATAGTTGACCGTAAGTTATTGAAGCCAACACTTAATATTGTGGAAGGGGCCGAAAACGCAAGTTTGTCCATGTGTGGCGAAGACTGTGTAAGACTAACGCTTGGTAAAGTGGGAAATAATTATCTTCACCAAATTGGCTCGTGTGGTATCTACAAAGAGAAAATCGCCATTTCTCTAGTAGAAGGTAATGCAGTTACAAAAGCGACCGTTCTAACGGGTAGCTATGATGATCAATTCCGTTTAAAAGCGGATGGTGAGATCTTCTTTAACGGTGTACACAAGTCGTTTCCGACAGAGGATGGTTTTCCTACTACCTCAACAAACTGTGAACAGAGCACGAGTCATACTGTTCCATCATTCGATGCCACTCAAACATTCCAAGATGCTTTTGCGGATGACGACCGTATTGAATTTGACTATGAAGTTGGTGTAGGCGGTAGCGGTGAAGCTTATGCGGTTGTAGAACTTATTTTCGAAGATCCTGTTCGAACTCACTGGGATGAACGTTTTGATTACTACCCAGCTGGGTGTAATGAACGGCTTGAAGAACCTGATAGCTTTTGTACAGCTGATGAATTTGTTTGTGACGAAGACGTCGACTGGCAAATCATGGATCTCGGCACCTGGAGAACCGAAGATACGAATGGTAAGTGGGTCATTCAAGAAGATAATGACACTGTTAAGCAGCTGGTAAATGGTACCCCAACGTCATTCCTGTCCGAGAATGTTTTTGAATTTAACAGCTTTAAAGGATACATAACAGTTACCACCTCTGATGATGATGACATGATCGGCTTTGTATTTGGTGTTCCTGAGTACGGTGCTGACCCAGATGACCCTGCAAATAGTTTTTACCTCGTTTCATGGAAGCAGAAAAATCAGGGTAATTCAGCAGCGGGTATTGTGGTAGCAGAAGTTGTAGGGGCAATTCCATTGCTTTCAGGTGGACACCAAATTACAAAAGAAGACGGCACATATACCGTTCTAGATAGTAAATTAGGTTGGGGTTGGCAAGATAAGAAAGAATATGAGTTTCAGTTAGATATCAAGCCTGATAATTTTACTCTTACCATTGATGGTGATGAAATATTTAATATTGATGGCAATTTTCATGATGGAAGAATTGGCTTTTATAACAACTCACAAAAAGATGTTCTCTATTCTAAGCTGAGGCAGCTTTATCCTGCAGGGTTGGGCCGGGATGCTGAATACCTCTTCAAGCCATTGTGGGATGGTGATACAAACTCCCCAGTTTGCATGAGTGCGCACAGAGAAAATTACATTTGTGATCCATTGAAAGGCAAAGAACTGACTATGAATGGCGGTAATTTTGCTTTTAATGAAATCCTCAGCATGGAAGATGGTTGTGCTGTATACGATCAAGATGACCAATGTGATGCTGTATCACAGGAGTGTGTCGAAGGATGGCTCGATGAAGAATCAGGGACTTGTTATGCGTGGAATGTAAACTACGAGTGCCAGGATACGACTAATGCAGTTGTAACCAAAACTAGAGAAAATAACACGTGCATGACGGATGTAAGTTGTGTCGATGGGAGCTGCGATGTACGAGCTGATGAAGAAAATACGGACTTCACAAATGCGTTGACGACTTATGCAACCATGAACGAACTGGGAGCAACAAAAGAATGCAGTGACCCTAACGATGTTGAGAGCTGCGAGGTATTTGGCGGTACGCCGCGATGGTGTGGTTGGGATCAGCTAAAAATTAATGACTGTTGTGAGCAGCCACCAGGAGTGAACACGTTGAATGTATTCAGTCTTGGGCAGAACCTTTATACAGTTACCGGTTATGCGGCTTCTGCCGATGGTGCGTTCGCTGGTACAACAATACAGACGGGTCTTGAAAGTGCTGGTCAAGCGGTCGAAGGTGCATGGAACACGTTATCTGATAAAGCCGTAAATGTAGGTAAAAGTGTTTGGAATACAGTTTCTAGTAAGCTAACTGGGGCTGTTGGTAATACTGCCGGCAATACTTCGGCTAACTTGGTTTCAAACTCTGGCAGTGTAATTGGTAACTTCTCGAGCTCTGTGACCACGGCGTTATCAAACTTCAAAGATACTTTGATGCAGAAAATCTATAACATGCTGCCTGAGACATTGCAAAACGCGATTAACTCAGCAGCAACATCTATTGGTGGTAGTGGGGCCGCTGCAACGGGTGCTCAAGCTATGAATACTATCGCAACCTCTGTAATGAACGTGATTAGTTTCATCGGCTGGGTATATGCCGTGTATCAATTGGCTAAGTTGGCTTACACGATGCTGACCGCTTGTACTTCGGATGAAGAAGACATGGGGGTCCAATTACTTGGTAAGAAGTGCTTTAAAACTCACCACGAAGATTGCGATAAAGTATTTGGTGTATGTACCAACCGCGCCAAAGACTTCCACTGCTGTTATGAGAGTGTAATCAGTCGAATTATTATGGAGCAAGCTATCGTTCAATTAGGCTGGAGTGCTAAGTCATTCCGGAATGAAATGGGATGTCGTGGCCTTAAAATATCTGAACTATCAATGGTGAATTTTTCTGAAATTGATTTTACTGAGTGGGTAGACATGATGGCCGAATCAGATCAGCTTCCAGTGGATAAATCGATGGAAGATGTGACTGGTGGAAACATTTCAAATGGCTTTGGTCGATCGAACACTCTCGAACGTAACCAAGATAGAGCGGTAGATAATACCTGGGTTAAACGTCGAGAAGAAATGGAAGAGGGTGACGTAGGTAATAATGTCGATTGTACAACTCGACCAAGACCAAAGAGTTGTGAGCAAGGGGCATACACACCAAACTAAGATAAAAAAATACAAAGGTGGCCAGATGGTCGCCTTTTTTATGATTGGTTCTAAGCCTGAGGATTATCTATACCTCAAATACTATTGGAACTTAACATGGACTGAGTTAATAGCGTAAATAAACGCAAAAGCATTCAGAATGAGTAACTCGATTGATAGTGATGTTGTTCCATTTTCCGCTTTTACACATAGGATTATGCCTGATTAATCTATACAAAAAAGGAGCCCCGTGGCTCCTTTTAAATTTCTTTCTACGTTTAATATTATTTAGAAATTAAGCCATGTTCCAATAATGGTTCTTCATAAAAAGCAGACAATCGAGCATCTATTATGTCTGCGATTATTGCACCTAATAATTCATCATCAGTGTGGCCTTTTCCGAGCTTATACCACTTACTCCAATCCTTATCTGTATTATTCGATTCCTTAACCCAATTATCATATTTTTTATCACTAAGACTCTTATAAAGTGCTTTGTCGGTAGTGACTACTATTCCATTTTTGGAGGTATAAATAGTGGAGTTCACCACAATATTAACACGATCGTTGCTTGGCAGTTGGAAAAAGCCTTTATACCAAAAACCATTATCTAGCTTGAATGTTTTAGTCTTACCATTGTTAAAGGTCACGGTTGTTTCATAGTAAAAATCTATACCATATGAATAGTCCATATTTTTATTGAAATGTACTCTATCAAAAAAGTCACCTTCCACATCAACATTCAAAAGTTTTGTGGTTATTGATTTTACATTGTGCGCCTTTAATTGATGGTTAAATGAATCACTTAGTTTTAAATCCTTAACACGTGAACGACCATCAGAAATGTCGACATACGAATCTGGATCACCGTGATGGACAATCACATATTTAACTAAGATTCTATGTCCTTGAAATGCTATACCCGTTCAACTTGAAGATGCTGGTTTCAAAATCTGAAAATTATCCGTAATTCTAGATACCAGTGAGCCTGCAA
>NZ_JAWOWL010000042.1:0-46511 GCF_033340395.1 Vibrio sp. 1159 | reverse complement strand
CTGAAACTCAGTATATTGTTTAAGAACTGAACAACATGGGGCTACCATGTCTTCTCATCGAATTAAGCAACAAAGCCGAATGGCGCAACAAAAAACAGACCTAGCGCGACTATCTTTTTCATCATATGCCCTTTTGAGTTTTATTCTTTTTTCTTAGCTAGGACAAAGGTGCTAGCGGTAATTTATTTATAATTATAGAGCCAACCGGATGAGATTTTATAATACGTTATGTTTCAAAAATAACTGTCGGTTTACGTCACGTCAAGGTTATTAAGTTGCTTCTTAATTAAAAGCTCAGAGTATTGGGATGATGGTAGAGTTTCGTAATGATTTCGCGGTATTTAATTGGTTTTTAGTGCAACTTTGTTTCATTTTTAATAAAGATACTGTGTCGGAAATGAGAATTTAATAAGGCGAGAAATGGACGTCGAATTTGTTCTTAAGTTACATTATTTTACATATTTAAATCATCGATATTCAGATATGTATTTGTTAGTACGTAAAGAAAATAAAGTCACCTAGTTTTGGTGACTTTATTTTTTATTTCATGAGCTTACTTAAATTAACTATGCAAACAAATATTTTGCATGGAAGTTGAGGTGCTCTTCAATAAAGCTTGAGATGAAGTAATAGCTATGGTCATAGCCTGGTTGCATTCTCAAGGTTAGGTTTGAATCGTGTATTTTTGCCGCAGCAATCAGCGCTTCCGGTCTAAGCTGCTCATTTAAGAAGCCATCAGCATCACCTTGATCAACCAAAATTGGTAATGGTGATTGTTGTTGTTTTAGAAGTTCACTTGCATCGTATTGCTTCCAGCTTTCAAGCTCCTTGCCTAAGTAAGCAGTAAAGGCTTTTTGTCCCCAAGGGCATTGCATTGGGTTACTGATTGGACTGAACGCTGAAATAGAACGGTACTGTTCTGAATTTTTCAGACCAATGGTGAGCGCTCCGTGGCCGCCCATACTGTGACCGGAAATTGACTTCACGTCAGAGACTGGGAAGTTACTTTCGATGATCGCAGGCAACTCCTCAGTCACATAGTCGTACATACAGTAATGCAGTGACCAAGGTGCTTGCGTCGCATTAAGGTAAAAGCCAGCTCCTTTTCCTAGGTCATAGCTTTCGTCGTCAGCGATACCTTCGCCTCTCGGACTTGTGTCTGGTGCAATGATCGCAATGCCAAGCTCGGCCGCCATACGAAATGCGCCCGCTTTCTGCATAAAGTTCTCATCGGTACACGTTAAACCAGAGAGCCAGTATAGCGCGGGTACGGGATTTGATTTCGTTGCGTTAGGTGGCAAGAATATCGCGAAGCGCATGGTGCAGTTTAGGGCATTGGATTCGTGTGTATATTGCTTGTGCCAACCGCCAAACACTTTGGCTTGGCTTACATTTTCAATGGTCATGAATAAACTCTCTAATTAGCAGAAGGAATTCAGGCTCCCCAAAAGGAGAGCCTGAGGCAGCATTATTGATCCATATGGATAACTGTTCGGATGCTCTTACCTTCATGCATCAGATCAAACGCTTTGTTGACGTCTGCTAATCCCATTGTGTGGGTAATGAACTCCTGTAAGCCGAATTCACCAGCCATGTAACGGTTTACGATTTCTGGAAGCTCAGAGCGACCTTTAACGCCACCGAAAGCGCTGCCACGCCATACACGACCAGTTACCAGTTGGAATGGACGAGTTGAGATCTCTTGACCTGCACCAGCAACACCAATGATGACTGACTCACCCCAACCTTTGTGACAGCACTCAAGTGCTTGGCGCATCACGTTTACGTTACCGATACATTCGAATGAGTAGTCAACACCACCGTCTGTCATTTCAACAATCACTTCTTGAATTGGCTTGTCGAATTTTTGTGGGTTGATTACGTCAGTTGCACCAAGTTGTTTCGCTAGGTCGAATTTGCTTTCGTTGATGTCTACACCGATGATGCGGCTGGCACCAGCCATGCGAGCACCGATGATTGCAGAAAGACCGATACCGCCGAGACCAAAGATTGCCACTGTGTCGCCTTTTTCAACTTTAGCTGTGTTTAATACCGCACCCATACCAGTGGTTACGCCACAACCTAGAAGACAAACTTCTTCAAGTGGTGCTTCTTTGTTTACTTTCGCTAGTGAGATTTCTGGAAGAACCGTGTACTCAGAGAAAGTAGAACAACCCATGTAGTGGAAGATAGTTTCGCCGTTGATAGAGAATCGGCTTGTGCCATCTGGCATTAGGCCTTTACCTTGCGTTTCACGAACGGCCTGACATAGGTTCGTTTTGCCAGATTTACAGAACTTACACTCACCACATTCAGCAGTGTAAAGTGGGATAACGTGGTCGCCAACTTCAACGCTTGTTACGCCTTCGCCAACCATTTCAACGATACCGCCACCTTCGTGACCAAGGATTGAAGGGAAGATACCTTCTGGATCGTCACCTGATAGTGTGAATGCGTCAGTGTGACAAACACCAGTTGCTACGATGCGTACTAGCACTTCGCCGGCTTTTGGAAGTTGTACATCAACTTCTTCCATTTTAAGCGGCTCACCTGCAGCCCAAGCGACCATTGCTTTTGATTTTATGTGAGTTTGACCAGGTTTGATTTCAAGCGACATTGGATGTTTCCTTTATATTTTCAGTATATGGAGTGACGTAATAAGCGTAGTTAAGGTTTGCTTACCGCGCTTCGTCGTTTTGTTGGTGCTCATTTTAGGTGTTTCAGTAAAAATGATAATCCGTCCATTTTGAAAATGATTTTTACATATGCGTAATAATGATAAGGTGAGCGTGTAAAAAGAGTGCGATGCCTCCTTAAAGCGGAAGGGAAATGGAAAAGGTGATTGACCTGAAGTTAGATAGAGGGGCTAAAGTAGAAAACTGTCAAACCATCAGCTAAGTAAGAGTGATTATGAATAAGACGGATCTGAGTGCCTATTTAACCAAGCTAGGCTTGCCTAGTGAATTGCCCGCCGATTTGGAGTCATTGCACAGAATTCACGTGGCGCAGCATCGTTGCCTGCCGTTTGAGAATTTTGACATCGCATTGCAGCGAGGCGTCTCTGTTGAGATTGAAGATATTATTCAAAAAACCGTGTACCACTCTCGCGGTGGTTACTGCTTTGAATTAAATGGTTTAATGCTTGATGTGCTCAACACTCTTGGGTTTGAAGCGCGAAGTTTGCTAGGGCGTGTACATGTGTCTGGTACACCAACAGGTCGTAGTCATCAAATCACGTTAGTGACGTTAGAGGAACAAACATGGATTGTCGATGTGGGTTTTGGCTCCAATACCCCTCGAGCGCCATTGCCATTTATCCTTGACCAAGTGATTCAGACGGATTTACAAACCTTCCGTTTTGTCAAAGATGCTCAGTTTGGTTATTTCCTCCAAGTGCTTTCAACCGATGGAACGGACACGTGGAACAATCTATACAGCTTTGACCTAGAGTTTGTGTTTGCTGGTGACATTGCATGTAGCAACTTCTTTACCTCGACTTCGCCTAATTCACGTTTTACTAGCGCAAGAGTCGCTGCTAGAGCGACAGAAAGTGGGTTGGTGACGCTGCTTAACTACACACTCAGATGCACCAATCATGAAGCGCTAACAGAAATAGAGCTAGAGCCAGGTCAAACCTACCTGGATGCGTTGAAAGAATATTTTGGCATTGAGCTTGATGCGCAATACGACGATCTTCGTCCGTTACCTGACGCGTAAAGTTTTCCAGTTTTCAAAGCGTAGCGCGACGAGAACAATGTAATCACTATTTGTCTAGAAGAGGTCGACAGGAATACAGCATGGCGAATTGGGAAGGAGTCAGCGAGTTTGTTGCCGTAGCGGAAACTAACAGCTTTACAGCTGCCGCGGCTAAACTGAAAACGTCAGTGGCACAAATCAGTCGCCGCGTATCGGCACTTGAAGAGCGTCTTGCGGTTAAGTTACTGCATCGCACGACGCGAAAAGTTTCTCTGTCTGAAGCTGGACAGCTTTATTATCAGCAGTGCAAACACTTGGTCGAAGGGCTAGAACTAGCTGAGCTTGCTGTAACGCAAATGCAAACCGAACCGCGAGGTTTGCTGCGTGTGACAGCGCCTGTGACCTATGGGGAAATGAACCTCGCACCGCTCTTGCATCAGTTTTTGGAGAAGTACCCGCGTGTGGATCTCGATTTAGTTCTGACCAATCAAAAACTGGATTTGATAGAGCAAGGGGTAGACGTGGCGATTCGTCTTGGCCGCCTGCAAGATTCCAGCATGATCGCAAAGCGTCTTTCGTCGCGTCAAAATTACGTGTGTGCTAGCCCTATGTATTTGGAGCGATTTGGCGAGCCTCACACATTATCCGAACTGGCTCGACATCAGTGCCTAGTTGGTTCGGTCGATTATTGGCATTTTAAGGAAAATAAACGCGATAAGTCTTTGCGCGTATCGGGGAGAATTAAATGCAATAGTGGTTTTGCGCTAATGGGCGCCGCCAAACGTGGTTTGGGTTTAGTGCAGTTGCCGGACTATTACGTTCAAGAAGCTCTAGATAACGGTGAGCTAGTCGAGGTGCTGACCGATTACCGAGACGACCGTGAAGGCATTTGGGCACTGTATCCACAAAGCCGAAATTTATCGCCCAAAGTGAGGTTGTTGATCGACTTTTTAGCGCAGGAACTAGCGGATTAGAGTTTTCATGAACTTTAATACAACTGAAGTTGCTAAAACGCCCGGTGATGCCGGGCGTTTTTATTAGGATGAGAGCTGGAATCGAAAAGACATGAATCACTATTGGTTGGATTCCGCGTCTTCACGTTTAATCACTTTGTGCCCATCTTCAGACACGCCTTGCTTCCAATAGCTGCTGATGTAGATATTCTCGCGATCGACTTCTTTTTCGTTGCGGAAATATTGGCGCAGCGCACGCATTGAATCGAACTCACACGCACACCATACCGAAGCGTTACCATCTAACCACTCGAGTTCGCGAACGCTATCAGCCAAGGTTTGCTGTTCGGTTAGCCAAATCAACTCCATATCGGCTGGCGTGTTTAGGGGTTGAATGTCGGCTGGAGACATCACGCTGATCACAGCGTAGCCTTTGGCCTCTTCTGGCAGCGTACGAATTTTCGCAGAAAGTGCTGGAAGTGCTGTCATATCGGCAGCCATGAAGAACCAATCCGCCTCAGTATTTAAGTTGGAGATGCTACCTGGCCCAACAATGCTGATCGTGTCGCCTTTTTGCGCGGCCATTGCCCAACGCGCTGCAAATCCGCATTGCAGATCTTGCGTTACGTGTCGGACGAAATCCACTTCGATTGAACTGGTTTCTGGATGAAAGCGTCGAATAGTGTAGGTGCGCATGATTGGTCGGTCGTCTTCTGACAGGATGCTCAGATCCGCGCCGCCCATATCGTTAAACAGTAATTTGATGTAACTGCCTTCGCAGTCACGAGGAAAGTGGCTCAGCGCCTCACCTTGCAAGGTAATGCGCTGCATGTTTGGAGTGATGGTTTCTGTGTCTGTGACAACAAGCGTTTTAGGTTGAGGCTTCTTTTTCATTGTTACTTTACTCGATAATTATTCTCTTTCTCATTTAAAGATTATCAAGTTCCCTAACAAGAGGGTAGCGTCTTTAAACAAATTTACACTGTGAATTAACGCCAAAGCCTCAAGAAAAATATTACCTCTATCCTTTCTCTAACCACGTAAAGTGAGTCGTTTTTTAACCATAAATGGACTTATATCATTGGAATCGTAGACAAAAGCAACAGCGCAGCCATACTGTAGTTGAACCCCTTAACGCGTTTATCGGTGGTCAACCAACGCTGCAATTGCATACCTGCCGCCGTCCAAAATGTCACCGATGGCAAGTTAGCTAAACAGAAGATACCGGCGATAAAAGTCAGTTCGAGCCAAGAACCGCCACTGGTGTATACCGTAATGGCCGTCAACGCCATCGACCAACCTTTTGGGTTCACCCATTGGAATGCAACAGCCCCTAAAAAAGACATCGGGCGAAAATCGTGTTTTGCTTCTGTTTTGTCGCTGGTGGCGATTTTGTACGTCAAGTACAGCAAATAACTCAAGCTCAATACTTTTAAAATCGAGTGGGTTAGCGGGTAGGCATGGAACAGGCTCATCAAGCCAATACCCACCAAAATTAGCATGGCACCAAAGCCGAAGGTAATGCCCAACATGTGTGGGATAGTGCGTTTAAAGCCGACATTTGCCCCTGAGGTCATCAACATAATGTTATTGGGACCCGGCGTAAAAGTGGAGACAAAAGCGAACAACGCCAAAGCGCCCAGTTGATGATATTCCATAGATTGTTCCTTGAATCAGTTCTCGATAAGTTGAGAACAACTATAAGTAGAACTGAGGTCAATATTGTGCTTTTATTTGATGATTAGAAACTAAATAAGCAATGAAACATCATCATGGATAGATTTGACGAAAGAATATTGCAAGTGCTCAAACGAGACGGAAGAATCTCCAATGTGGAGCTGTCGGAACGCGTTGGTTTATCTCCGTCTGCAACCTTACGCCGAGTGCAAGATTTAGAGCGTAAAGGCGTGATCAAAGGCTACCGAGCGGTACTGGATAATCAGCAACTTGGCGTGGGTTTTGTCGCTTATGTGTCGATTGGTTTGGCCTCGCACTCTAAGCAGGCGCAGTTGGGTTTCGAAGAGCATGTGCGTTTTGTAAACGAGGTGGTGGAATGTCACAACATCACTGGTGCGAACGAGTACTTGCTGCGTGTGGAAACGCAAGATCTCGCCGCTTATAAAGCGTTTCACGCTGATGTGTTGGGTGAGTGCGAACACGTCAAGTCGATCACAACGATGGTGGTGATGGACACACCAAAAGACGAGCGATAGCCAAACGAGGGTGACAGTTTTTGTGGCACATGAATTTGAAGTGACTCGAAAGAGTCAGTCGAGTATGAGAATGGTTCACAACAAATGCTGGAAAGCAGATGGCACTCTTACAATTTCCATATTTATTCTCACCTTCTAAATAATCCCATCCTGCTAGTTTTGCTTAAACCGCTTGTGTTTCAGAGCGGCGAGTCAGCAAAATTAAGGATGAACGATGAAATCACATGTAACACTTCCTCTTTTGAGCTTAAGCGCTGTTGCCGCATTGAGCTCATTTAACGTCAACGCCCACGGCTGGGTAGAGTTTCCAAGTGCTCGTCAAAATACGTGTTATTTAGACGGTGGCTTTTGGACCAACGAGATCCCTAACCAAGCGTGTAAAGCGGCTTTTGATGAATCTGGCGCGTATCCGTTTGTGCAACGCAGTGAAATTGCAGCAAACGTACCAAATTACCGAGATATGGAGCATGTTAAAGCCGTAGTCCGTGACGGCGAACTGTGTTCTGCCGGCGATGCCGCTAAGAAAGGTTTGAACATTCCTTCTCCAAACTGGCAGCGTACCAATGTTACGCCAGATGCAAACAACCAGATTGAATTGGTGTTTTACGGCAAGGCGCCGCACAACCCATCGTACTGGGAATTCTATCTCACCAAGCCGACTTATGATGATTCAAAACCGCTTACTTGGAGTGATTTAGAGCTGATCGACACCGCAGGTGACGTGTATGTTGATGCGGAAAAACGCTACCGTATTCAGGTGACTTTCCCTGCTGATCGTTCCGGCGATGCAGTGCTTTATACTCGTTGGCAGCGCATTGATGTGGCTGGTGAAGGTTTCTACAACTGTAGTGACATTACGTTAAACGGAACAGGTACGACGCCGCCGACTGACCCCGTTGATCCAACCGAACCGGGCAATAACCTGACATCTCTAGGCTACTTTGTTCAGCAAGGTTTCGGACCAGTAGAAGCGGGTGACACCATTCGTTTCCGTACGTTTAATGCGACAGGCAATGAAATTGTCGATATTTCACTGCCAATCAGCGCAAACAATACGACGACTTGGGCGGCAGAAATTGCTGATCAATTTAACGCGCAGCAAACGGGCGATTGGTATGTGGGTATTTGGCATCAAGAGATGAATCACTACATGTTCGACAGTAACAACGTGAATGCGAATCAAGTATTAGCGCCAAGTGCAGACTTCAGTTATGCGTTGTCACTGCTCAAAGCGGATGTCACGCCACCAGTTGAACCAACCAATTTGTGGGACAAGACAGCCGTTTACAACCAAGGTGATGTGGTGACGCACAACGGCAAAGAATGGACTGCCCAGTGGTGGACGTCTGGTGAGGAACCTGGCACAACGGGTCAATGGGGTGTATGGCGTTAAGCCATTTATTCTGGCTCTGAACAATAAAACCCTTCTCATGTGAGAAGGGTTTGTTTTTTCAGTCTAAAACGACCACTTTGGTCGAGTGGTTGTCTTGAAAATCAGAGCACATATCGTTATTCGCTTGCTCTCCACTCGTTCCAGTTGAGCATCGCGTAGTCTGCCAGTTTGAGCATCGGAATGTCTTCGTGCGTATCACCGTAGGCATAAACAGACGCAAATTCGTCGAGCGAAAACGTGGCCCTAACGCGCGAGACTTTTTTTTCTAAACTGCAATCACCTTGCTGGTAAAAGCCACTCAGTTTTGGCTGTTCTGAGATCAGTTCACTGCACAGCAAGTGGTAACCGTTCGCTTCACACCAAGGCTTGAGATACGCATTGAGTGATGCCGACACCACCACAATGGTATCGCCTCTGTGCTGATGCCACGCCAACCTTTCCATCGCTTCTGGCCGTAAGTACAGCGGGATCACTTCGTGGGCAAACTGAGCGCCAATCGCTTCAATTTTCTGCGTTTCTTTCCCTGAAAATGCAATAAAACTGCTGAGAGGACGCATAACACGAGCGGGTAACACTCCGAGTTTGTACAGCGCATAAAATGGCATGATAGCGACCTTTCCCACTCGTTTGCGCAGGCCATAAGCAGAATAGTGGAGGAAAAGGCTAAACATATCCTCTCGGGTGATGGTGCCATCAAAATCAAACAGTGCCAGTGACGGCTTAGTAGTATCGAGCAAACTCAGCGCCTATTTTTTGGTTTAAGATCGTTTTGTGTTTATTGATAAAACACCGCCAACCAGATGGTTTCTTGCGTTGGGTCAGTCCAGCTCACTTTGTGTTTGGTATGAGCTGGAATCGTAACGTGATCGCCTGCCTCAAGTCGTTGCACGACACCTGATTCAAAAGTCAGCTCACCTGCTCCTTTAAGAACCAAGACCCATTCATGTTCTTCTTGATCGTACCAGCCACTTTCGGGCGAGGTTTGCCCCGTTGAGAGAATGCGTTCTATACGCAGGTTTTTGTGGGTCAGCAGGTCTTCGAACACTTCCTCGTCGAGGTTATTCGGTAAGTCTTTAAACAGGTTCATGGCCTTTCCTTAGAGAATGATCAGTCCAAAAGGCGCAAGCAATTGCTCTTGTTGCCAATCACAAATTTTAACACCAAACAGAGAAACGCGGCGAACATCCAGCCCGTCTAGTTCGACATGAGTCAGATCACACTGCTCAACGTTAAAGGTTCCCCATTGTTCTGGCGAGAATTCGCAGCGAGATAAATCCGAGCCTTTGAGAGTTGCCCCTGCGAGGTTCGCACCGTTCCAACGGTTTTCAAAGAGGTCACATTTTTCTAGTAACACTCGCTCGAAGTTACAGTAGGTGAGGTTGCAGCCAGTAATAAAAGCAGAACAGAAAAACATGGTGTTACTGACGCGATTAGCAAAGTTCGCACCTTGGAAGTTTGCCCCTTTGAGATCGCACTTACGTAGCTCCAAGCCCATACAATTTGCGCCGTTAAACAGGCTCATCGCCAACATGCAGTTCGTAAAGCTAGCGTCTTTTAAGTTCGCGAAGCGAAAACTACACCCTTCTAGCGCTTTGGATTCGATAAAGCGACAGTCGATGAACTTAGCATCGCGCAGATCGGCATGGTCGAAACAGCACATATAAAAGTGGCAGTTTTTAAAGGTAGCATTCTGAAAATCGTGATGAGAAAAGTTTTCTCGTTCAAAAATGAGATCGGTTTTTAACATGTCTTCTCCTTAGTTGCGAGCAGACTAGCACTCCAAGTGACTGATTTTCCAGAAAAATAACTTCTTGTATTTCAGTGTTTTACAAACCCCTCAAATCGCGATTTTAAGGGGTCAAACGAGCTTTTTAAGTGGGTTGTTTTTTGAAAATAGAAGACGTAGAGGGCGAAAAAAGTTTTTGCTGGCTACGAGCCTTAACGAGAGGATTCGCATTTATGGGTATGCATGGCAACTCACACGCACAGTTTGCATTACAGAATTGTATCCTATTTGCATAATTTGTTGATCAATATGGCGTTTCTCCATACAAAAAACCTATATTTTTCACAAATTGATTTCCATCAAAATAGTAGGGTTTCTATGTGCTAGATTGCGCACAGCTCAAAAAGATATAGATACCCGTGTGCTTCAAGGCGCTGAGTTTACTTGAAATCTCAGATCAGTTAGCAGGCACCACTTTGGGTACGACATAACGAAGCCCTACGAAAGGAAATAAAAATGAAAAAAACAATCTGCAGTCTAGCAGTGGTTGCTGCACTCGTGTCACCAAGTGTTTTCGCTCATAAACAAGGTGACTTCGTTCTTCGTGTTGGTGCGGCGTCTGTCGTTCCAAATGACAGCAGTGATAAGATTCTTGGTTCTCAAGAAGAGTTAGAAGTTGACTCAAATACGCAGCTTGGTTTGACGTTTGGCTACATGTTTACAGACAACATCAGTTTAGAGCTTCTAGCAGCAACACCATTCAGCCACGATATTTCAACAGACTTGTTAGGTCTTGGTGATATCGCGGACACCAAACACCTTCCACCAACGCTTATGGTGCAGTACTACTTTGGCGAGCCACAAAGTAAGTTCCGTCCATACGTGGGTGCAGGTCTCAACTACACCATGTTCTTTGATGAGGGCTTCAATAGCACGGGTAAAGGCGCTGGTCTTTCAGATCTTAAGTTGGATGATTCATTCGGTCTAGCAGCGAATATTGGTGTGGATTACATGATCAACGATCAATGGTTCCTCAACGCCGCTGCGTGGTACGCAAACATTGAGACAGAAGCAACTTATAAAGCAGGTGGAGTGAAGCAAAAAACCGACGTCAAAATTAACCCTTGGGTATTTATGATCAGCGGCGGTTACAAGTTCTAAGAAAAACCAGTAGTTACACGCACATTACTATTATTGGCATGACTTTGGGGGCGGTTACGGGGACTGCCCCTCTTTTTTATCCTCGTTTTGATTGCACATCATTTACTCCACTTAGCAACATGCAAAATTGGATCTTTACCTTGCAGATCATTTTATTGTCGGAAGATCGAAAAGTCCTACACTGATCACATAATTGAACAAGTGGACAATATAAATGAGCGACGACATCGCAAAGCATTCTTCCTCCAGATCTAAGCTGGTAAAAACTCTTTTCTTTACTCTCTGTGTTATCGCATTTGGTGCGATGTATTGGTCTTGGCAGTATTCAGACAGTCACCCAAGCACGGAAGATGCCTACGTTAGGGCAAAAATTTTGTCGGTAGCGCCTCAGGTAAAAGGCCAAGTGGTTTCTGTGGATGTTAAAGATTTCCAATCTGTTAATAAAGGTGACCTACTGCTGAAGATAGATTCACGCCCATATTTGTTGGCCGTGAAGCAAGCAAAAGCGGCATACCAATTGGCGGTCCAGCAACATGACGTTGCCGATAAGCAGGTAACTGAAGCTGTTGCGGGCTTAGATGCGGCGCGATCTAACCTGACAGAAGCGCAAGTAGAGTACAAACGTACGGATTCCCTAGTGAAACGCAAACTGGCGTCGGACCAAGATTTAGATACGGCAAAAAACAAACTCGCCAATGCCCAAGCGAGCCTGGAGCAAGCGCGCGCAACGGTAGAAAAAGCCATTGCGAACCGTGGTGAAGAAGGCGTAGAGGCTGCGGTCGTTCAACAAGCGGCAGCACAGTTAGCGCAAGCGGAGCTGAACTTGAGCTACACCGACATTACGTCACCAGTGGATGGCATTGCCGGTGAAATCAATACGCACGTAGGCTCGGTCGTTAGCGTGGGTCAAACGTTGTTCCCTGTGATTTTAAAAGACAGCTATTGGGTACGCGCGAACTTTAAAGAAACCGATCTTACTCATATTAAACCTGGCATGCATGCGGATGTGGTGATTGATATGTACCCAGACGTGGTGTGGAAAGCAACGGTAGAACAACTATCGCCTGCGAGTGGTACATCGTTCTCCTTGATGCCACCAGAAAACGCAACGGGTAACTGGGTTAAAATCAAACAGCGTTTCCCTGTACGTTTGGCATTAGAAGTACCGGCCGATGCGCCGCAACTTCGCGTGGGTGCGAGCTCAGAAGTCACCATTGATTTGCAAAGTAGCGTGCAATGAGCCATCAAATTACGGCAGACAAACGGGGGATTGCCACCGTCGCCGTGATGCTTTCTGCCATCATGGTGTTAATCGATATGACCGTTGCGAACGTGTCGCTATCGCACATGATGGGCGCGTTGGGCGCAACGGCAGACCAAATTACGTGGGTGTTGACGGGTTACAGCATGGCGGAAGCGATCTTCATTCCGATGACCAGTTTCTGGGTGTCGCGTTTTGGTGAACGCAAAGTCATGTTGGTTGCTGTGATCGGTTTTGTGATTGCCAGTGCGCTTTGTGGGCAAGCACAGTCTCTTGAAGAGATGGTGCTATTTCGCATTATCCAAGGCGCTTTCGGCGCGTCGGTGATTCCATTGGCGCAGTCGACGTTAGTGCAGATTTATCCGTATGAGCAAAAAGGCAAAGCGATGGCGATTTTCTCCATCGGCATTTTGCTTGGTCCTATTTTGGGCCCAGTTGTGGGTGGTGTGATCACCGACAACATTAACTGGCGCTGGATTTTTTACATCAACTTGCCATTCGGTTTGATCTGTACCTCTTTGATTTATCGCTATATCCACATCGACAACAAATCCAAACCTAACTTTGACTGGTGGATCATCGGTTACATGGCGTTAGGTGTGGGCGCGTTGCAGTTTGTGTTGGATAAAGGGAATGAAGAAGACTGGCTCGACTCACGCATGATTCAGACGGCGATATTGCTCGCAGTCATGGGATTGGTGATGTGGATCTATCGCAGTTGGAAAACCAAAAGTCCAATAGCGCCATTGTGGCTGCTGAAAGACCGAAACCTTATGGTCTCGTCATTGATGATTGCCGTGGTGTCGATGGCGATGTTTGGCCTGACGACTCAACAACCAATGCTGTTGGAAAGCTTGCTGGATTATCCGGTCTCAACCACTGGTTTATTAATGGCACCGCGTGGGTTGGCGTCAGCGGCGATGTTGATTTTGGTGATTAAGCTCAATCCGCAATTCGATCCCAGAATCAAAATAGTCTTTGGCTTGAGCTGCATCGGGATTGGTAGCTATTTGATGACGCAGTACTCACTGCAGATCGATACATTTTGGATTGTGATGCCGAGTATGATTCAGGGGATGGGGCTTGGTTTAACCTTCTCGACGCTATCCACCTTGGCGTATTTAACGATTCCGAAAGAGCAATCTGTTGCGGCGGCGAGTATTTACAATCTGTTCCGTACCATTGGTAGCTCGTTTGGTATTTCTATCGCCACCACGTTCCAATATCGTGATAGTCAGCAGCAATGGCATGCGCTGGGAGAGGGTATTAATCCTTATAATCCTAACTTGCATGACTGGGCGGCCAATCAGGGGCTTTCTATTACCGACCCGGTTGCGTTAGACCAATACCAACAGATGTTGCAGCAGCAATCGCAAATGGTCGCGTTTGTGCACACCTTCCAGCTTGTGGGAGTGATGTTCGTGATCATGATGCCGATGCTGGTTTTCATTCGGTCGCGTGAATAACATGAAGTTCCGGTGAATAGTGTAAGAGAACGCCTCTCAAGTTGTGTCAGCTTGAGAGGCGTTTTTTATTGGACAGTGCCAGTGAAAGAAGGACGTTTACTCTAATGTCACTTCGTCAAAATGCGGATTGGTTTTGAGCGCGCGCATTGCGACTAATTGTTCAGTCGGGAAGGCGGTGTGCTCACCATCCATATCTAAAAACAAGCACTCTTGTCGCTGCATGTCGTAGCCTGTGTCGAACGCGTTGCCCTGATGAGTTTCACCATTTTTTAGTGTGATCTCGATAGGGAGCTTAAACATACAGGCGATTTCAATAAAATCGTATTGGCTGCAAGTCACCATAGCTTTCTCCTTTCAAACCGACGCAGTATTCAGAAGGTTTGAGAACCGCTTCCTTAATATAGAAAACGTTTGATTGAAACTGAATCTTCATCTTACACCTCATTTTGGTCACGAAATAGACATACACGCACGTTTTAATAAACCTACTGTTGAGCGTTCGCAAGCGAGACAAAGCTACGATATGTCTGAAACGATACTTAAGCGCACATACCTAACGAGTGAACAAAAGACACAAAAGCCAAGTTCACTGATTTCCCCTCAAACCTACCATGCGCAGTTGGCGCACCGTGTTCACCACTCGCCTCAATTTGAAAACGGCCGCGTTAAAAACGAGATGCCAAATATCCCTAGCCCGCAATCATTCTGGCAGGTGTGTTGGAGCTATCTTGGTGGTAGAACGCCATTGAGTCCTAACGAACATCTGCCACATTTCCCAATTCAACCTACGCAGTTTGCGCAGAGAAGTGAATCGATGCGCGTTACTTGGCTGGGCCATTCCACCATGCTGGTGGAGGTCGATGGCATTCGAATTCTGACTGATCCGGTATTTGATTACGCTTCTCCGTTCATCGCAAAAGCGTGGTTTGAACGCAATATTCCCAATACCCATGCCAGAGATTGTTTGCCGATTCCTGAAATTATCGTGATTTCGCACGATCATTACGACCATTTAGAAGCATCGACCATACGTTTCTACGCCGATAAACCCGTGACTTTTTATGTACCCTTAGGGGTTGGCAAGCATCTGATAAAGTGGGGCGTTTGCGCAGACAACATCGTGGAATTCGATTGGTGGGATAGCGTGCACTATGCCGGAATCGAACTGATTTGTACGCCTGCTAACCATAATTCGGGTCGTACTTATTTCGATAAAAACTCGACCCTGTGGGCTTCTTGGGTCATCAAAGGCAAAGAAGAGACGCTCTATTTTAGTGGCGATTCAGCTTACGATTCGCACTTTTCCGAGATCGCACTGCGATGTGGACCAATCGACATTGCCTGTTTGGAAGTGGCTGCTGATGTGAAAGGCCAAGGTTATCCGGTCGAAAACTGGGGGCACATGCAGGCTCATCATACCGTGCAAGCGTTTCGCGATTTAAATGCGAAAAAACTGTTGCCCGTGCATTGGGCTACATACGAGCTATTTACTCACCGCTGGGACGAACCGATTTTAGATTTGCTTACCCATTGTCAAAAAGAACATATAACGCTGCTGACGCCAATGCCGGGGGAGAGTTTTTACGTTCATCAAGAACATATAAATAAACAATGGTGGCGAGAAAAAGAAATAGGTGAGCCAGATATAATTTTGACTTAATAATATGTTCTTACTTCAATAATTATTTTAGAAGTTAACCTTGTTATTTTCAGAATATAACAAGGTTTTTTACTCGCTTACTCATCAATCACTTGAGGTTTTAACTCGACGACATTTCCTTCCGGATCATGTATATAGAGTGATCTACCGAACCCTTGTGCGCCATACCGCTTCGCAAACTCTTCGGTTTCAATGCCGCGCGCACGCAGATATTCCAGTAATTCATCCTCGGAAAAAGGCGCCAATTGCAGGCAAAAATGGTCAATATTACGACCATTTTGAACTGGTGGCTTACCGCCGAGTTGACCCAATTCGCTGTCTACCGTCACTACATCAATCAATGCGTTACCTGCCCTAAGTTGAGTTAAACCAAGTTCCGTTACTTCGCGTTCGACAGGGCAGCCCAAAATGTCTCGATAGAAATGCAACATAGCATCGAGGTTACAGGTCCTTAAAACAACATGATCAAGCGCTTTGATGGCGATTGGATTTTTGGTGGGCATGCTTCACTCCTTTTTGCATTGTGTTGAGGTAAGTATAAAGTGACCTTAAAAGTGGTGAGAGAAATGATCAAATTCCAGATGTTTTTTTGCTAGAGCGAGTGCAGAAACACTGCAACTCAAAGCAAACAAAAAAAGGCTAGCGTATTGCTAGCCTTTTGGAATATGGATGGGGCTATTACTCGTAATCAGAAGCGTAAGTTTCTTCGTAAGTGTGTGAGTAAAGCTCGAATAGGTTGCCGAATGGGTCTTCTAGGTAAACCATTTTCGCAGGCTTATTATCGTCTTCTGGGTGGTAACGCATGATGTCCATGCGAACTTTGCCACCTAGTGCTTCGGTGCGTTTGATAGCACCTTCAAAATCGTCTGTCTGCAAACAGAAATGGAAGATACCGATGCGAGAAAAATCCACTTCATGGCGCTCTTGACGCTCTTTCATTTCGAATAACTCAAGGCCGATGCCATCACTTGTCACAAGGTGCGCAATGTTGAAGCCTTTAAAGCCTTCCCCAAAGACCGCAATACACATTCTGCCAATTGCCGTTTCGCGTTCTTCAATTACTTTCGTGTTGCCCATAACGACTTTTAGACCTAGCGCTTGCGTGTAAAACTCAACCGCTTTGTCCATATCTCCGACCATAATACCGACATGATTCATTTTCATTTGTTTGCTCCCAACATGTGTGTTTGAACGTTGTCTTGTTTCGATGTGGGACAGTATATGGCGTGATATTAATTACATGAAATTATCATAAATTATAAAAATAATAATTTTATTTAATGATGTGGGTGTTGGGATTGAGTTAGTGAGCTAAGGCCTCAACAGCTTGCCTCACCGAGGTGAAATGAATCTTGATAATGCACCGTTGCGCGAGGCTGAATTCATGCGATTGGATTAATGACGTAACCTCTTCTACGGACAGCGTTCGTTCTTTTGGGTGTAAAAGAGTGGTGTTCGAACCATTGTTTTTCAATTCGAACGTGTTGCCATTTGAGTCAATAACGTAATCATCTTGCCCAAAAATGAGGGCTTCGCATTCAGAGTCTAAGTCGGACTGGGAATGCGTGTAGATCAGCTCATCGTCGCCGTCTAGTTTTAGCAAGCATGGCCAGCATACTGCGTGGTCTCTCATGGTTAACTCATTATTCATTGTTATTTAGAAACTTGACCCAGGTTGTTGCAAAAACGCTAACTCTTCGGGAGTGCTCTTTCTTCCCAGTATCGCATTGCGATGAGGATAGCGCCCAAACTGGTCGATGATGGCTTTGTGTTTTAGCTCAAAATCGTAGTTATTTTCAAGCCCTGATGCGCGGAACAATTTTTCAGCTTCGACATGAATGAGGCGAGATTCGCTGTGCATAAACGGCATGTACAAAAAACTTAGCTGCTCAGGCGCTAATTCTTTGTCGTGACCTAACCGAATTGCCTCTTGAGCCAATGCTAATGCGAGTGGGTCTTGTGCAAACGCTTTTGGGGTGTTGCGATACACATTACGTGAAAACTGGTCGAGGACGATGATTTCGGCCAATCGCCCTTGTGCGCTGTCACGCCAATTAAACAGTTCACAACGAGCGGCTTGTTCTAATATCGAGGCAAATCGCGATGTAATACGCTTGTCCAGTTCTGGGTTGTTTTCAAACCAATTTTGGGGCGATAGCTCCTCGAACCAAAATTTGATGACTTCTTGGTACATGGATCTTCCTTCCTATTGCATTAGCTAAAGAATAAAAAGCCAGAAGGCGAGCTCCTGGCTTTCTGTGTTTTATCGACCGTAAGTCTCTACGATGTAACGTTCAAAATCGTCACACATTTGTTCGTCAGAGATGGTGTTGCTTGCCAGCTCTTTACTGCCGTCGACGACTTTAATCGCGGCGTTCAGTGAAGCGACTGATGCTCGCTCTCGCGTCGCAAGTGAGTCGATTTTCTTCTGCTGCACTTCCCATGCCTGTTCTGGTGACAGGTTACACACGTCTGCAAGGTATTTGGCATTGAAGCCTTCGCCAGTCAGGCTGACAATGGTTTCGTTGTGCGACAAGTGATTGCCTGCGTGCCAGTAGTGTTTTGCCAGCAGTGGGCCAATTTCTGGGTTATCCGTCAGGTAACCAAACTTCTCAAGGAAGTATGCACGGGTCTGATACACCGCCATGTGCGCGAGTAGATAACCTTGATACGCACAAGCTGCTTCGTCGGATAGCAAATGTGGAATCGCCATCAGTGGGCGAGGGCTGCATTCCAAACCAAGGATCTGTTTTTCACAATCGCGAGCTAGCTTAGTGATGCGCTCTGGCGTTAACTCGTCATCGCTCAGTTGATACAACGCGCGCTCAAAATATGGCACAACCAAGATGCTACGTTCTTCATAAGCTTTGAATGGCTGACGGCTGTTGATCATTGCTTGAATAATCTCATCAGGAACAGAATTCCCTTCATCATCCAGTGCGTACTGTTTTAGCCAATCGGCATCGGTTAACAGGCTATCACAGAACATCGACTGAGTTTCTGCATAAGCCATTGACGTCGGCGAAAACTCCTGCGAGAAACAAGGCGCGTTCATTTTTACGTTCGCAAAGTGTGCTGCGTGGCCGCCTTCGTGGAACAGCGTGTTAATGCCATCGTAGCCACTGCCCACTTGGTCTGGTTTGGCATTACTGGTGAAGTTCACCTGTGCTGCGACCCATTCGCCTTGATTATAGAAAGAAGGGATAGGGCCGTGGCAGAACCCGTTCGGGTACTTACCTTTGCGATCTAGTAAATCCAGCGTTAGCGTCGCGCCAGAGTAATCAATATTTAGGCGACCAAATGATTCTACCCAGCGTCTCAGAGATTTTGAGAACGGCACGTATGGGTCAAGGTCACGCATAACGTTACCCGCGAATGAGTAAACAAAGTTGTAGCCTGCTAGTGCGCTTGCGCCTTTCTCTTTCGCCAAGTTTTCTAAGCTGTTTAGGTGCGCATCTCGCGTGCGTTGTTCGAAATCTTCCAAAATCTCGAATAGCTGCTCAGTGCTCATCTTTTCCGTTTTTTGCACGGAGTAATCAAAGAAAGTCGCATAACCCAGTGAGCGAGCGAACTGGTTGCGCAGTTTGATCAGTTCAATAAAGCCGTTTTGCAGTAGCCATTGTTCAAGGTTCAGCAACGCTTGATGAGCCGATTGGCGAACTTCTTCATGATTGCTGGTGCGAATGGTTGAGCTTAATACTGGAAGTGAACCTTCTACTTGCTCGCCGTTCTCATCGGTAAATGTTTGTACGTGGTTCTGTTTTTTCTCGAAGAGCTCAGCTTCAAAGGCAATGAGCTGATTTTTCAACGCTTGTGCTTTTTCGCCCTCGATAGCGTGAGATTCAAACATCGCCAGCCAACCAGATAGACCCGTAATGGTTTGTTGTTTCTCTTGTGGGTCGGTAATTGAGTCCGCGGCTTCAAGCTGTTGTTTGATGGCGGTAATTTGCTCGGCGTTGCTTAAAAAGCTTGTCCATGCCGTTTGTGCTTGCGTCGAGCCATCATGGTCATCGCTGATCCCCATGTAAGTTTCCCAAAAGAAATCTTCTTTGGTGCGGTGAATCGCAAGGTAACGTTGATTGAGGTCGTTGAGATAATCCGTTGCGGTCATTTTGATCCTTCAAATGGTTTCGTTATGTAGACAGTTGATTATTGCACGCTTGGTCGCGAGAAAGGAACGCTAATCTCATATGTCGATTTTGCATCGCGTAAAGGTGATTTTACTATTTGTTTACATTTGGGTGAGTTAATAGGAGTTATGAGCTTGCAGTGTTAAGACTGGTATGGAGTTTACAGTTTATTAAGTAATTAATCTGCGGTGCGCTATCGATGATCCTTATCAGGTGTAATAAGATTTCCATATCGTGGCGATACAGTTGGAAACGATATGATAAATAAGACAAAAGTTACGTTATTGGCGGTAGGTACGATTTTAGTTGGATGTTCCACAGTCGCGCCACCAAGAAATGATGCGGTTGAAAGCATTCAACAAAAGTGTTCTGTGATTTTAAGCAATGATGTTGCGGGCGATCAGCGCTGGCAGACGTACAACGGCTTGCTTGTAGAATATGCCGTGCATGGCGTTAAGAGTCAGGTACAACTGGAACGTTTTGAAGCGTTTATGCAGAGCGTGCAAGATGATGAGTCTGGACAGTTAGTTACTGAGTTGATTGAGGTCACCGACTGGGGATGCTCAAACGGCAATTATCTTGAAGAGATGAGCTTGTTTATTCAAGAAGTTCAGAAGTAAAAAACCGAGCGTTAAGTCGCTCGGCTTTTCTGTTTGTGGAACGCTTTTGTACGCTGGTTAGTCAGGACGTTTACTCCTCTGGATACTCGCCCATACCTTGCGTTTTACCTTCAGCTTTCCAATGCTCTCCAGGAGCAAATGCTTCATCGCATAAATCTACGGTGTAGCCCATTTCTGTGATTTCCTTCAAAGTGAGGTTATCAGCAATATTTGCAACTTCCCCCGATTTATTCCGTAACCCCATGTTGATCTCTCCTCTGTAGGTAGACGAGTGGCATCAATGCACAGTGAAGAATGCATTGGTAACCTTTGTTCTAAGTATATAACCCTCTGCTAAAAATGAAGGTTTAATCCACTTTTTAAATATGGGTAATTGGATAATGCTTTGAGCTGCTTCCGTTATTTAGAACCGCAGCATCGCGATAGTTTGCCATTTGTGATTTATTGAGTGGTTAAACGGTCAATTTGGAAACTCGAAATGGTGATTCTCGACCACGCTTTAGCACAACAAATTGTTGATCGAACCATGTCCATCATTGGTCACAATGTGAATGTGATGAACTCGGCAGGCATCATCATTGGCAGTGGCGACCCTAAACGTGTTGGGCAAGTGCATGATGGCGCGGTACTGGCGCTGAATCATGGCGATTCGCTAGAGCTTAATGAGCAACAATGTTTGACGTTGCAGGGTGTCAAACCCGGTATCAATATGTTGTTGAAATTACATGGCGACGTGGTCGGTATTGTTGGCGTCACAGGCGAGCCGGAGAAAATCCGAGATTTTGCAAAACTGGTTAAAATGACCGCTGAACTGACAATCGAGCAAGCCGCGCTGGTGGAAAAATTTCAGTGGGACAGACGTCATCGCGAAGAGTTTATTCTGGCTTGGATCAATGGGAAATTGACCGATGAAGAGCTGAAAGATTGGGCGATGCGTCTTTCTATCGATGTTACTCAACCACGGGTGGCAACGGTGATTGAAGTCTCGACGCCGTCCGCCTCGAAAAGCATGAAGAGTGTGCGCAATATTGTTGAGCTGCTTGAATACCCAGAGCGTAACAACCTAGTTGCGATTGTCTCGGTGAATGAAATTGTGGTGTTGAAACCGTGTCATTCCGCCAAGCAGTGGGATAGCCAAGTTGAAAGTGAGCGCATTGATAAGTTGATGTCGCGTTTAAGCGATCACGATTCGCATACGTTTCACATTGCGCTAGGACAGTTGTTTAATGAGCCTAAAGATGTCGCGTTGTCATACCAAAGCGCGAAGCAGGTATTAGCCATTGGCAAGCAGTTCTACCCAGAGAAACGTAAGTACCTGTTCGATGAACTTCGTTTGCCTGTTTTGTTAGCGCCGTTGGCGGATATTTGGCAAGGTGAACAAATTATTGATGGCGTGAAACGGTTGAAAGAGAAAGACAAATCTGGGCAATTATTGAAAACCCTAGATGCACTGTTTGAATGCAATGGCAATGTAACAGAATGCTCTAAAATGCTGTTTATTCACCGGAACACTCTGCGCTATCGGTTAGAGAAAATCACCGAGATAACAGGGCTACCAACAACCAATTTTGTGGGGTTAGCGGAGCTTTATATTGCGACTCGGCTCTCAAAAATGTCGTGATGTTGTGCATTTGCACAATACGCGTTATTTTTTGACCACATCATTTGTCACTCCGCCTAAAGGAATTCGAAAGCAAACGATTAATAATTCATGCGTCCCTACATGTTGAGTGAGCCAACACGGACTCGCTCAGCAAAATAAGAATAAATGGAGTTATCATGAACCTTATATTAATCCTGCTCGGGGTGATCGCATTTATTGTGCTCACGACCACCAAATTCAAATTACATCCCTTTTTAGCGCTGATCATCGCGGCGTTCCTTGCGGCATTTGCTTACGGCTTACCGGCAGATAGCATTGCCAAAACCATTGCTTCTGGCTTTGGCGGCATCCTTGGTTACATTGGTTTGGTTATCGTTTTAGGTACCATCATTGGTGTTATTTTGGAAAAAAGTGGTGCGGCGATCACCATGGCCGATACGGTCATCAAAGTGTTGGGTGAGCGTTTCCCAACATTGACCATGAGCATCATCGGTTACATCGTTTCTGTTCCAGTATTTTGTGATTCAGGCTTTGTCATTCTGAACTCGCTCAAAGAATCACTCGCTAAGCGTTTAAAAACCTCAAGCGTTGCGATGAGTGTGGCGTTGGCAACTGGCCTATACGCAACGCACACGTTTGTGCCGCCAACTCCTGGCCCGATTGCCGCTGCGGGTAACTTAGGCCTGGAATCTAACCTTGGTTTAGTGATTGGTGTGGGTGTGTTTGTTGCAGCGGTTGCGGCGTTAGCGGGTATGTTGTGGGCGAACCGATTCCAACATGTTGAACCAGATGGCATTGAAGCCGTAGAAGAAATTCAGCAAGACTGGCAAGCACTCAAAGCGTCTTACGGCAAATTGCCAACGGCGAGCCAAGCATTCGCTCCTATTTTTGTTCCTATCTTATTGATCTGTTTTGGCTCTATCGCGAAATTCCCAAGCCTACCGCTGGGCGAAGGTTTTGTGTTTGATGTTCTGACTTTCTTAGGACAGCCACTAACGGCATTGGTGATTGGCCTGTTCCTTTCTGTTTGCCTACTCAAGTCAGACAACAAGATTGAAGAATTTGGCGAGCGAATCAGCCAAGGTATTACGGCTGCTGCGCCTATTCTTTTGATTACCGGTGCGGGTGGTGCATTTGGCGCGGTATTAAAAGCAACGCCGCTAGGTGAATACTTGGGTACGACGCTATCGGCGCTGGGCGTGGGTATTTTCATGCCATTTATCGTTGCGGCTGCGCTAAAATCGGCGCAAGGTTCGTCAACGGTTGCACTAGTGACCACATCGGCTTTGGTTGCGCCTATGCTTACGCAATTGGGGCTAGATTCAGAAATGGGCCGCGTATTAACGGTGATGGCGATCGGTGCAGGTGCGATGACGGTTTCTCATGCAAACGACAGCTTCTTCTGGGTAGTTTCGCAGTTTAGCCGCATGTCAGTGGGCTTAGCGTACCGCGCGCAAACCATGGCTACGCTCGTTCAAGGTGTCACGGCAATGGCATTGGTGTACATTTTGAGTCTCGTTCTCTTATAAGTCTCTGGAAATACGTATGAAAGTGGTAATTGCACCTGATTCATTTAAAGAAAGCTTAACCGCCAAACAAGTGAGCGAGGCGATCAAAACGGGTCTTGCTCGCGTATGGCATGATGCCGAGTTTGTTACGGTTCCGGTCGCAGACGGTGGCGAAGGCACGGTTCAATCTTTGATAGATGCAACTCAAGGCGAACAAGTCTTCACAACAGTGACTGCGCCATTAGGGAATGATGTTGAAGCGTTTTATGGCATCCTCGGCGACGGCGAAACTGCGGTTATTGAAATGGCGGAGGCCAGTGGGCTACACCTTGTGCCGAGTGACGCTCGCGACCCAAAACTGACCAGTAGCATTGGTACCGGACAGCTGATCAAACACGCGCTAGACAGAGGCATTCAACGTTTAATCATTGGTTTGGGCGGCAGCGCTACCAATGATGGTGGCGTGGGCATGTTGACCGCGTTGGGGGTGGCGTTTCTTGATGAATCTGGTCATGCAATTACCCCAAATGGAGGCGGGTTAGCGGCGCTTGCGTCCATCGATATTTCTGGTCTTGACCCTCGTTTAGCAACTTGCGAAGTGTTGGTAGCGTGCGATGTTGATAACCCACTCTGTGGTGACAAAGGCGCGTCGGCTATCTTTGGCCCTCAAAAGGGAGCGACGGTATCAGACGTCACTCTGCTCGATAACGCATTGCGCAAGTTTGGCGAGTTGACGGAACAAGCGACGGGTAAGCATGTACTGACTCGTGAAGGGGCGGGTGCTGCTGGTGGTATGGGCGCGGCCTTGCTCGGGTACACGCCAGCACGTTTGCAACCAGGAATTGAGATTGTGCTTGAAACGGTCAAACTTGCTCAGCATGTTGAGGATGCGGATATCGTATTTACAGGCGAGGGTCGAATCGATCATCAAACCGCACATGGCAAAACGCCGATGGGCGTTGCTCAGGTGGCTAAGCAGTGTAATTTACCAGTCATTGCATTAGCAGGCTGTGTGGGCGACAACTATCAGGCGGTTTATGAGTGCGGCATTGATGCGGTGTTTGCTTGTGTACCAAGGGCGATGAGCTTACCTGAGGCCATGAAAGAGGCCGACGTCAACGTTGCTAATTTAGCCGAAAACGTCGCGAGAATGTGGCAAATTAAGTCGCACTGAGGGCGATAACGATACGAGAAAACTCCACCTTTGCGTGGAGTTTTTTGTTGTTACCTGTTTGCGTGTGTGGGCATAAGTTCATTTATTAAGAGCGAGTTAACAGACATGCTTTGCTATCAATTTTGCCAGTGTTTGCATCGCGTGACTCCAATCGGTTTCATGACCAAAGTTTGCCACGCTGAGGCGTACGCAATGCCGATATTGCCCTTGAGTGCCAAATACGGTGCCGGGAAGTAGGCTGATTCTGTGCTTATTGCACGCTTGATACAACGCATAACTGTCCGTGTCTTCGGGCAGGCGCAACCAAAGCAAGAACGAGCCTTGCACGGCGTTGATCTGGTATCGATTTTTTAGAGATTCGTATTCATCCAAGTATTGATGAAGCATCTGGATAAATCGGCGCATGTTGTTTTGATAAACCCGACCCATTCGCGCAGTATGCGTTCGATACTTGCCTGACGTTAGAAACGTTGCCACGGCAGACTGCATCAGGTTCAAACTGCCCATGTTCTCACACAGTAGATATTGCTCAATTTGATCTCGATATCTCCCCGCCAGCATCCAACCAATTCTCAAACGCGAATCGAGTGTTTTGGATAACGAATTTACGTAAATCACGCGTTGCTTGTCATCGAGCAAGCTCAAGCTTGGCAACGGCTTATCATAACTTAACCCGCCAAACACATCGTCTTCGATAATAGGAACATTGCCGGACGCCAAGAGCAATTGTTGACGCTTTTCTAGCGGCATCATAGCACCAGTAGGGTTGGTGAAGTTTGGTGTTACGATGATCGCTTTTATGTCCCATGTCGCCATTGCTTTTGCTAAGGCTTCGGGGCACATACCGTCTCGTGGGCAACTCGGGATCTCCACCACTTTGAGGCCGAGTGATTCGAGCATCAATAAGTTGCCAAAATAACAAGGAGACTCCACCGCGACGATATCGCCTTTTTGTGTCGTTGCGCGCAGCGCTAGGCTTATTGCTTGTTGCGCGCCGTGCGTCACCATGATTTCATCCAATTTGGCTGGCGTGCCCAAATCTTGCGTGATTTTCGCCAGTTGTTTAATTAAGAGGTGATCACCGGGTGGCAACTGGTAATGGCTCGGTACATGCGTTTGCTGGCGGCTGTGACGGCCAATCTCGGCGTACAAGCTTTTGATCGCGGGGGAATCAATGTTTGGGTGGGCAGAGCCAGCGGGCAAACGCTCTTGGTATTCAGGGTACGTGAGGATTTCTTTACAGATCGAGAGCAAATCCACACGAGTCGGATCCGGAATTGAGCGAGAGGTCGGCAAGGCGATTTTCACTCGATAACCCGATTTGGGAACCGAGTACACCAAGTTTTGCGCTTCCAGCTCTTGATATGCACGAATCACGGTGTTTTTGCTGACGTTTAACTCTTGGCTCAATGAGCGAATGGAGGGCAGTCGATCATCCGCTTGATAAACGCCACCATTGATGGCTTGTTTGAGGTGTTTTTCCACCACGAGGTACTTATTCCCTTCACCGCTTCCCAATAAATCTGTACCCATAAAAACACTTCCATCTGTCACTTTTTGAAAACACTGTACCTAATTACATTAGCAGCATCTCAAAACATAAAACAAGCGTGAGTGAGGCGAACATGTTAATCCGAGCCATCCCTTTTGTATTTGTCATCCTTTGGGCTTCTGGATTTGTTGGTGCGCGTTTTGGTTTGCAATATGCCGAGCCAGCGACACTACTTTCTATCCGTATGGCATTCAATGTCTTACTGTTTTTGGTTCTTGTGGCGGTATTGCGTAGAAGGTTGCCGACAGGAAAAGATTTTTGGCACAGCTGCGTGGTTGGGGCGTTAATCCACGGTTTCTATCTGGGCGGTACTTATTTCGCTATCGCTTTGGGTATGCCTGCGGGGTTGAGTTCGTTGCTGGTGGGCATTCAGCCGATTTTAACCGCGGCTTTGCTGGTGGCGTTTGTTCGTGAGGAATTTAAACCCTCGCAATGGCTGGGTTTGGCTCTTGGTTTTGTCGGTATCGCTATGGTGTTGATGGGCAAAATGGAGTGGCAATCCGAGCAGCACAAAGTGTTGGCCATTGGTTTGTGTTTATTGGCTTTGGTTGGTATCACGCTAGGGACGCTGTATCAGAAAAAACATTGCCAACAAGTGGATATGGTTGGTGGTGCGACAGTGCAATATTTAGCCGCGCTCATCATGTTTCTGCCTGTTGCGATGCAGTTTGAAACCATGCAAGTGCAATGGGAACTGGAGTTTATTTTGACCGTGTTGTGGTTGGTCGTCGTGCTCTCTTGTGTGGCGATTCTATTGTTGCTGTACATGGTGAGAAATGGGGCGTCTTCGAGTGTGGCGTCTGTGTTTTACCTAGTGCCGCCAACGACGGCGATTCAAGCTTGGCTCGCGTTTGGAGAGTCGTTTGATTGGATGGGCATTTCTGGCTTTGTCCTAGCAGCTACGGCGGTGTATTTGGTGGTTAAAAAACCAGATCTGACGATAAAAAAGGCTATCAAAACGGAATATACCTAAATTAGGTAGGGACATTCACGTGCCAGTGAGTACAATTCTGCCTCATCTTAATCCGTGGAGCAGAGTGATGACGGCAAAGCCAGACCGAATGACCGCGATGCGTAATATCATCGACCAAGTAAAAGCTGAACTACCGATTTACGAACCGGAAACCTTTGTGTGTGGGCCGGAAGGGCAGTGCATCGGTTGTCCGAAGAAGTTACTGGAAATGGTGGATTCAGAGCTGAGCTATTGGGAATCGGCTATGGAGCGCGGCATTGTTCCGCAATTCGATGAGATTCGTCGTTTTGGCAAAATGTGCACGAATGTTCGTCGTGGTCTGGTGCGAAATAATGTGCCTTTACTCAATAGCTAGAGAGTGAAAACCGTCTAATATCTGATACATAGCGTCGTTTTGTTGCACTGCTCTTTGGCTACTGTTCTCAAGTTTGAGTGGTGTTTGTCTCTTCTTACCCCTTGGGCCTTTAATCGTAAGAAATTGGCGATATATTGGCTCGGTCTCACATGGATGTGGGGCTATTGTCTTGGGCTAGTTGAGATAGGAAACGTGAAATCAAAGGGATTTACGCTGATGGAAATCACCATAGTGCTCACCACTTTGGCTTTCATCGCATTAGCTGCTTTACCAGTACTACTCGATATTCATCGCCAAGCATACGCTGCGATGCTGCACAGTTCTCAGTCTTCTTTAGGTACGGCTCTCAAATTCTTCCATGCTCAATCTGTGATTGATAACGCTTACGACCAAGAGCACGTTCACTACATTGACCGACAAGTCAAAACACGCAAAGGCATGCCAGAAGCCAGCGCCGACAGTATTCGTGCTTTATTAGAAATAGACCTGCCTGCCAGAGGCTACTCGAAAATTGACGTGCCGTGCAAAGGCAGTGATTTTTGCATCATCGGTCAGCAGCACCCAAACAGCGCTCATTTTGTCGCGATTCCTGATTATCAGTTCTTAGATAAATCGGGCGTTGATCGCGTGGTGTACATTTGGCCGCAAGGTTACACACTGGCAGAAGAGGCATGCTATTTCTACTATGTGAATCAAGCCTCTAACGATTCAATTGTTCGAGGGTATGTGACGCAAGGGTGTTAATCCCGAATAAGTGTTGCGAACAACGGTTATCGTGACTCTACAAATCGGGGTTTTTCGAAGGGCTTTGCGCTTTATACAATACCATTTTTTGACTCATCAAGACTTTACCATTTGGCAAGGTCACTTCCCCAAGTTCCCCCTGATGTTCAAATCCAAACCGTTCATACAAAGCAATCGCTGGTGTGTTGGTTGTGTATACGTAGAGTGCGATTTGGTCGTAACCAAATTCCCAACCACGTGCGATCGCGACTGCCAATAGTTTCCGCCCCAATCCTTTGCCTCGGTAGTTTTTGTCGATGTGAATACCAAGAATACCGACGCGAAGGCGTTGCCCTCTTTCGTAACCGCACATCTCAGCTGGGTAGATTTCAACACTACCGATAAGTTTTTGGCGGTCAAACGCGACAAACTGAGGGATGGACTCGTTTTCCACACGTTGCAGGATTCTGCGAAGCGTTGCGTTATCGGGTGCGGGAGAAATCAAAAATTCCCCTTCGGAGTACACTCGATTCCACAGCGCGGTGAAGCGCGCGATATCGCTCACCTTGATGGATCTGATTTGCATTCATCTTCCTTGATTAGTGCAGGTTAGTAACGGTTAGGGGATAAGCTCAGATAAACAACGAATTTGGTTAGGAATGGCTTCGGCTGGTGCATCAGCGCCCGTTGGGTTAAACCAAATTGTGTTTACGCCCGCTTTCATCGCAGGGTAAATATCTTTGTGAGGTAAATCGCCAACCATGGTTATTCCACTCACGTTAACCCCTAACTGTTTTGCGATGGCGAGATAAAACTCAGGTAGGTTTTTAGCGATACCGAGGTTGGCAAAACAAAAATAGCCATTTAAGTATTGGTCTAAGTCGACGCGAACAAATGCACGCTGAACCTCTTCCATGTTGGAATCAGATGCACTGGTCGCAATGTAGATGGGATGATTTTGGGAAAGTATTGCCAGTGTTTCTCTGGCTTGAGGAACAGCTTCTACGTGTTCCCAATCGCACATTTTTCCTTGTGCGTGAGGGAAATCTACCATCAAGGTGTTCCCCCAATCGAAAAGATAAATCATGTTCGAATCTCCTTATCCGCACATCATATCGTCTTTTTCTAAAATCAGGGGGGTAAATTGCATCGATAAATGCGATTTAGGTGGGTTTAGTCGTGAAAAGCGCTTAATTGTCGTTATCGTTACAAATGTTTCAGCATAATGCGTGAGTTAGTTTTAAAACCTTGATTATCGTAAAAGCGCTGTGCTGGCTGATTGAATTCCATCACTTCCAATCGAATTTGTGTGGCATTGGCGTCGCGCGCCCATTGCTCACAGGCTAGGAGCAGTTGGCGGCCGATTCCTTGCTGCTTTTGCGCTTCATCGACAACAATTGTTCCCACGCGACAAATTGGGTCTTTGATCAGAAAACTGACGGTGTCGTTTTGGGTGATCATCGCGGTTAAGAAGCCGAGAATTTGCTGTTCGCGTTCGGCAATCAAAAAGAGTCGCTCTTTGTTCTCTAGTGCTTGTGCAAGAAATTCACGGTCAGCTTCTGATGGCGCAACAAAGGCTTCTGGCGCATTCGCAAAATGCAGTGAATTAATTTGAAAATTAAGCTGAAAAATTTCGTCTAAATCATCGGGAATCGCTTGTCGGATATGGACTTGCATTCTATCTGCCCCCTGCAATATCGATAAATGATCCTGTGATATAAGAGGCTTCGTCACTTAATAGCCAAGCGATCGCATTTGCCACTTCTTCTACCGTGCCACCGCGTTTAAGAGGAATTTGAGGGCTGAGTCTATCTACTCGGTTTGGTTCTCCGCCGTCGGCATGCATATCAGTGTAAATGAAACCAGGTCGAACGCCATTGACGCGAATATTGCGCTCTGCCAACTCTAGCGAGAGCCCTTTAGTTAAGGTATCCATCGCGCCTTTTGATGTGGCGTAATCGACATACTCAAATGGCGCGCCTGAGCGCGACGCTCCAGAGGAGACATTCACAATTGCACCGCCTGCACTGAATCGCCTCGCCGCTTCTCGACAGCAGAGAAAACAGCTATTCACATTGGTGTTCATTACTTTCTGAAAGCGTTCCAAGCTGATTTCTGACAAAGGCGATTGAGTAAATAGGATGCCAACGTTGTTGACCAAGTGCGTCACTGCACCAAATTCACGTTCTGTTTCATCAAACAAGGAGAGCACTTGCTTCTCATCGGCTACGTCTGCGGCGATGGCAATCGCTTTTCCACCGTTTGCTTGTATTTCTGCCACAACTTGGTCGGCGGCCTCTTGCTGAGTGCGGTAATTAACGCAAACGCGATAGCCTTGCTCGGCCAGCTTTTTTGCCGCTGCGGCTCCAATGCCTCGGCTTGCGCCGGTAATGATGACTACTTTATTCAAAATACGTCCTTATTTATGTAGTGAGTAGATTTTATCGGCGTAGGGTTTGCCACCAATTTGGTATGCGTCTGGAATGACCTCAATGAGTTCGAAACCACATTTTATCAGGACACGCTCTGATGCAATATTGCCTTCAGTGACCGTCGCGGAAAAGTGGTTGATGTTATGTGTCGAGGTTGCCCAGTATAGAAGCGCTTGAAGAGTTTCTGTTCCAAACTGTTGGCCATGAAATTCCGGCAAAAGTAAGTAACCTACCTCTGCCTTACCGTTTTCAATAGCAAAGCCAGTGATGCCGATGGGTTGCTCAGATTGCTTATCGAGTATTACAAGGCAAAGCCAATGCTGGCAATTTGGGGTCCATGGTAATAATCGCGAAGCAAATTTTTCTCTTATTTCTGTTTCGCTGGGACGATCGAAACAGAGTGCAATAACCTCTTGTTCGGAGAGTAATCGTTGAAAGAGTTCCCAGTCACTGGCTTTGATGGGTCTTAATTGGCTTCTGTGCGTCTCGATATAAACTGACATGCGTGTCCTTACTGCATCAATGTGGAGATTCAGTCTCTCATCCTCTTATCTGTTTAATCAAATAGTTGCATTCATAAAAGTGATTTATGTGGTGAATGGTTGGCTGGGTAATGGATTATTGCCATATATTCATCTTTGAGATGCAAATAACAAAATTTCATACTTGAGGCATACAGAGCAACACGGAAATGATGTGGATCAAGAGAGGACTACCCATAAAGTAGTAATTTGCGACCTATAATTACATTTTATTTGGAAGTGTTGCTAATTATGTCAATAAAAAAACGATATGTTGCACTGCTGGTTGCTGCCGGCATTGGTGTGGGCTGGTTAACTTTGGGGGGGAGTGCGGCAGTAATGCATTACACCTCAGATACTGAATTTTGTCTCTCGTGCCACTCTATGGAAACCCCTTACAAAGAGTACCAAGGCTCAGTGCACTTCAGTAATGCGAAAGGCATTCGCGCGGAATGTTCTGACTGTCATATTCCTCAAGAACCAATGGATTACCTGATCACCAAAATTCGCGCGTCGAAAGACATCTACCATGAATTTGTGACAGGTAAGATCGACACGCCAGAGAAATATGAAGCACATCGTAAAGATATGGCTGAAACGGTATGGGCTCAGTTCCGTGAAAATGATTCAGCGACGTGTCGTTCGTGTCATGATTTCGATGCAATGGAAGAGTTTGAGCAATCACGTGATGCGGCGAAGATGCACGCTTACGCGAAAGCAAACGCTCAAACGTGTATCGATTGTCATAAAGGTGTGGCGCACTTTGCACCAGAAGCAGAGCTAGACAGCAAGGCATTTGAAACGTTGATGAGCTTCACCACAAAAACATCACCTGGTGCCAAAGTCGTTTACCCTGTGACTGAAATCACAATGGGTGAGATGGGTAAAATTAACCCAACGACGAAGTTGGAAGTAATCAGCTCTGAAGGCGACAACCGCACTGTTAAGTTGAACGCATTCCAAATGAAAGGCGCAGAGCAAGTGCTTTACATGGGAGAAGGTCAACGTGCCATCGTTGCAACGCTAACAGAGCAAGGCCAACAAGCGCTTGAAACTGGTGAATTTGAGGCAGATGTTTACGGCAACGAATGGCGCGCGGTTTCTCTAACAGGTGCTATTGATTCTCCAGTTGTAGACACGCTTGAACCCGTATGGTCATACGCAGAAGAGTTGGACAACGTTTACTGTGCAACTTGTCACGCGAAAATTCCTTCAAATCACTTCACAGTGAATGCATGGGGACCGGTAGCGAAAAGTATGGGTGATCGAACTGATATTTCAGCCGAGAACCTAGAAATTCTAACCAAGTTCTTCCAGCACCACGCGAAAGATGTGGTTGGTCACTAACGATAAATAGAAGGATAAGATTATGACTAATATGACCCGTCGCGGATTTCTAAAAGGCACTGGTATGGCGGCTGGTGCAATGGCATTCACTTCATTTGCACCTATGTCTGTTGCGTCTTCAAACCAGCGTGGCAAGGGCATTTTGACAGCGGGCCGCATGGGCCCAATGCTGTGTGAAGTGCAAGACGGTAAGCTGGTTTCAACCACGAACGCATTGCCACAAACGGTACCAAACAGCCTACAAAGCACCGGTCCTGACCAAGTGCATACCAAGGCGCGTGTGAAGTACCCAGTGGTACGTAAAGGCTACTTGGCAAACCCATCGTCGCCAGAAGGTGTGCGCGGTAGTGATGAGTTTGTGCGTGTGTCTTGGGATGAGGCTTACAAGCTGATCCACGAACAGCACATGCGAATTCGCAAAGAATATGGCCCGGCTTCTGTGTTTGCAGGCTCTTACGGCTGGCGTTCAAGTGGCGTGCTGCACAAAGCACAAACCTTGCTGCAACGTTACATGAGCATGGCGGGTGGCTATTCAGGCCACTTGGGTGACTACTCAACGGGTGCTGCGCAGATCATCATGCCGCACGTTGTGGGCTCTATCGAAGTGTACGAGCAACAAACCACGTACCCAGTGGTATTAGAGCACAGCGATGTGGTTGTGCTTTGGGGCTTAAACCCAATCAACACTCTAAAAATCGCGTGGAGCTCAACAGACTGTGCTGGTCTTGAATTCTTCCATCAATTGAAAAAATCAGGCAAGACGGTTATTGCGATTGACCCAATTCGTTCTGAAACCATCGAGTTCTTTGGCGAGAATGCGGAGTGGATTGCTCCTCACCCAATGACCGACGTGGCAATGATGATGGGTATCGCACACACCTTGGTGAAACAAGGTAAGCACGATAAAGCCTTCCTCGATAAATACACCGCAGGTTACGACAAGTTTGAAGCGTACCTGATGGGCGAAGAAGACGGCGTAGAAAAATCAGCAGAATGGGCATCACAAATCTGTGGCGTACCTGCGAAGCAACTTGAGCTACTGGCTGACATCTTCAGTAAAAACCGCACCATGCTGATGGCGGGTTGGGGCATGCAGCGCCAACAATACGGTGAGCAGCGTCACTGGATGCTGGTTACACTGGCAACGATGTTGGGTCAGATCGGTTTACCGGGCGGTGGTTTTGGTTTCTCTTACCACTACTCAAACGGTGGTAACCCTGCTCGTGATGCTGGCGTACTTCCTGCGATTTCGGCATCGCTGGGTGGCGGCTCTTCTGCGGGGAACGACTGGGCGGTGTCTGGCGCGGTGCAAAGCTTCCCTGTGGCGCGTATTGTCGAGGCGTTGGAAAACCCAGGTCAATCCTACCATCATAACGGTCATGAACTGACGTTCCCGGACATCAAGATGATTTGGTGGGCAGGTGGTGCGAACTTTACTCACCACCAAGACACCAACCGTCTGATCAAAGCGTGGCAAAAGCCTGAGCTGATCGTGATTTCAGAGCCTTACTGGACGGCGGCTGCGAAGCACGCGGACATTGTTCTGCCAATCACCACATCGTTCGAGCGTAACGACTTAACGATGACGGGTGACTACAGTAACCAACACTTGGTGCCAATGAAGCAAGTGGTTGAGCCGCAAGGTGAAGCGCGTAATGACTTCGATGTATTCGCGGACATGGCCGAGATGCTAGCTCCGGGTGGCCGTGACGTATACACCGAAGGCAAAACTGAAATGGAATGGCTGTACGGCTTCTACAAGGCGGCGCAACAAGGTGGCCGTGGCTCTCGCGTAGCAATGCCGAACTTCAGCAAGTTCTGGGAAGATAACCAACTGATCGAGATGAAGTGGAACGAGAAGAACGCACAGTTTGTTCGTTACGCAGATTTCCGTGAAGACCCGATCATGAATCCACTCGGTACACCAAGTGGTAAGATCGAAATCTTCTCGAAAACCATTGAAGGTTATCAGTTGGAAGACTGTCCTCCACACCCAACGTGGATGGCACCAACCGAGTACACTGGCAATGCAAAAGACGGCGAGTTGCAGCTAATGACCGCGCACGCAGCGCATCGTCTACACAGCCAGTTTAACTACGCGAAGATTCGCGAAGAGTACGCAATTGCAAACCGTGAACCTATTTGGATTCACCCTGAAGATGCGAAAGCGCGTGGTATTAAAACGGGCGATTTAGTTCGTGCGTTTAACAACCGTGGCCAAGTATTGGTTGGTGCAGAAGTGACTGACCGAATCAAGCAAGGTTCAGTGTGTATTCATGAAGGCGGCTGGCCGGATCTGGATCCGAAAACCGGCATTTGTAAGAACGGCGGTTGTAACGTGTTAACGTTGGATATTCCGACCTCTCGACTTGCAAACGGCTGTGCGGCGAACTCGGCGCTGGTTCGTATTGAAAAATACACTGGCCCAGAATTAGAACTAACAGCGTTTGAACCACCAAGAAATGGTTAGAAAAAAGTAGCGTTTTAAAGCAAGAAGCCAGCGAATCGCTGGCTTCTTTTTTATCTAGTAATCGTTCACATTAGCGCGAAGCGAGAGAAACAAATGGCATCTGTTTCTTAATTTGAAATGTCGGGAGTAAAGTAAATACAATCGCGACAAACAAGACTGAGCCTATTAAATCTTCAGGGCGATGCATCCCCAGCCATAAGCGGCTATATGCGACGCTCATTCCCCACATCCATAATGACAGTGCAGAGATATAGCACTTGTTCTGTAAGAACAACCCGCCAAAGAAAGCCAAACAAATCGAAACGAAAATCGTATGGCCGGATGGGAAAGAATAGTCTTTCTCGCCTTGCCAATGGCGTGTTCGCCAATCACTGACGTGTTCAGAAATCTGGTTAATTACGTTGGCTTGCTGCTTTGTATCCAACTGATAAAACGCGTCTGGGTGCTCAATCAATTGTTCTGCTGCGAGCAATTCCGTGTAGGGACGCGGGCTTTCTGTCATCAGTTTTAGCCCCGTTTTGCTGGCAAAACCAATCACCAGTAACAACCCTAACATTGAGAGTTTTTGTATCCACTCAATGCGACTTGGTTTAAAGCGAAATAAAGAAAGCAGTAGCAGTGTTAACGTAATTAAAAAGCTTTTGCTACCAGCAGAATCTGTGAGCAAAGTAAAAGTAATACCCAGACTTTCCGGCACCTGTGAAGTGAGATTGTGATAAGAGCCAAACAGCGACATTGGGATGATGCCAAGAACAAACAAGGCGAGCATCATCAATCCATATTTTTTGGTTTTCATTGAGAGCGTTTTGTTTTTATTGAGGGTTATTCAACCACGTGAAAATAAGGGGCTTATCTTACGTTATCTGGCGTGAAAAACTTATCAACGCTCTGTCAATTCGAGCGTGAAAGTGACATTGCAGCTCTTCGTTGTGAAAGGAGAGGTTGTTGAAAGTACTGAAAGGCAAACGCGCTCATCCATAAGCGCTTTGTTCAGGCGTGAGCAAGGTTAGCTCATCAACCCTAATAAATATTCCGATGCGGCTTTTGGATCTTCTGCGTGGCAAATCGCTGAAACCAAAGCTAAGCCATGAACACCAGTGGCGCTGAGTTGCGGAATGTTACTTTCGTTAATGCCGCCAATGGCAACAATCGGCAGTGAAGTCGTCTCTAACGCCATCTTCAAGCCATCAATACCCCAGAACTTCTTGGTGTTGGTTTTGGTCGGCGTCGCGAAGATTGCGCTCAAGCCGATGTAATCAATCGGAAGAGAGTCCGCTTCTGCAAGCTGCTCTTCATTTTCGATGGATAAGCCGAGGATTTTGTTTGGTCCAATCAACTCACGAGCGATAGTTGCGGGCATGTCTGAATGCCCGAGGTGAACCCCATCGGCATCAACTGCCAGTGCAACATCAACGCGGTCATTGATGATCAAAGGCACATTGGTATCTTTAAGGATGTCTTTCACGGCTTGAGCACGTTCGATAAACGCACGCACATCGCCGTGTTTTTCGCGGACTTGTACCATGGTCACGCCACCTTCCACGGCTTTTCTCACAACACGCTTTAGTGTGGCTAAATCTTGTTGGTCATCGGTGACCAAATATAAACGATAGGCGTTCATTTTGTTTCCTTTGGGCCTCTCATCTACAGGGAGTGAGAGGCCGGTATTTGTTAGAGAAAGCTTAACTCACTTGGAGTTTTAGGCGTTTTGCCAGTGTTTCTTCATCCAGTTGGTAAAGCTCATCCAACAGGTTCATTTGCAGACTGCCTGGACCACGAGCTTGTTCCGCTGCAATCTCGCCAACAACACCTAGTACCGCTGCTGCTGCGAGACCAGTGTCATCACCAACGGCAGCAAAAGCGCCCGTTAGTGCCGTGAGCGTACAGCCCATTCCTGTTACGTATGGCATCATCTCGTGACCGTTGTTTAGCTGCACGGTTTGCCCTTTCGTGACGATGTAATCAGTCTCGCCAGAAATTACCACGCTTGCACCATACTCTGAGACTAAGAAGTTCGCTGCGCCAAGTGCTGCGTCGCTGCTGTCTAACGCATCGACGCCTTTGCTTTGTGCTTGTTCGCCAGCGAGACCGATGATTTCTGAGGCGTTACCACGAATGATCAACTTGTCGGCAAGGCGTGCGATCTCACGTGATGTCTCGGTACGTAGTGAGCTTGCTCCGCAACCGACAGGGTCGAGTACAACGATTTTACCGTTGGCATTGGCTTGCTCTACGGCATAGCTCATGCGCGGTGTCCAAACGCTGTCTAGGGTACCGATGTTGATAACCAGTGCGCCAGCGAACGACATCATCTCTGCCATCTCTTGTTTGGAGTGCGCCATGATTGGAGAAGCTCCGATGGCCAATAGTGCGTTTGCTGAGTTATTCATCACCACGTAGTTAGTGATGTTGACGACTAATGGCTTTTGCTGGCGTACTGCGGTTAATGCTTGGGTGATTTGTTCAATTAACATGAGACTCTCCGATTAATCTTACTGAGCGTTCAGACCTTGTTGCCAGAATGCCACTTCCATACGCGTTGCGGTTTTGAATACCTGAATCAGGTTTTGGCCACGCTGGCTATTGATGTCGATTTCCGCCAATAACTGGTTAAAGTGTTCTGTACCTTTTGCGACACCAGATTGGAACTCTTCACCACCGTAGAGTTTGATCCAACTTGCGTATGGGTTGCCTTCGATTACTGTCTTTTCATCTTCAATCAGCATCTTACCGATAACGGCATAACCGATAGAGCAAGGAGCAAGTGCTGCGTAAAGATCAACAAGATCGCCAGTCATGCCAGCATCTAATACGTAACGGGTATAAGCTACCGTGCCGAAGTCTTCTGGCTCATTTTCTAAGTCGGATTCCGTCAGTCCCCATTGCTCACAGTAAGTCACGTGATGGGCGATTTCAGAATCTAGCAATGCATGTACGCTTGGTAGGGCACGGCGCATGTCATCCAAAGTACGTGCTTTGTAGATCGCTAATGCGTAAGCTCGTGCGTACTGTTTTAGGAACAGAAAATCCTGCTTTAGGTAATGTAGAAAACAAGGCTGAGCCAGAGTGCCTTGCGCCAATTGCTGCACGAAAGCATGCTCAGTGTATTCTTGCCAATCTTGGTGGCAAGCGTCGATCAAATCTTGGTATTTCATTATGGGTATCTCGTTATCAAAAGACCCTAGGCTTAGATCCTAAGGTCAGTAGAATTAGTCAAAGCTCGGTACGTAATCTTTCGCTTTTGGCAGTGTTTCGATGATTTTTTGTGAATACATGAACCGCGCATAATCATCGTAGCGTTTCAGATCTACTGCAGATGGACGAAGAGCGAACCGAGTTAGCGTGTCATTCCAAGCGCGTTGGTTAAGCTCGTTGTTGAGGGTGTCTGGTGAGTAAGCGACAAACTCTTTCCAGGACTCTTTCGGATGGTTGACGATGTAAGTAGTCGCTTGCTCTAGTGCTTTGTTGAATGCCTTGATGGCTTCTTTGTCGTAGGTTTTTGCATTGGCTACGAAGACTAACTCGTCATACGCTGGTACTCCGTGTTCTTCAGGGAAGAAGGCCTTAGCTTTATAACCTTCTAGTGCCAGTTGGTTGGTTTCGAAGTTACGTAGACCGCCCCAAATCGCATCCACCTTTCCAGACGCAAGAGACGAAGACAGCGCCCAACCTACGTTGATGATTTGTACGTCAGAAAACTTCACGTTCTCTTGAGTTAGCATGGTGCCGATTGTCGCTTCTTCGTTGCCTGCGATCGCAATACCGATCTTCTTGCCTTTCAAGTCGCCAAGGTTTTCATTCTTACCGTTATCCAACACCATCAGAGTGTTGAGTGGCGTAGCAATCAAAGTCGCAGAGCGGATTAGTGGCAAACCAGCTGCGACATCGATAGTTAGGCTCGGTTGGTATGAAATCGCCATGTCGACCTTGCCAGCAGCGACCAACTTAGGTGGTGTACTTGGATCTGCTGGCTCTTGAATGTTGACCTTCAAACCTTGTTCTTTGAAGTAACCGCGCTCTTTGGCAATCACGATAGGACCATGGTTTGGATTGACGAACCAATCCAACATCAGTGTCATCTCTTTTTCAGCGGCAAGGACGTTGGTTGATACCACTGAAGCGAGTAGAGCAAGAGCAGCAGCGCTCATAAGTTTGTTTTTATTCACGGGGTTCTTCCTTTTCTTTCCCAATTTCCTTTGGTTATTTTCGGCAATTACTTGCTTTCCCAAGGGATGGCTTTTTTCAATAATTTATCGGTGATGAAGTAGAGTGCGATAGACAGCACGGCGAGGATAAACAGCGCCGCAAACATCTCATCAATGATCATGCGAGCGTTAGCTTGGAGCATCAGATAACCCAAGCCTTCACTTGAACCTACCCACTCACCGACCACTGCTCCAATTGGCGCAATAACGACGGCAACACGAATACCTGAGGCTAAAGTTGGTAGGGCGGCTGGCAATTGAATATGACGAAGTAGCTGCCATTTAGACGCGCCCATGGTCTTGGCAAGGTCGAGGTAACCTGTTGGCGTATTGCGCAAGCCGTCATAGCAACATGTCGTGACGGGGAAAAAGATGATGATCGCCGCCATGACTACTTTCGATGCAATGCCGTAACCCAGCCAAAGCATGAGCACTGGCGCGATAGCGAATACAGGGATCGCTTGGCTAGCAATCAGAATTGGCAGTAACCAACGCTTCAGCGGCTCGAACATCAGCATTTGCAATGCGAACAGCAAACCCATTGATAATCCAAGCGCCAAGCCAAGTAAAATCTCTTGCGCGGTAACCCAAGTATGTTTGAGCAGAACATCGTAACGAGTGACTAATCTATCCAGCACTTCAATTGGTGAAGGTAAGATGAAGCTTGGCATGTCGAATACCACAACAACCATCTGCCACAATCCCAAGATCACCGTTGTGCTGATAACTAAGCGTAGAGCCGGATGGGTCACGCGTTCTTTTTTACTAACGCGTGCCGAAACGGAGTTGTACTGAGTCATATCACTCATAGCCTTTCTCCAATTGATCCAAAATCGCTTGTTGAAGCGCGGCGCACTCTCCATCGAGAACTCGTGGTGGCTTGGAATCCGGAACAACCAAGTGCTGAGCTTGCGCAGGCGTACCTTGCAGTACATAGAGTTGGTGAGCTAATCGCACCGCTTCTTGTGGGTCGTGGGTAATAAGAACAACGGTCTTATCTTTCAGTAATTCGGCAGACAAGGTCTGCAACTTATGGCGAGTAACCGCGTCCAACGCAGAGAAAGGCTCATCCATCAGAACCAGAGGCTTGTCTTGCATCAGAGTGCGAGCAAGGGCAACACGTTGTCTCATGCCGCCAGAGAGCTGAGCTGGCTTAGCATCCGCGTAATCGGCGAGTCCCACTTGGCTTAGTAAAATCAGTGCACGTTGTCTATTTTTCTCTGGTGCTTGCTCTTGAGAAAATCGAGAACTGAGGCAGACGTTGTCTAACACATTCAACCACGGTAGCAATAAATCCTGCTGAGCCATGTAAGCGATACGGTCATGCAGTGCAGCGCCATCCGTTGTGATGAGTTCGCCATGCCAGTCAACTTGGTCATCCAGCAGGCCAGCTAAGTAACGCAATATTGTGGTTTTCCCGCAGCCACTTCGTCCGAGTAATACCGTCCATTTACCGACGGGAATGGTCATGTTCATTCCTGCTAAAGTCGGTGTTTGGCTATCTTTGTATCGCAGACTAGCATCGGAAAGCTGAATGCCAATCGCGTTAGCGAACATAAGTATGACCCGCAAAAAAGTGGTTCACAGGGCCATGGCCTTTACCTACATCCAATTCATCAGCGTGTGCGATAGCTTGGCTGATGTACTGCTTACCCAGGTGCACCGCTTTGTGTAGGTTGTTGCCTTGGCCAAGATAAGACGCGATAGCAGAAGACAGCGTGCAGCCTGTGCCATGAGTGTTTTTGGTTGGAAAGCGTTTAGCGCTGATTAACTCGGCACTGTCTTGCATGATAAGCAGATCGTTGCTGTTTTCATTTTCTTCAAGGTGACCGCCTTTGAGCAGAATAGCTTTGGCGCCAAGCGCACGAAGGTCGGTAATCATATCGTTCATTTCAGATTCTGATTGAGGCATTGGCTTACCCGTCAATGCTGCGCCTTCGGGTAGGTTAGGGGTAATGATGTCTGCGAGCGGAATCAATTCTTCTTTTAAAGTGCTGATTGCCGACTGTTCCAGTAATAGATCACCGCTAGTGGCCACCATTACAGGGTCAATCACGAGGTGTTTTGGCTGGTATTGCTTAATTTTGTCTGCAACGACTTTGATGATGTTGGAATCGGCCAGCATGCCCACTTTGACTGCAACGATGTTGAGGTCGGTAAATACTGCATCAAGTTGGCTCTCTACATGGTCGAGAGGAATGGGGAAAATCGCAGAAACGCCTTGGGTATTTTGCGAAGTAATCGCCGTGATTACCGAGCAAGCAAAACTGCCGGTTGCGGACATCGCTTTGATGTCGGCTTGAATACCTGCACCGCCACCACTGTCTGAGCCCGCGATGGTCAATACGATAGGGGTAGGCAAGGCTGGCGTGTGATGTGAATGAGGTTGTGATTGCTGCGTCATGGTCGCTCCTACTACAAGACGTATAGGAACTGACTTTGACCGTTGCAGATAGATCGATTTTTCGATCGCTATCGCTTACCTAAGAGGGGCGACGAAAGGCAAAGTGTGCATAGTTCCCTACGTCAGTGCTAACTGAATCAGGTTCAACGGGTCTCGAATTTCGATCTCAGCCAACACTTGTCGTGTGGCCCCCCGACTATTTCGTTCGGATGATAGCAGGACCATTGCGGAAGGGATACGTTTTTTGAGCGTAATTATAATGAGTATTCAATTATGCGAGGTGAGTGGTAAAGTAAGCACCTAAATGGTTTGCTGGGTGGAATTTACTAGTGCAACGCTCTGGTGAATGAGCAGAACCTGGAATATTTAATAAATAATCGTGGTCTCGTTAAGCAAGGATTAGCACAAAACAAGGTTAAAAAACTGTTAAAATTTAACGTGTTGCCAATTTAACTTTGTTGAACTTTTTCACAGTTAATTAGGAAGGCTAAGACGATCATCGAGCAAGGAGACTTCATGCTTAATTCTGTAACAGCGAAGTCAGTGATCGATCATGCGCTCTTTTTGGGGGCTGATTTCGCTGAACTATTCGTTGAACATCACCAAACCAACACTGTCCAGATCGCATCTGGTGAAGTGGATAAGGTTAACTCGGGTATCGATTTTGGTATCGGTATTCGTCTTTTTTTCGGTCATAAGGTGCTTTACGGTTACACCAACAGCACAGATGAAGCCGAACTAAAGCGCGTAACCTCGCTGCTTGCTGCAAAAGACAAGCGTGAGCAAATCGCGTCAGCGGGTTCTTTGAATTTGAACCGCTACCCAATCCAACATGGTTGCCGCATGCCACTAAGTAAGGATGCTAACCTAGATTCAAAAATCGCGTTTCTATTGAAAGTTGACCAAGCCGCACGTGCTGAGAGTGAGCATATCAGCCAGTTTATTGGCAGCGTGCTTCAGCGCGAACAGCAAGTGTCTATCTTCAATTCAGAAGGTCTACACGTTGACGATACTCGTCACTACATCCGAGTTGCTGGTAATACTGTCGCTCAAAAAGGTAATGAGCAGTCTTCTGGTATGGAAGGTCCTGGCGCTCTTGCTGGTTGGGAGTTCAGTGAACAGCTTGATGCGAAAGAGCTAGGTCAAACTATCGCGCAGCAAGCGTTGGTGAAACTTGGCGCCGATGCTTGTCCATCGGGTGAAATGCCAGTAGTGATTGGTAACGGCTTTGGCGGCGTAATCTTCCACGAAGCTTGTGGTCACTTACTCGAAACCACTTCGGTTGCTAAGAAAGCGTCCGTATTCCACGACAAGATGGGCGAAATGGTTGCTCATACCGCAGTGAATGCAGTCGATGATGGCACCATGACCAACGAATGGGGCTCGATTCATGTTGATGACGAAGGCATGAAGACTCAGCGCACTCAATTGATCAAAGACGGTAAGCTAACCAGCTTTATGGTCGATAAAATGGGTGGCATGAAGACAGGTTACGAACCTACGGGTTCTGGTCGTCGTCAAAACTACAAGTTTGCACCAACCTCGCGTATGCGTAACACCTTTATCGAAGAAGGCGAGCATTCACTTGATGACATGCTGGCAGGCATCGAGCGTGGTATCTATGCGAAGAAGATGGGCGGTGGCTCGGTTCAACCGGGTACGGGTGAGTTTAACTTTGCTGTTCGTGAAGCTTATCTCATTGAAAATGGCAAAATCACTAAGCCTCTAAAAACAGCAACGCTGATCAGCACGGGTCCAAAAGTGTTGAAAGAAATCAGCATGGTCGGCAAAGACATGGCGCTTGCGCCGGGCATGTGTGGTTCCGTGAGTGGTTCAGTGCCAACAACAGTCGGTCAGCCAACGCTGAAAGTCGATAACATTCTGGTAGGAGGCGGTAACTAATGAGCCAAGAACAACAACTTCTTAATGCGGTTGATTACGTCCTATCAGAAGCAAAACGCCAAGGTGCAGAAGCGGACGTCATTGTAAATCGTAACAGCAGCTTTTCTTTGAAAGCGAACCAAGGAAAGCTGGATGAGTACAAAGTAAGCTCAAGCCAAGTTCTGGGTGTTCGTGTTGTGAAAGATGCGCGCGTTGCAACAAGCTATTCTGAGTCTTTAGAGCAACCAAGCTTAGATTTGATGCTGACCAACGCACTGCAAAGCGCTCGTTTTTCCAAGCAAGATGAACATCAGACTATTAGCTGCGTGAACAGCCAAATCGCGACTGATGTTGCTGAGATTGCGCAAGAAGATACAACTTCTGTTGACGAAAAAATCGAACTGTCTCTCGCACTTGAGCAAGGTGTAGTAGCTCTGCCTCACGCCTCTAGCGCACCTTACAATGGTTACAGCGATGGCGAAACACAACTGATCATTGCCAATACTCAAGGCACATTGTGTCAACACTTCGAGCGCTCGTTCACTTGTTACGCGTATACCTTGTTTGAAAAAGACGGCAAACAGTCAATGGCGGGTAGAATGTCACTGGGTCGCCGTTTTGATGAGTTGAATCCAGCTTACTGTATCGAAGGTGGCTACAACCTTGCTCGCGATCTTCTTGAAGGCGCACCGGTTGCGACGGGTAACTACCCTGCTATCTTCCACATCAATGCGCTAGCAAGTTTATTCGGTGCTTTCGGCAGTGCTTTCTCTGGCGTAAGCGCGATGAAAGGTATTACGCCACTGGGTGATAAGCTTGGTCAACGTGTTGCGAGTGATTTGATTACCTTTACTGATACGGCTTACATGCCAAATGGTATGGCAATCGCAAGTTTTGATAGTGAAGGCTTTGCTACTCAAGACAATGTGATGATTGCTAATGGTGAGTTGAAAACCTTGTTACACAACAGCCAGACTGCAAGTTACTTGGGCGCAGTCTCGACAGCAAGTGCGGCTCGCGGTGCAAAATCAAGCTTAGATGTATCAGCAAATCACAAAGTGATTGCGACAGGTAACAGCAGTGCATCAGAAGTAAAAGCGGGTGAGTACCTAGAGTTAGTCGAACTTCAAGGTGTCCATTCTGGTGCGGATGCAGTGAGTGGTGATTTCTCATTTGGTGCGAGTGGCTTCTTGTGCCGTGATGGTGAGCGCGTTCAACCAGTGCGTGGTATCACTGTAGCGGGTAACTTCTACAAGATGCTGCAAGAAGTTGAGGCTGTGGGTGATACTCAGTTAATTAACGATAGCCGCACTTTCTTCTCGCCAGACGTTCGGTTTGCACGCTTGAGCATTGGTGGTAAGTAAACTTAGCATTCCTATAGAAACAAAAAGAGGACTCAATGGAGTCCTCTTTCTTTTATAGAGTGATTAACTCCCGAGAATTAAAATTCGCGAATGTCCAACTCATTGTGGATCAATACCACACACTGAGAAGCGAAAAGCATCTTAGGACCTAAGCTGATCTTCTCTGTGCCAAGGCGCTTCAAGCTGTTAAAAGACTTCTTCGGCATCGGAATATGGTCAGTTAGCAAGAAACATGGGTTTCCACCGATTTCTGCATCACGAACAAATTCACCTTTTTTATCCAACATATATAGTTGGTGATCTTCTGCCAGTTCTTGCACTAGGCGTTCAAAGCTGACTGTACGAACGGTGATACCAGGTTCGACTTCACGAAGCTGCTCTTTACCCATACCAACCGAAGCGTCTAAAGCGCGAGCCACCGCTGCAATCAAAGTTGACTCATGGAAGCCGCCAATGTTGGTTATGTCGTTGGAGCGAATGGTAATGGTACGTGAGAAATCTTTTGTGCTTTCTAAAACCAAGTGCACAACCACATCTTCGCGGTGCGATTGAGCAACGAACATAGTGTTCATCATGGTATGAGCAAGAATCTCTGTATGCGCTTCATTACCAACACCTTCTAACAGTGCTTTGCTGGTGGTTGGCGCCGCGCGAGCTCGTAAAACAAAAGAGCGCATGAATTTAGCCTCTATATAGGAAGAGTGAATGCGCGGAAGTATATACCCAAGCAGGGAAGGGATGCGAGTTTAATAGCAAATGTGAACTTACTTACAAAGCTTCGATTGTGGAGCTGGGTGTGCTGGCTAGAATAGGAGGCAACCCTGTTAGGAGTGGTATATGGAAATCAAACAGATAAATAAAGACATTTATAAAAAGAAAGTAAACCTTGTGATTGGCGGTTTTGTTGCGTTGCTCGCCATCTCCTCTCTTGCCTTTAGTACCTTGTTGATTGTTTTGTTTGGCAACACTGAAGTCGTACCAGAACAATCAACGGGCAATTTCCATTGGAATTTGATTGGTGTCGTTCTCGCAGTTGCAACTTCCCTCTCTTTATTGAATCAAATTAAAACTCGACCATACATGGAAGAAGTGCTGTACGTTTGGAAACTCAAGCAACTGCACAACAAAATCTTTCGTAAACTAAAAAGCATTAAAGCAGCCGCGAGCAATGACGATGTAAAAGCGCTCACTACGCTTAAGTTCTATTACACCACGCAACGCCAAGTGTTTGAGCTAGACAACAACACATTAACGATGAGCAGTGTAAATAAAGAACTAGAGGCTATCGAGCAAATCGAAGCGGCGCAATCACTGAGTCTCGATATCACAGGCTTTGAAGAGTCTTGGATAGACACATATTGATTGCCTATTTGCTACTTGAAGTTAACAACTGAGTGCTAAAAATAAGCGTTTGAGTGAGATTTAATCATTCGACGCTTTTTTTTGAATTTTTTCTGAAAAGGGGTTGCTAAGAAAAATCATCTCCCTATAATGCGCCTCCGTTGTCAGGGCAAAGCGGAAACGCAAAAGCGGTTGGCAAGAAGGCGAAAGAAAACTTCTAAAAATTAATTTAAAAAAGTGTTTGACACTGAAAATTAATTCCTTAGAATACGCCTCCGCTTCGATAGCAAAGCTTACGAAGCAAGCTCTTTAACAATATAGACCTATCAATCTGTGTGGGCACTCGTTGATGATAATCCAAATAGTTTCTTCGGAAACA
>NZ_JAWOWL010000041.1:0-49298 GCF_033340395.1 Vibrio sp. 1159 | reverse complement strand
TGAAACTCAGTATATTGTATAAAAGTCGCTCAACTTTAGGAGGTTTGGTTTCTCGTCTGAATTACGCAACAAAGCCACTCAGAGTTGGTGATCTTTAATATGTTCTATCTGATATAGTTTCGTTTTTACTCCTTTTTATTTTTTAAGTGGCTACTTCTAATTTATTGATTTTTATTGCTTTGTTTTGAATCCGACTGTTGTGGGATGATAAATGGGATCTGATGTGAAGAGCTATTTATTGACGGAAAGAGATAAGATATAAAAACGACGGCGTGTGATAACTAGATTAGATTACATAATTAACAGTGTAATAAATGCCATTCTTTATGGATTATTTTCAACGAGACTTAATTGTTACGGTTCGTTATTATTAACTCGTTAACGCATCCATTGCTAGGAAGTTAACTTACGCATATTGTTTTTTTCATCATTTGCAGCAAATATAATTTGCTGCTTTTTTTTAGCCAAAAAAGTTCAAAGCTTGAACTACAAGCTCTGAACTCTTATTTATACTTAGTGATTTTCTACTTTAATAAGTAAAACACCGTTTAAAAGTATCGCGTAACCTAGTAACTCTAAGCTTTCTTCAACCAAGTTTTTCACGTCTCTATTGTATGAGTTCCCCATGAACTCGACCCAAAAATCACCATACCCTGCAAATCGTGAGAATAAGAAAACAATAAAAAATCCAATCGTTAATGTCGTGAAGCTAGAATGAGAAATGAAAAGTTTTACCTCATTTTTTATGTTAACTATATTATTAAAACAAAAATAACAGACCGAGACTATTATAATCCAAGCAGGATACTTCCATGAACCGTGAGGGAAATACTGCTCTATGTGGTAGTCCATTTCTCTAACGAATATAACCATAAAAAATGAAGACATTATTACTAATATGTGTTTGAGTTCAAGATATTCCTTAGATTTATACAAACACATTAACGATGAAAAAAGCACAAATGCTATTTGAGTCATTTCTATAAGAGAGTTCTCCGATGTGCTTTTGTCCATTTTTACGCTAAAGTAAATCGTTGCTAACGTATAAATAACCAAAAAAATAAGATAAGATATTTTATATACTAACAAACTAGTGACCGAGGTGTGTTTTTCTTCAATATACATCGTAACTTGTATAGGTGATGGATTTGTTAGTATTATAAATCAAGAATTTTTTATATTTAGTGAATTAAGCGCCATTTAGAATGGAACTTAATTCACCTAACATTAAACTTCGATGAATATTAAACGTTACTGGTTTAATTTATTGTTTTTATTTGATTTTTTATTTTATGTTAATTTTGGTTAAATAGAATCACCTAGCTTTTATTGAAATGCTTTTCCCATATTGGTGGTATGCCAATTTCTTCTTGAACGATATCAATGAATGCCCTAACCAATGGTGATTGCTGACGGTGTGAGTACATAGCATAAATATCACCAAAATCTTGAGTTTCATATTCTGGTAAAAGTTGAACTAAATTAGAAGACTCTAGGTTGTTAGGAAGCATAAATTGACCTATAAGTGCTGCGCCCAGACCTGACTTTACGCTTTCAATTATTAGCTCAGCTTCATTTACCATATATGACCCTGATATTGGGTATGTATCTAAACCATCTGATTTTTCTTTGTCGTAGAATTTAAGTTTGTCGACAATAAAATTACCATTTGAATAAATAATAAAAGGTAGCTTAACTAACTCATCAGGCGTTTCTGGGTTACCATGTTTTTCAATTAAGTTTCGAGAAGCAATGATTGCAGTCGTATTTTTTGCTAATTTTCTTGCTACCATTGATGAGTCCCTCATAGGTCCGATTCGAAAAGCAATATCAAAATTACTTCTAATCACGTCTACATGAAGATCATCTAGCATTAGTTCAACACTTGCTTTTGGGTACTTATGTAAAAACTTCTCTATCGAAGGTTGTAGATAGAGTTTTCCAAATAATGTTGAGCTTGAAATTCGTACTTTCCCTGAAGGCTCAGTCTGAAAGTTCTCCGCTATTTGTTGAGTATCATCAAGGAGTTGAGATATTTGGTCTGCTTTTTCAACTATTTGCTGGCCGACTTGTGTTAATGAAAGAGAGCGAGTTGTTCTGTTTAATAGCCTAACGCCTAAGTGCTCTTCTAACTGCTTGATGTGTTTAGATAAAACAGAGCGGTCGATATTCATCCCATCTGCTGCTTTTGCAAAAGATCCAGCTTTAGAGACTTCTAAAAGCAGGTGTAGTTTATTTGCTAAATCCACAATGTTTATCCAAGTTAGATATTAGCGTATTAGTTTCATGTATAACTACTGCTCTGTCTAGAAATTATTAATATACTTAATAACCAAAAGAAAAGGGAGCAATAGCTCCCTTTAGTATGAATTTAAATGAGTATTTATATTATGGTTATAGTGTTTGACGTTTTTTGTTTCGACTCACTAACATGTAAAAAACAGGTGTGAGTAGTAATCCAAATACCGTTACGCCTACCATACCCGAGAATACGGCAATACCCATTGCTTGTCGCATTTCCGCTCCGGCCCCTGTACCAATCATTAATGGAATAACACCAGCGGTAAATGCAATTGATGTCATTAGAATCGGTCGAAGACGTAAACGACATGCTTCCAAAATCGCTGATAAGGTATCTTGGCCATTGTCTTTAAGTTCTTTAGCGAACTCCACCATCAAGATGGCATTTTTACACGCTAGAGCCACAAGGACAATCAAAGCAATTTGTGTGAATATATTGTTGTCACCACCAATGAACCAAACACCTGCTAGTGCAGAAAAAATGGTCATAGGAACGATCAAAATGATAGCGAATGGCAGTTTTAAACTCTCGTACTGCGAAGCTAGCACCATGAAAACTAACAAGACAACAAGTGGGAATATATACACCATCGTGTTACCAGCCAAAATCTGCTGGTAGGTTACATCAGTCCATTCATAAACCATTCCCTCTGCTAGGTTTTGATCCAGTACTTCCTCAATAGCCGTTTGGGCTTGATCTGAACTGTAACCAAAAGCAGGACTGCCGTTTAGTTCTGCACTAGGGTAGCCGTTATAGTGCATCACGCGGTCAGGCCCAATCGTGGGTATGATCTCCAGTACAGCGCCGAGAGGAACCATTTGTCCGGCAGCATTTCTTACTTTGTAGTTAAGTATTTGGTCAGGTTCGAGACGATAGTTCATGTCTGCCTGGGCATTCACTTTGTATGTTCTACCAAACATATTGAAGTCATTGACGTATAATGATCCTAAATAAACTTGAAGCGCATCAAAAACCTGCTCTAGAGGAACACCTTGCAGCATCGCTTGTTCACGATCTATTTGGATGTCCATCTGCGGCACTTGTATACGAAATGTGGAATATAATCCCATCAGCTCGGGTCTTGTTGATGCCTCACTTATTACCAAGTTCAATTGCTTGAAGAGCTCATCAAACCCCTTGTTCGCACGGTCTTCGATTTGAAGTTTAAAGCCGCCAGTAGAGCCAAGTCCTTGGATTGGTGGTGGTGGAAAAATCGCAACGAAGGCTTCATCAATGATTGAAAAGCTCTTATTCAAAGATGCAACAATCGCATTTGCTCCGAGAGTTGGATCATTTCGTTTATCGAAGTCCTCAAGCGTAACAAAAACGATGCCACTATTCGGACTGTTAGTAAAACCATTGACCGATAAGCCTGGGAAAGAAATGGTTTGTGCTACGCCAGGTGTTGCCAGCGCGAGGTTTTCCATTTCTTTAATAACGGACTCTGTTCGATCTAAACTTGCTGCATCTGGAAGTTGGGCGATCGCAACTAAATACTGCTTATCTTGTTGAGGAATGAATCCTCCAGGAACAGCTTTGAATAGAGAAACCGTTCCCCCGAGTAACGCAATGTATACCACCACAACAACAAGGCTAAAGCGAATCAGCTTCTTGACCAGAGCTTGATATTGGTTCGAGCTATACTCAAAAATTCTATTGAATGGCGCAAAAACATACTTACCAAAAACCGCATCCAAGAGCTTGGTTAGCCGATCGGGTTTTGCGTTCTTATCTTGTAATAGCAGTGCTGATAAAGCAGGCGATAACGTCAACGAGTTAATTGCTGAAATAATCGTCGAGATCGTAATTGTTAGTGCGAACTGCTTATAAAACTGACCGGATAACCCTGTAATAAAGGTCGTCGGGATGAACACCGCACATAACACTAAAGCAATTGCAATAATTGGCCCGGTAACTTCGGTCATTGCTTGTTTCGTTGCTTCTAGTGGTGCAAGTCCATTATGGATGTTCCGTTCCACGTTTTCGACGACGACAATGGCGTCATCGACGACGATGCCTATGGCGAGAACAAGCCCAAACAACGAAAGCGTGTTAATCGATACTCCAAGCATTTGCATTACGGCGAACGTACCGATTAATGAAACAGGCACCGCAATGATAGGGATGATAGACGCGCGCCATGTTTGCAAAAACAAAATGACTACAACAACAACTAGTACAATTGCCTCTAGCAGAGTATGAACCACCGCGTCTATCGATCCACGAACAAAGACGGTCGGGTCGTAGGCTATTTCATATGAAACTCCAGCTGGAAAGGCTGCTTGTAAACGGTCCATGGTTGAACGAACCTGATTAGATAGCTCAATAGCATTAGCACCAGGGCGTTGGAATACGGGCATCGCCACCGCTGGTTTACCATTTAACAAGGCGCGCAGTGCATAAGAGTTTTGACCTAGCTCTACGCGTGCAACGTCTTTAAGACGTGTCAAAGCCCCTGTTTCGTCAACTTTTACTACAATGTCGTTGAATTCATCAATATTCTCCAAGCGGCCTTTTACGTTCAACAAAACTTGGAATTGGTTTTCATTAGCGGCTGGTTGCGCACCTAATGAGCCTGCTGCCACCTGTTGGTTTTGAGATCGGACGGCGGACACAACGTCCATTACGGTTAGATTTCTAGAAGCGAGCTCATCTGGATTTAACCACAAGCGCATTGAGTACTCGTCACCACCGAAAAGGCGCACATCGCCGACGCCTCCGAGCCGAGCTATCTCATCTTTCAAGTTTAAATTAGCGTAGTTAGCTAAATAACTGACTTCACGGCTAGAATCTGGAGAATATATATGCACAACCATAGTGAGATCAGGAGAGGCTTTTTCGGCAACAACTCCTAACCGTTGGACGGCTTCTGGTAATCGGGGCAAAGCTGTAGTGACGCGATTTTGAATTTGAACCTGAGCTTTGTCCAAGTCCGTACCTAAAGCAAAGGTTACGGTCAATGTCATTCTGCCGTCACTGGTTGCCTGTGAAAACATATATAACATGTTTTCTGTACCATTAATTTCTTGCTCCAGAGGCGTAGCAACTGTTTCTGCGATTACTTTTGGGTTCGCACCAGGATAGTTTGCTGTAACTACTACTGTAGGAGGGACAACCTCTGGATATTCACTCACAGGCAACTGTAAAAGTGAAATTGCGCCTACTATTAATATCAATAGCGATAACATAGAGGCAAATATGGGTCTTTGAATAAAAAAGTGTGCAAATTTCATTCGGTTGTCTTCTTAGTCTTGAGCTAAACGTTTATTTGGCAACGATGTTGAGTTTGAAGCCATAATCAATGAGGTGTTGCTAATATCTAGCGTGACATTTTTTGGTGTGATTTTGCTATTTGGGCCAACTTTTGCTGGGCCATTTACCGCAATAACTGAGTCGGCGTTCAAGCCATTCTCGATGGCACGAAATGTTCCGTAACGTTCGCCTAAGGTTACGATGCTGTATTGCAACGTATTCTCTCCATTGAGTGTTAATACAAAGCGGTTTTCTAGATCTGTGCCAATAGAACGCTCTGGAACGAGAACTCGTTCAACTGGTTTGGTTGTTGATATCTGAACTCGGCCAAACGATCCCACTTTTAAGTTTGATTTTGTTGCATCGAATACCGCTCGAACCTGCAAAGTACCGGTGTTTTCGTTGATGGAGTTGTCGACAAAGTCAACGCGTCCAAAAAACTCCTGCCCATTTTGTCCAGATAGTTCAAGACGAGTAGGTAAGTTAGAGTCGGCATTGATTGTCGAGAAGTAACGGTTCCAAGTTCGCTCATCGACATCAAAGTATGCATATACCTGATCGTTAGAGACAATGTTTGATATAACGCTTTGATTTGCGTTTACATTGTTTCCTTTAGTAATGAATGCTCTTGAAATAGTGCCGCTAATAGGGGCATATATCTTCGTAAACTCAAGATCTAACTTTGCGGATTCTAACTGAGCACGCAAGGCCATTAGTTCTGCAGAGCGTTGTTTTACTGCGGTATCTCGGGCCTCTGCTTGTTCCGCTGAGATGGCCTTTCGCTTAACAAGTTGAGCGGCTCTCTTTTGTTCGTTTGCTGCTTGCTCTAGCGCAGCTCGAGCACTCTTAACTTGCGCTTCAAGTCGTGAGACCTGAGCTTTGAAGGTTCGATCATCAAGAGTGACGAGTAAGTCGCCTTTGTTGACACTCTGTCCGTCTTTGAACTCTACCGTTTCAATAACTCCGGAAACGCGCGGCATTAAAGAAACTTTCTCTGGGGCTTGAAGCCTTGTTGTAAAGGTGAACCACGATTGAACGGGCTCATAGATGACTTTGGAGACGTCTATCGTAGGTAAGGGAGTATTAGGTTGTTTGGTTATCTCTTCGTCTGCACAAGCAGCTAAAACGGATAAAAGGCCAATGCCGAAAACTTTCTTTAACATTTGTCGCGCCCTAAATGATTCTGTTCATACTAAAAGGAACGGCATTGTATTCATTGTACCTATGGGTAAATAGGCCCTCAGCGAACATAGAGTAGTGATAAAAATGCACGATTAAATATTGGTCAAAATGCTCACTTTTTGGTTTGAAAAAGGTCAGTTTAGGGTTTTAAAGACGTGGAGTATTGTTAAATGTAATAAGCCATAATAGATAGGAATAACTAAACAGAAGCTAAAGATAGCGACGAAAATTAAAGCGTTTTTAATTCGTGCATTATTTGCAATTCACTGATGCAATTTGAACCATAAAAAATTGAAATTAATTTTGTAAAATCCATTTCCCATCACATAAAGAATAAAAACTAAATAAGGAATTGTGCAGTGGATCTCGCAAGCCAACTTGAATTACTACTGGATGTCTCTGAATACGGAACTTTTGCTAAAGCTGCTGACAGAAATCATATAGATCGTTCAGCTTTGTCAAAACAGATCAAAAAGCTAGAGGATGAATTGGGCTTACGGCTGTTAAACCGTTCCACGCGTTCGCTATCCCTGACCAATGCTGGTGTTGAGATGGTGGCGCAAGCTAAGAAAGTAAGAGAGGTTCTAACTGAAACTCGTAGTATTGCTGCTACATTTCAGGATGAACCGAAGGGTAACCTGAAAATATCAAGCTCCACTTTCTTTGGCAGAGCTTACTTAAATCAGGCAGTTAAAGAGTTTATAAAACAGTACCCAAACATTACTGTAGAGCTGCTGCTCGATGATAATCGAGTCGATGTTATCCACGAAGGTTTTGATGTTGTGTTTCGTATCGGACCAATCCGAGAGTCCAACATGATAGTGCGTAAGTTGGCAAGCAATAATATGGCACTGGTTGCATCGAAGAGTTTTATTGACAAGTATGGAACCCCGAGCTCTCCAGAAGAGCTTATAAAAATGCCAGCAGTAATATACTCTAATGCTAACTTTAAGGCGGATAAGCTACGTATAGCGCCAAGCCAGTCATCAAGCGACGTTAGAACGTATAATATCAACGGGCAGTACTTCGTGAATGAAACTGAGTTAATGCTCGATGCCGTAAAATCTGATCTAGGGTATGCTTTAATAGGGCAGTTCTTTCTTCAGGAGAGTTTGAGTAAACAAGATCTTGTACAGTTGCTTCCTGATTATAATCTTCCCGCAATAGGGGAAATATATGCAATGTATACTCACCGAAATCAACAACCATTAGCCAAACTGTTCATTGATACTGTTCAAAAAATAATAGGAACGCCTCCTGTTTGGATGGATTATCTCGACTAATATGAGTACTAGGACATAATGTTTTAGATTGAGAGCTTGTTTATATTTATCCATAGAATATGGTTGAATTTGCACTTTAAAAATAATTGCCACTGTTCATAATTTCACTCGATTCAAACAACACAAGTAGTGGTAATTAAATGAAAATGACAAGAACGTCGATCGCAATCGCAGCACTTTTCTCTGCAAGTGCTGCAAATTCAGCCGTAGTTTATGAAGATCAAGAATCAGTGTTAAATATTCATGGCCGAGCGCAAGGGATGTATTATTTCTCTGATGATAAAAATGCTGACGGAGATAATAGCTACATTCGTGTAGGACTTTCAGGTGAGTCTAAAATAAATGAAGATCTTTATGCCTTCGGCTTATATGAGTTGGAATTTAAGTCTAATCGCAGAGATACTGATGGGATTGAAGATGATGAATTTGATATCCGAAAAGGCTATGTAGGCGTTGGTGCAGATTACGGAACAGTAAGTTATGGACGTCAATACGGTGCGGTCACTTTAGTATCTGATTACACGGATATTTTCCCGGAGTTTGGTAATGAAGCTGCTGGCGTAAGTGCGGATCTATATGGTACCGGTCGCTCCGATTCAGTATTTAAGCTAACGACAAGCTATGAAGGTTTGAATATTCATGTTAGCTATCAGGCTGAAAACGATGAAGTGTCAACAGATGCAGCCTCTTATGGTGCGGCGGCGGACTACAAGTTGCCATATGGCTTCAAAGTTGCGCTTGGTTACAACGAAGGTGAAGGGCAATCGGGTGCAGAAGATGCAGAGCTGCTAACGGGTGCTATTGCATTTGAATACGACAAGTTTTATGCCTCTGTTTTATACAGTGATGGTGAAAACTGGGCTAAAGATGGTTCTGAAAGTAATATTGATTACACCGGTATTGAAGCAGTTGCCACTTATGAAGTAACAGATAAGCTTTGGGCACTAGTTGGCTATAACAATCTAGAGCGTGATGATGAAGATGTCGTCGATTACTACTCACTAGGTGCAGAGTACGATTTGACTTCTAATTTTAAAGCACTAGCAGAATACAGAATTACAGATGTAGACAATGAAGACGATATTCTTGCAATAGCTGCGAGATATTCATTCTAAAAAATTAATAAATATAAAAAGCCTGAAACTATTTTCAGGCTTTTTATTTATCGGTGTAATTTTATAAGTGCTGATTTTCATCCATATATAATGGATTATATTGATCGTTACTTGTTAAAGTGTTTTGGATATAATTGTTTTGTTAGCTAGTCCACTGCTAGTTTTCATTTTCATATTTTTTGAATGATGATTTTTTCTTTGGCAACAAGAAGTATCTTGTTGCCTTTTTTTTACGTCTTATGGTTAATTAAAACAAAAAGAGTTTTTTTATATATTGCTATAAACGAGAAAAATATAACGAAAATTGTCAATCTTAGGTTGAGTTAATCTTCATAAAAAAGTGAACTCAATTTCAAGGGTCTTTTTCATTTAAGTGATGTGGAATCCATATGGCGAACCAAGTGAATGATAAAGCGCCAAACGACGAAATGTATCTCAATGAAGATTGGAAAAATTATTTTTATGTAAACGATAGAGGTAGGGATTGATACTGTTTATGTAAGGAGAGAGCGATTTATGAAAAGCAGTCGTTTCAATATGATTAGACACCTTTACTTTCTTAAAATAGGAAGGGCTCTAAGAAAGTAAAGGTGCAGATGATTTTTTAGTTTTTACCGCCGTCACTTGTTCTGAAGTGATAATCGAAGTTTATGATTGCACGATATTTAACTTCATCACGGTTAAGTGCGTATTCTTCAACTCTCACTTTACTATCATCGATTGCAATATCACGAGGGAAACCGCTTCCAATGATGTTTAGACGATTTCTAAGTTCATGTTTTGATAGCGTTTGGTATTCATCGACAAGATCAAACGCAGAGCTATAAGCGGCATCTTTTGTCGTAAAGTCATTGAGAACAACTTTGTTTGTAGAGTGTTCGACATGAATACCAGCAGTAGCAGATAAACTGAATAATAATAGTGATGAGAGCGTCATTAGTTTTTTCATATAGTCACCTTTTTATTTGTATTACAAAGTCAAGATGTCCAACGAATCCTTGTTAATATCTCTCGACAAAGGTGATAGTGCCATTATAGAAATGTGCTGTACATCACATTTGTGACCATTAACTATGGAAGAATTGTCAACAATAAAACTCAAGCACTCTTGACATTACGGTCAATGTGAAAAAGCGAATATCTGTATGGTTTCGTTATTAATTAAACCACTCTCGGAAACGCTGACTATTCAGTCAAAGCGTATGTTTCTTGTCGTTATAGTGACCTGCCTACAACTTAATCACTTAATGCATGCAATTCAATTGCAATGGCTTGGTATAGATTTTCATTCAGATCTTCCAGCTTAGTAACGATCCTACAAATTCTAGTGATTAAAAAGTCATTGTTTGTGGTTTTTTATTCTATTGTCGTGTATAAAAAAACTTTACAACAAATGATAAAGGAATATCCATGAAAAAGTTATTGTGTTTTGCTGCACTGGGGTTAGCTGTTTCGACGACGGTTAATGCAGACCCAATTTTAGACGACATCAAAAGTACAGGGGAGCTAAAAGTCTGCTTTGATTCTGGGTATATGCCTTTTGAAATGACAGCAAAAAATGGGCAGTACATCGGGTTTGATATCGATTTGGGTAAGCAAATGGCGCGTGCCATGGATGTTAAGTTTGTTCCGGTAAACACTTCATGGGATGGCATTATCCCAACACTGTTGACTGGTAAGTGTCACATGATTATGGGCGGGATGACTATCACACCTATGCGAAATACTCAGGTGAATTTCGCTGATCCCTATGTGGTTATTGGTCAATCTATTCTCGTAGATCTCAAGCATGAAGGTAAAGTGTCTAGTTACCGTGATCTCAATAGTCCAGATTATGTTGTTGCAACTAAGCTTGGGACAACGGGTGAGCAAGCGGTAAAACGATACCTTCCGAAAGCTAAGATAAATCTATACGAAACCCAGTCTGAAGCGGTACTTGAGGTTGCCAACGGAAAGGTAGATGCGTTTGTTTATGACTTTCCTTACAACTCTATTTATGTGGCGGAAAACAAAGGGCAGTTAATGCACTTGGCTAAACCGTTTACTTACGAGCCTTTGGGTTGGGCTGTGCCGCAAGGAAATCCAGATACGCTTAACTTCTTAAACAACTATTTACGTCAAATTAAGGGCGATGGAACTTACGATCGCATTTACGATAAGTGGTTTAACGACGATAAATGGTTAAAGCAAGTCAAGTAATCATATTGTTATTGTAGAGGAGCGGTTAGCTTCTGGCTCGGTTCATCGCCAACCAAACGGTTCGTGCTGTGAAGCTAACGCTTTTCTTTATTCAAATACCCAACCAACTTTAATCAAAGTCATTCTCGGAATCACATGCAAAATAACTTTAAATCCCTATTGTGGAACGCTGTTTTTGTTCTTGTTTTGCTATCAATTTGCGGTCTTGTCTATCTGTCAGGTAAGCGAATCGATTACAGCTGGAATTGGGAGCGTGTCCTTCCTTATATTGCCACTAACGCTGCTTCATCCATTACCGCGCCTGTCGATGGGAACATCATTCTCGACGAGAATAACCAACTGGCTCTGGAGAGTATTCATGGTGATATTGTTCTTGAACTAAGCCAATATAAGTCTGTGGACGTCTATGAAGGTGATCTTATTTTTGAAGGAGATACCTTAGCAACTATAAAAGAGTGGCGCTCTGGCCCAATTTTAGATGGTGTTGTGACGACAATTAAAATCTCGCTCTGGTCACTTATCATTGCTCTAGCGTTGGGCTTAGTTGTCGGACTAATGCGTATATCCAGCAATCCGGCATTAAAAAAGCTGGCGCTTGTGTATGTCGAGGTCATTCGTGGAACGCCTCTTTTAGTACAGATTTTTATCGTTTACTTCTTTATTGGTACTGTGCTTGACCTTGAGCGTTTTACTGCGGGAGTGATAGCGCTCTCCGTGTTTACCGCCGCTTATGTCGCAGAAATTGTGCGGTCAGGAATCCAGTCAATCCCAAGAGGACAAATGGAAGCGGCGCGTTCACTAGGAATGAATTATCCCAAAGCGATGATTTATGTCATTTTACCTCAAGCGTTTAAGCAGACATTACCTCCCTTAGCCGGGCAGTTTATCAACCTGATAAAAGATTCCTCACTTGTCTCCGTGATTTCGATTACTGATCTGACAAAAGCGGGCAGGGAAGTCGTAAGTGGTAGTTTTGCCCCATTTGAAGTTTGGTTTACCGTAGCGGCCCTTTATTTGCTTCTGACTAGTACCTTATCTTGGGCAATACAAACGTTAGAAAAGAAATTGGCAGCAAGTGATTAATGGTGGAGTCATTAATGGAATACATTATTTCAGCAAAAACAATTAATAAAATTTACCCTAATGGCTGCCATGCGCTCAAGGACGTATCGGTAAATGTAGAAAAAGGGGAAGTGATTGTCATCGTAGGACCGTCAGGTTCTGGTAAGTCAACATTCTTACGGACGATCAATCAATTAGAGACAATAAATAGTGGGTCTATTATCGTAGATGGTATCGATATGTACCACAAATCTACGGATATCAATAAACTACGCGCTGATGTGGGCATGGTATTTCAAGGCTTCAACCTTTTTCCACATAAAACGGCGATAGAGAACGTCATGTTAGCACCTTTAAAGGTTTCTAAACGTGACCCTGAATCGGTGAAGAAAGAAGCAAAAGATTTGCTTTATAAAGTTGGTCTGTCGGAGAGAATGGATAATTATCCTAATCATTTATCAGGCGGACAGCAGCAGCGCGTCGCAATCGCTCGTGCGTTAGCAATGAAGCCCAACATTATGTTGTTTGATGAACCCACATCAGCACTAGACCCTGAAATGGTTGGAGAAGTTCTTGATGTGATGAAAGATTTGGCCAAGGACGGAATGACCATGGTCGTGGTTACTCATGAAATGGGTTTCGCAAAAGAGGTCGCTGATAGGGTGTTGTTTATGGAAGATGGTGAGCTTTTGGTTTCTGACTCTCCTGAGCGATTTTTTGATAACCCCTCCAATCCTAGATTACAGAAGTTTTTATCTAAGGTCTTATAATAAAAAGAAAATTTGATTGAGGGTTAGTCCCTCAATCACTTCATGCACTATTGTGGCTCGTAACGCCCGCCTCGCCGAGAGACATAGATAATGGGCTTTTTACTCGAAGTTAATGGCGATAACATTATCTTGGTCCGAATGAAAGGTCTGGTAAATACTAGAGTGTTTAATCAGCCATTAAGTTTTTGTTCACTTTAAACATAACAATTTCATTTTGAATTGATAAAAATTGTGTTTGAATAGAGCTTATGGATGTTTGGCGGTATGGATGTCTAAATGAAGAAAGTAACAATTTTAGATGGTGGCATGGGGCGAGAGTTAAAACGTATTGGCGCCCCTTTTTCTCAGCCGCTTTGGAGTGCACAAGCGCTAATTGAATCACCACAACATGTAAAAATGGCCCATGAGAATTTCATAGACGCTGGCGCAGAGATTATCACTGTCAACAGTTATGCATGTGTCCCATTTCACTTAGGCGAGGAACTCTATGCAAAACGGGGGACTGAGTTAGCAAAATCTGCAGCTAAAATTGTCAGAGATGTAGTCACCAGCTCTAACGATAGAGTGCTCGTTGCGGGCTCTCTTCCTCCTGTAATGGGGTCTTACAGGCCTGAATTATTCGAGCCGAAAAGGGCACTGGAAGTGGCCTCTGAGTTATTTGAAGCTCAAGATCAATATGTTGATATTTGGTTAGCTGAGACCGTGTCTAGCCTCGCTGAAGTTGAAGTTCTATCAATAATTTTAGCCAAAACAGATAAGCCCAATTATATTGCTTTCACCTTAATGGATGAGCCTAACTCTTTGCCTCGCCTTCGCTCAGGGGAATCTCTTAAAGTCGCGGTTAATACGCTGTTGAAAACAAATGTTTCAGGTATCTTTTTCAATTGCTCTATTCCTGAAGTTGTCGAGCAAGCGATCATAGATACACAAGCAGTATTGAGTGAGTCAGGTAGAGAATTGACGATAGGTGTTTTCGCAAATAGCTTTGCTCCGATAAAGCAAGCGCACCAAGCCAACGAGACCATTCAGGAAGTTCGTCATTTCTCTCCGACTGAATATCTTGAGTATGCTAAAAAGTGGCATGCGCAGGGAGCGAGCATTATTGGTGGTTGCTGTGGGATTGAACCACGTCATATTAAATTGCTAGCGACTTGGAGAGACACTCTCGAAAACGCTTAATTTTGGTGAAGCGCAGGGAAGTATGGCAAGAGGTTTTGTTTTTCATTCATCGTTATAGACAAAATAAAGGTCTTTCATATCTGGCAAAGTAACAAGATGCTTTAACTTGCTCATTACTTTGCCAGTTTTCCTCGAGATCTTTATTAATTATTTTTGGTTCAGATTAACGACAATCTTTCCAACTGTTCTCTGATTTCGCATGTCCAAGAGTGCGTTACCTACATCCTCTAAGCCGATGATCTTCAGTTTCGGTACTTCCAATTCTCCATTTTCTAATAGCTCAGACACTTCCTTTCCGGCATTAACGATACTTGCAAACCCTCTCTCGCCAAAGACATGACCAGAGCCCAAACTTATTTGGTGGAAGCCCAAGCCTTTTAAGAAGGCATCTGGATATTGAGAAGGGTCGACAGTCTTGACGAGCTCCACCATTTCGCCCTCAAAGGTTAACACCGAGGCTGCAATTCGGTCGTTATCACCGCCTACACAATCGAGTGCAACCTCAACGCCATGATTTCCGGTAATGTCCATTACTCGCTGAACTACATCTTCATGATGATAATCAATCATATGGGTTGCTCCTAACGAGGACAAATATGCGTGATTAGCTTCTGAACTAGTAGCAATGATCTGTTCAACACCAAATGTCTTTGCTAACTGAATAGCAAAGCTTCCAACGCCGCCAGCACCTCCGGCGATAAAAATGCTGCTTCGATTTGAAATATCGAGCTTGTCTACCAAAGCGCGATATGCGGTCCAGGCTGCGCAAGGTGTAGATGCTGCTACTTCAACCGGAACCTGAGGGTGCTTTATAAGCGTTCTTGAATCATGGATAGCAAATTCAGCGAATCCTCCGTGATGGCGTCTCATGTTTCCGTGATACAACACTTTATCGCCAACCTTCCAATCAACGACCGCATCGCCTACAGAGACTATTTCTCCTGATACGTCTAACCCGCCAACAAAATTGTTATCCATGTTAGTGACCATGTCTGACCAATAATGGATTTTTGCATCGACAGGGTTCAAACCAACAGCGTTAACTTTAACCAATACATCAAATTGGGTTTCTAGTTTTGGTGTAGGTAATTCGGATAAAGAGAAAGTATCTTTATCTCGTTGGTAAGTTATCGCTCTCATAGGTTTTCCTTATTATTAAGAATGGTCGAAAGTCATACTAACTCAGAGGGTGCTGCTGCAATAATTATGGTTTTTTCTTATTTTGATAATTTTAGGTTATGTTTGATAAAAAGGATTCGAGATGCTCTGAAATTATCATCGACAACCAGTCTGCATAGCTAACGACATGTCACTTTATGATAAGTAATGACTAGTTTTATTATTCCATTTTTATGGAAATATTTTGTTGATCTTTTGTTTTGTGATTCTATAATTCCAGAAATATCGAAATAAAGGCTTATCTATCAGGTAAGCTTGTTAGCGAAAAATGACGAGGAGAGTAAATGTGAATACAGAAATTATAACTATGGCTAAAGAAGCGCTGGATATGTTTGCGTTTCTAGCAACCGAACTTATCATCTTATTTCTGGCAATTAGCTACATTGTCGGTGTGTTGCAAGATTTTCTAACGCCAGAAAAAATTCAATCTATTCTCAGCTCGAAAAAGGGTAAAGGTTACTTCATTGCTGCGTTGCTAGGTTCGATTACGCCTTTCTGTTCGTGTTCGACCATTCCTTTCTTAAAAGGCTTGTTGCGTGCAAGAGCAGGTTTTGGACCTATGATGGTGTTCCTATTTGCAAGCCCGTTGCTTAACCCAGTGATTATTGGCTTGTTTGTGGTGACTTTTGGTTGGAAAGTTGCGGTATTTTACTTTGCTATCGCGATGTCAGTATCAGTGGTAGCAGGCTATGTACTTGAAAAACTAGGGTTTGAACGTTACGTCAAACCAGAAGCATATCAAGCGGTAGGTTCTTCTTCGTGCGGTACTTCTTGTGGCGATTCAAGCAAGAAAAAAGAAGAAGCGAGACCAGCATCAAGCTGTGATACCAGCGCCTGCAATGAACCTACGCCAGTTGCGGCGAAAACATCTTGTTGTGGTGATGTACCAAAACCTGAACCTAAAGTGGAAGTATCTTGCTGTTCATCTGGCGGTAGTGCAACAGCGACAGTCGTGGAAGAGAAAGAGCCTAGCCGCTGGGTACGTATTTGGCAATCAACTTGGAAAGACTTTAAGCAAGTGTTCCCTTATCTCATGATGGGCATTGCGATTGGTTCATTTATCTATGGCTTCATCCCGACGGAGTTCATTGCGGAGTTCGCTGGTGAAGCGAAGTGGTACGCGATTCCGGTCGCAGCAATCATTGGTATTCCATTGTACATCCGTGCAGAGGCGGTCATTCCACTTAGCGCGGCACTAGTACAAAAAGGTATGGCTCTTGGATCTGTTATGGCGCTTATTATTGGTAGTGCTGGCGCAAGTCTTACAGAAGTGATTTTGTTGAAATCAATTTTTAAGAACCAAATGATCGCTGCCTTCCTAATCGTTATCTTAACGATGGCCATGGGAGCGGGTTACTTATATAGCTGGGCTTTTTTATAAAAATAACCCTCGGGCGATTGCTCGAGGGCTCTGTTTTTGTCGCCATATAGGGAAAGGGAAGTTTCCTATACCGCGCAGACTATAAAAAAATAACGAGGTTACTCGTAAATACTATAGGAGAAATACTTGCTGGCGATGGTTTTATGCTTACCGCTCTGGATCAATTTTTGTATTCCGCTATCGAGTAATGCTTTTAATTCTTTGTCTTGTTTTCTCACTGCTACGCCAATGCCACGGCCGAACCACTTTTCCTCTGTAAACGCTGGTCCAGTAAAGTGATAGCCTTCACCTTGTGCAGTTTCAAGAAAACCAGCACTTAAACCGATTGAGCCGCCAAATACAGCATCTAACCGTCCATTGAGTAGATCGGTAAATGCCTCATCGAACGTACCATAACGACGAATATCAATATCTGGATACAAGGCAGAAAGGTACTTATCACCAATTGTGGCTCTTTGAACTCCAATAGATAAACGATTTAGGCTGCCGTCATCCATGTTGATTTCTCTATCATTTTTCATTACAAAACGAGTCGGTACTTTTGCATAAGGGACGGTGAAATCGACTTTCTTTTCTCGTTCTTCTGTGATTGTCATTGCAGCAATAATCGCATCGTTCTTGCGACTAAGGAGAGAAGGGATGATGCCATCCCAATCCATTTTTGAGATAACGCACTTTACTTCTAACTCTTTGCATAACGCGTTAGCGAGGTCGACTTCAAACCCTTCTAGCTTTCCCTCTTTTGTCGTCCAGCTAAATGGGGGGTAAGCCCCTTCAACAGTGAAGCGAATTTGTTTCCACTCTTTCGCATGGCTGAAAACTGAAAATAAGCTAATAAACAATACGACTATCCATTTCATAAACGTTTCCTTGTAACTATTTGGAAACCAATGTTTAACACAAAGTAAGCAAATATCAATGAAAGTGCATATATGTGTGACCTTTCGCCCGCATTGTGTGAGCGAAAGGTTGTGCGTGTATTACAGCTTATCTTCAATAGTTACGAGGGGAACTCTCGTTGAGACAGCGTGAAGTGCAATGTTGTGAATCATTTCATCGACCGTGGTACAGCTATCCATTAAGATCGAAACATCATACTTGTCCGCAGATTTTGAGATAGCAGTATGTGTGACGCAGTTTTGTGTCATCATTCCGCATACAAGTAACTCCGTTACATTTTTGCTTGCCAATACTTCTTCTAAACGTGTTCCTTCAAAGCTATCTGCGAAGTGCTTTACCACGATTTCGGAATTCGGCGCTAAAGCAAGAACTTCTGGGTGAATATTGGCACCGTCGCTGCCTTCATTGAAGAATGGGGCAATACCCATGGCAGGGTCGGCAATATGCTGAATATGAATCACAGGAATGTTTTGCTCATTGGCTTTAGTTATTGCTCTCTTAACATTGTCTAAAGTCGATTCTGTATTCCATAAAGGAAACTTTCCTTCTGGGAAATAGTCGTTTTGCAAATCAATTACAAGTAGGGCTTTTTGAGTCATTTTCTTTTCCTTTTATTGAGGATCATTGCGGTACGAATAATATAAAGACTTTTAGCTACCTTCTTTAGAGTCTAAAATGACACAAAAGAGTCAAAAAGCGACACTTGAAGATAAATGAAAATAGCACTCGTTAATTACCCAGATAGCTCGCAAGCCTCCGTATATGGTTTAAGCGAACTCTTCGAGATGGCAAACCGTGCGGCGGCTAAATTGGGCGTTGATGTACACTTTGAAGTAGAGATATTGGATCACTGGTCAAACACGCACTTCGATGTGAAAACAGCGGTAATGATTCCGCCTAGCGGCACTGGTCAATATTACTTAGAACCAGAGCCAGAGCTACTCGACTGGTTAAAAGTCCAATATAGTAAAGGTGCGATTTTAGCCTCCGCCTGCGCTGGTACTTTTATTCTTGCTCAAACCCAGTTGTTGACCAATAAGTCTTGTACGACACACTGGGGCTTGGCTCCTTCATTAGCGAGTCAGTTTCCCGATATCCACGTAAGACAAGAAGCCATCCTTATTAACGAAGGAACGATCATTACGGCTGGGGGTATGATGTCATGGGTGGATTTAGGTTTGGAGCTGGTTTCCTTATTTGCGTCACCGGCAGTAATGCGCCTGTTAGGCAAAATGTTGGTTATTGATACTGGTCCGAGAGAGCAACGCTTTTATCAACAGTTTACCCCAAACTTCCAACATGGTGATGAGGTAATTGTTCAACTACAGCACTATATAAACGATCATTATCAAGGAAAACTGAGCAATAAAGAGCTTGCAGAGTTGAGTTGTTTAACAGAAAGGACATTGCAGCGACGCTTTAAAAAGGCGACAGGTTTCAATGTTAACCAATACATACAAAGCTTAAGAGTACAAAAAGCTTGTGATTTACTTGAGTCGACAACCCTAACATTTGACGCAATATCATTTAGAGTGGGTTACCAAGATGTGAGCGCGTTCAGGAAAATATTTAATAGGATCGTAGGTTTAACACCGAAGTCGTTCAGATCTCGGTTCTGTTCATGAACGCCAGAAGTAAGATAATGTTGGTATTAAACATTTATAACTCAGAAGCAAACACACATATTTTTACAAGCTGGCTTAGCGTGATGAAAAGGGATAACAAGCTAAGCCAACCGTAGCGATCTTCTAAGTATTGAGAACTTTTTAGGATGCTTAAAGTGTTCTCAAATTACAACGACTTGTATAGGCCGCTGTTAATCGAAAAGCTATGTGATTTCCAAAACCAGTTTCCCAGTATGTTGCTTGCGTGAAAATACTTCTTGCGCTTGACCTATCTGGTTTAAGGGAAATGACTCCGCGACTAAGGGGCGAATTGCGTTCTGTTCGATATAGCGAACCAAGTTACCGAATACTTCTGGTGCCAAAACGGTACAACCAAATAACGCTAGGTCTTTAAGGTAAAGAGTTCTTACATCCAGCTCGACAATTGGGCCGCCTATGGCGCCGGAAACAGCGTATCTTGATCCTGGCTTTAGTACCTGAAGAAATTGTGGCCACTGCTCTCCTGCGACCAAATCAATCACTACGTCAACGCTGTTTTCTCCGAGAGTCGCCGTTAAATTTGCATCGCGAGGGATAACTTGGTTTGCTCCTAATGCCGTGATCTGTTCTTTCTTTTCTGGGCTGGCGATAGCAATGACGTATGCTCCACGCGCCTTCGCCAGTTGGATTGCGGCAGAGCCAACACCACCGGATGCCCCTGAAATCAGTACGGTATCGCTCGCTGTGACATTAGAGCGGACAAGCATGTTCTCGGCAGTTGAATAAGAACAAGGGAAGGAGGCCAAATCGATATCCGATAAACTACTCTTCACTGCATATGCATGTTTACTGTCAACAACAGTGAACTGAGCGAAGCCACCATCACATTCTGAACCGAAGTACCAAGGCGAGCTAAGTGCTTGACTGTTGAAGCGCGTAATACATGGTTCGATGAGCACGCGCTGGCCGACTCGTGATGGGCAGATATTCTCACCAACAGCGACGATGGTACCGCATACATCGGCACCTTGGATTCGAGGGAGAGATAGCGCGTCTCCTGACCAACTTGCATCCATGCTATTGGCGTCGTTTTTAGAATACCATGCTGTTCGGGTATTGATGTCGGTGTTATTGACTCCGGCGGCGGCAACTTGGATCAATACATCATCAGGCGAGGGGACTGGCACAGGTAGATCATCGCGGTAACGAAGCATATCTGGCCCACCATGACCGATAAGTTGGACGCCTTTCATGACTTTCGGGATTGTGGTCATTGATTGTTCTCCTTCATTAGTTCTAGCAGAGTGTGCTCAGCGGATGCAAAGGCAGCGTGACCGAGAACCGGCCATGCGTTGGATAGACCTTCATGTAACAAGAAGAGTGTGGTTGCGAGGTCTTCTCGCTGACTTAGTTGGCCCATAAGCTGACGGACCGCCAATTTGTGTTGTTTTACTGCTTGATTAATTGATAGATTTTCTGGATAGGCTGCTAATGCATTGATGGACATGCAGCCATTCGGTGCAAACTCCTTCATCCAATCCTCGAGGCGAGTGAATAGGTGTAATACAGCCGGTGTTCCATTGGCAGGGGCGTCTTCGAGCAAAAAACTCAAATACCTTTGATGGCGATGCTCGAGAGCTGCAACAATCATCGCTTCCTTGGAGGGGTAGTATTTGTACAGGGTTCTCAGGCTGACTTCGCAGGCGTTTTTGAGTTGGGGTACGCTAGGCTCGGCGAAGCCATACTGACTGAATGCTTTTTCTAGGCTTGCTGCGATTTTTTCTTTCACTATTTGATACACCAGGTAGAACGTTTGTTTTACCTAAGGGTAGAATAAACTTTCTACCTCAGTCAATGGTGTATTTAAACTCTGTATTGAAAGCCCGACGTAATGCCGGGCTAATTTAAGTGATTTTTATCGATTTGGAACGTGAATCAGTGTGCCGTTGCGTGCTGCTCTCCACGCTTGTCTAGCATTCCGCTGAAACGGGTTAGTAGTAGAGCACCTAATACTACGATCGCGCCAATCCAAGGTGTGTGCATCAGCCCAGCATTGGCCACGATAAGGCCACCGCCCCAAGAACCCAGTGCAATACCTACGTTAAATGCAGCAATGTTGAGACCAGAAGCCACGTCGACTGCATCAGGTGAATATTTCTCTGCTAGTTTGACAACATAAACTTGAAGCCCTGGAACGTTACCAAAGGCAAACGCACCCCAGACAAGAATGGTCACTACTGCAGAAATTGGATTAAATGCTGTGACACTAAACACGAGCAATACCACAATTAGGCCCGAGAAAATCGCTGTCAGAGCTTTGATTGGCCCCATAGAGTCGGCCATCTTTCCGCCCCAGATGTTGCCGAATGCGACTGATACACCATAAACCAACATAATTAGGCTGATAGCGCTAGAGCCAAACCCCGAAACTTCTTCCAAAATAGGAGCCAAGTAAGTGAAGGCTGTGAACGTACCACCGTAACCGAGCGCGGTGATTGCGTACACCAAAAGTAGACGAGGTTGAGTCAAGACTTTTACTTGCGATGACAGCTTGGTTGCTGGTGGTTGTTTCAGATTACTCGGCACTAGCAGAGCGCTTCCTATCAGTGCGATGATTCCAAGGATCGCGACGATTAGGAAGGTTGCCTGCCAACCAAATGTCTGGCCAATCCAGGTGCCAAGTGGCACGCCCGTCACTAGAGCTACGGTGAGACCGGTAAACATAATAGCAATTGCGCTAGCGGCTTTTTCTTTTGACACTAGGCCAGTGGCGATAGTCGAGCCGATCGAAAAGAACACACCGTGTGCAAGCCCGGTCAGTATCCTTGCTGTAACTAGTGTGTTGTATCCAGGTGCTTGCCAGGCTAACAGATTGCCAAGAACAAACAGTGCCATAACAGAAAGCAGAACGTACTTTCTTTTCCAGTTACCAGTCAGCGCTGTTAAAACGGGAGCACCAACCGCGACACCAAGTGCGTACAGGCTAACTAAAAGACCCGCTGAAGGTAATGATACGTTGAGGTCGGAGGCCATAGTCGGTATCAGACCGACAATTACAAACTCCGTGGTTCCAATAGCAAAGGCGCTAAGCGTCAATGCAAGTAAAGCTAAAGGCATAACAACTCTCTCTTAAAATCATTGAATATGAATGGATAAACGAATAGCCCGTCTCCATGTCGTGTATTATTAAAGAGTTATTCGTTGCGAAAAATGGTGTTTATTACAAAATACTTTTGTTATAAATGATTAAAATGCGCAGTTAAGAAAGGGGATGAAATGTTAACCCGATCAGATGAATTAGAGATTCTCATGGCAGTTGTGGATAGTGGTGGATTTTCTTCCGCTGCTGATGCACTAGGTATTCAAGTCGCTAGGGTATCTCGTGCGGTTAGTAAAGTTGAATCACAGTTGGGGGTAACCTTGCTGAATCGCACGACACGCAGAGTGGAAGTTACTGAGGAAGGGCATCAGTTTGTTGAAGCGGTTCGCTTAGGTTTACTACAAATACAGCAAGCTGAAGAAGAGATCATCACACGAGGTGAATTACCCAAGGGGCGCTTAAGAGTTGATGCCGCTAGCCCATTTGTTTTACATCAACTCGTGCCGTTAATTCAGCCATTTAAAGAGGCTTATCCTGATATTCAACTCGATCTTACCTCTAATGAGGGTTTTGTGGATCTATTGGAAAAAAGAACCGATGTGGCGATACGTATTGGACGATTATCGGATTCAACACTGCATGCTAAACCTTTAGGAACAAGCCCACTATTTATCGTTGCCACGCCTGGTTATTTATCTAAACGAGGTTTCCCTGAAGCGGTGAGCGATTTGCGCAGTCATAACTTGATCGGTTTTTCTGGCGCTAAAGTGTTAAATCAGTGGCCATTACGAGGGTTTGAGATGATAGAGCCTGATATCCTATCCAGCAGTGGTGAAACGGTTAGACAGTTAGTGCTGGCAGGGAACGGCATTGCATGTTTATCTGGCTTTATGGTGAAAGATGATCTTGATTCTGGACGGTTAGTGGCATTGTTTGAATCGGAAAAAATCACAAATACTGGACGAGAACAGGTCAATGCTGTCTTCTACAAATCTTCTTCAGTCTCTAAACGTATTTCCGCGTTCATCGACTTTATTCAACCAAGACTTACTTTAAAATAACTCTATTATTGTTGTTTTAACAAAAGAGTTTTGTCGTTATTGCAGCTTTTGTTTTTCCAAGTGCCAAGCCTAGCGTGCCACCCCTTAGTAAGGTGGCACATATTTTTATTTGATCTTAGTTAAAGCGTGGCAACACGTACTGAGCGATCTGTTCCATTGATTTCTCAATTGGTTGGCTATTACGACGGAAATGCAACCCGATGTGATTGACTCCTGCTTCTTGCATTTTTTCTAGCTCATCGCTCAAGCCATTGACTCCGGCCCGGATACCAAAATGATGCCGAACGACTGGTGCATTTGGGTTATCGACTAAATCAAGATGAATAAAGCTGGCGTAGGGTTTGTTTCCCGCTACGGAGCGCCAAAGTGCAACGCGGTGTTCATGATCATCAGGTGTGCCTGGGTAGGCGAGCCAGCCGTCTAGGTTTTCTCCTATCCATTGTGGACTTTGCTGCGCTAACCCTGCGACATAGATAGGAATATCAGCAAACTCGGGTAATAACTGTAGATCGTTACCCAGCTTATCATTTTGCGTATCTTTCAAAATCTCTACACTTTCTCGAAAAGCTGAGCCACGGCTGTCAAAGTTGGCATTAAAAACGGGATATTCACTAGGGCGGTCTCCACTAGCCACACCGAGTATCAGGCGGTCACCACTTAACTCGTTGATGGTCGCAGCGGCTTTTTTCACTAGCCAAGGTTGTCTTAACGGTAATACTATCGCTGCTGTCCCTAGTAGAATGTTGTCGGTGCACGCAGAGAGATAGCCAAGATAACTGAACGGTTCATAAATTTGTGCCGCGTCTCCAAAGTTAGGGTCGTACAACGGGACATCTCTCACCCACGCTACGTTAAAGCCTAACTTATCGGCTAACATAATACGCTGTTTATGTGCACTCATGTCTGGTACGCCGAACGGTTTTCGTTGGAGCAGGCGTTTTTTCTGGCCTTCTTGGGTCCAGTCATTATCTAGGGGGAGCTCAACCCCGATGGTGAATCTGTTACTTAAATCTTTATGCATTATGAAGCCTGACTATTACTGTGAGTACTAGGAGGCAAGGTGCCTCCCTGATATTCAGGACACTATGAGATTTTTGTTGTGAGAAAAAGCGGCAAAAAGACAAAAGTGTTTTGCCACAAACAGCGGTGGTCTTTAAAGGAACTGGTGGTTCTCTACCTTGATTTCTTGCTTGATGAAGTCAATAAAAGAGCTGATCCGGCGTGAGGTACTGGCATTTTTGTAATACACCGCATGAACGGGCTGTTCGACATTATGCGTGTGTTCACTAAGCACGCCCACTAAGCGACCAGCTTGTCGGTCAGAGTAGGTCATAAAGTCAGACAGGCAAGCTATCCCCGCACCATGTAAGGCTAAACATCTTAGCGTCTCGCCATTATCAGATCTTAGGCTACTCATAATACGCAGAAGTTTGTTCTTATCATCCATGATCGGCCATTCCTTAAGATACTCCGGCTTGTTGAATCCAAGTAGCTTGTGATTGAGTAACTGATCTATTGAGGTTGGAGTACCATGTTGTCTTAAATACTCTGGACTTGCGACGATTCGAATCCGACTTTTACCAAGAAATATCGCGCGCATGGTTGAGTTTTGTAGCTCACCGATACGAAAAGCAATATCGGTTTTTGTTCCCAAAAGGCTAATATTTTCCTCATTGGAATTGAGATCGATTTCGACTTCTGGATACAAGCTCTGATATTTAGCAATGTGCGGCGTTAGTACGTGCAGTAAGAAGGGGGTAGCTGCGTTTATTCGTAGGAGGCCAGAAGGCTTATATTTCTGGCTTTTCAGTTGTGCTTCGGCATTCTCTACTGCTTCTACAATATGTCTGACTTTATCGAGGTATATCGTTCCTTCATTAGTAACATCTAACTTACGGGTTGTGCGATTTAACAAGGTCGTTTCGAGTTTGGCTTCTAGCCGAGATACCGATCGACTCACCGCCGAGACGGTCATCGATAACAGTTCAGCCGCAGAGCTGATTGAACCCGTATCGACCACGGCCATAAAGGTGCGCATTTCATCTAGAGTAGCTTTCATTGTTGAATATATTTCAAATTAGATTTGAGTATTGTTAACTTTACGGAAAGTTTCTTGCGGCGTAAAGTTTTGCTTCGAATCAACTATAAAATCGATAATTCAGGAGATTTAGATGAAAGTACCATCATTTGGCGTCGGCACGTTTCGTTTAGAGGGTGAAGTAGTTAAGGATTCAGTCCGTAATGCGTTAGAAGTGGGTTACCGCGTAATTGATACTGCACAGATTTACGGTAATGAGGCAGAAATCGGTGAAGTATTGACACAGTCCGGTATTGCACGTGATGAGCTATTCATTACGACGAAGATCTGGGTTGATAACATGAACACGGAACAACTCATTCCAAGTCTAAAAGAGAGCTTAGAAAAGCTAAATACAGATTATGTGGATTTGACCTTGATCCACTGGCCTGGCAATAACAATAACTTGAACGAATACATGGCTTCATTACTTGAAGCTAAATCGCAAGGGTTAACCCGTAATATTGGCGTATCCAACTTTAATATTGACTTGTTGCAACAAGCGATAGAAGTGGTCGGTAAAGAGAATATTGTTACTAACCAAATCGAGCTTAGCCCTTATTTGCAAAATCGTAAGTTGGTCAGCTTCATGCAGGAAAACGATATTCAGGTAACGTCTTACATGACCTTGGCATATGGGAAAGTACTTGGGGACCCAACTATTGCAGGTATTGCTGAGGACTATCAGGCCACGCCCGCTCAAGTCGCGCTTGCTTGGGCTTTGTCAAAAGGTTACGCGGTGATCCCGTCTTCAACTAAACGAGAGAATTTGGCAAGTAACCTGAAAGCACTTGAACTTAATCTGAGTGAAGAGACGATTGCAAAGATAGATGCGTTGGAAAGAAATGGCCGCGAAGTAAACCCTGAAGGGCTAGCGCCTGAGTGGGATGATTGAGTGAGTTTCACGGGAAATCATTGTCTAAATGACACCTCTGCAATCGCTGACTTCCTCAGCGTTTGACGGTAGTACAACACCATAGACGATAACGGCTCGCTTGTCTGACGATAGTGCGAGCTTTTATCTTTTTGGCCTATTAGTTTACTGTATTCTCCCGGCCTTCAATTTGGCCGGGAGACGTCATTTAGAGAACAGTTACCATTCGATTGTAGAGCCATCAAATACGCGGAAGCTTCCGGATTGCTCAAGTGTTAGCTGTTCTGCGACCGAAACAATACCAGCAACACTTTCCTCGGCAGAAAAGGTTGCGTCCTCACCGCCCATATCGGTTTTTACCCAGCCGGGATGAACTGCGACAGTTTTTACTCCTCGCGATTCGAGATTGCGTGCTGCTGATACTAGAACCTGATTAAGCGCTGCTTTAGATGCTCGATAACTGTACATGTTACCTGAACTGTTATCGCTTAAACTCGCAACTCGGGTTGAGATTCCCACGATGGTTTTGTGCTGACTTTTCGCAACGTTGTCTTGTAGTGCTTGAATTAGCAGGGCAGGTGCGACGGTATTTATGTTTAGTACTTCTAGCCATTTTTTCTGGGTCATTTCGCCAAGCGTTGCACACTCTTCGCCTAATACACCTGCATTCAGAATTAAATGATCGAGCGGACGATCCGCTAATCGAGTGGCTAACTGATCGATATCTTGTTGGTTAGTGACGTCTAGAGCCATCAGTTGAAGTTGATTAGATTGGGTTACTAGTTCATTGAGCTGCTTAGCATTTTCTGGTGAACGACAAGTTGCGATAACTTGCCAACCTTTTCCAAGGTAGTGGCGGACAAATTGCAAGCCTAAGCCACGGTTAGCGCCAGTGATTAATACAGTAGACATCGCTTCTCCTACGTTGTTGAGTTGAACAACGACCATATTAGAGGCGACGTATAAGCATGTAATCAAAACAGTATAAAAATGGCCTAGAATTCGACATTGTCAAACCTTAAAGTTTGAGAAAGATGCTGGCAAAGTGTTTTAGCCTAGTGACCGTCAGTTCGGAGGCAGCACCGCTGACACCTGCAACAGCAACGACCTTACCATCCAAGTAAAGGGGGATCGCTAAGCAATTGAGGTTTGGCTCTGCCTCTTCTAAATCGAGTGCGTAACCTGATAATACAACCTGATTAAGTTCAGTTTCTAACGTGGGGGATATTTGGCTTTCAAGGCGCAATGTTCGGCGAAGCTCATCATCAAAACTAAGAAAAACCTTGCCGATCGCAGATGTTGTGAGTCCTTCTCGTTTCCCTCTCGGGCTACGGATAGTAAGAGGGTTATCCTGCTCTATAGCATCGATATACAAGTACTCTTTAGCGCCACTTTGTACAGCGAGGTAAGCAGTGTTGTTAGTCATTTGGGCCATTTTTTTCAGCAATGGAACAAAATGTTGTCGGATAGCTTCGTTTTTTTGTTCAATCGGCTTAGACAGTTCATAGCATCTAAACCCTAGGCTGTAGCTATGGTTGTGTTTGGATACATATCCAAGAGAGTGTAGAGTCGCAAGTAACCCGTGAACAGTCGTCTTATTTAACTGGATCGCATTACTGATCGTCTGTAATGATAGGGGAGACTCACTCATCGAGAGCAACTCGAGGATTAGAAAACCTCGCTCTAGAGACTGAATGTTTTTTCTTGCCTTGGGCACAAAGACTCCTTGATGATGGTGTTGCATCTGAATGGCTTACTGATGCTTCCACCTATAACAAACCACTACGCTGGTGGTTTGGTTTTATTAGAGAATATACTCAGCACTTAAACTGATCGGCTCGTTGTATGCGTCCACAAGGGAGTTTTTTCCTTGCTTCTTAGCATTGTATAACGCTTGGTCTAATATCGAATAGAGCTCATCAAAGTTGGTGAGTGGCATTGAGGTTGATAGATAGGCCAGACTCGCAGATATATTCAATTGATGGTCATTAAGCGAATGTACACTCTTTTCTGAAATTGTTTTATGCAGACTTTGTATTCTAAAGGGAACGTCAATCTCATCGACGTTTTTCAATAGCAAGATAAACTCTTCTCCACCTAAACGACCCAAGTAATCTCCCTTATTAAGTTTAGCTTTAAGCGCTTTGCATACCTGTTGTAGTACTAAGTCGCCAGTCGGATGACCGTACTGATCATTAATCGCCTTAAAGTCATCTAGATCGATTAATGCTAGAACGTAGCGGAAGTCTCCTTCCGCTTTGGAGGTTTGGCTTTTAATCGTCTCTATAATTGCCGCTCTGTTTAATGCACACGTTAAGCTGTCTATTTTGGCTTTTAAGCGTGTTTGTCGCTGAACCATCAATGCCAGAGCGAGGAGAATCAATAAACAGAAAACAACAAAATTATAAGTGCGTTGTTGGTCTGTGAGTTTTTCAAACTGGTACTGACTTAGAAGAGTTTCGTTGTTCAACTGCGCGACTTGTAGATTATATTCATACTCTTTTTTAGAGAGATCTAGTGCCTCTAACGCCTTGATATTACTCGCGTCTCGGTTCGTTAGTTCAATCGTCGAGTAGGCCTTGTGATGCTCCAGTGCCTTTTTGTAATCATTTTGAGCTTGGTATGCTTTTGAGAGGAGTAATTGGGCTTGCGCTTGCAATAAGGGCCTAGCGTTTTTTACCGCTAATCTTAACGCAATTGTACCGTGTTCAATCGATTTTTCGGGTGTATGGTTCTTTAAATATGCCAATCCAGCAGCCAAATGACCCTCTGTTTCAAGGTGCGTATTCTCATAAGTTTGGGCAATGTTTAATGCTCTTCCAATGTAATCTACCGCGGTATCCAATTGCCCAGAATCGGCCAAAGCAGCAGATAACCCTAAATAGGTCAACCCTTGCCCGTATGGATAATGAAGTTGTTCGAGAATCGTTAATGCATTTTTGTAGTGGCTGATGGACTTATCGAGTTCTTTGCATTTTCTGTACATCGCTCCTAGACTATGTTCGACTTGCGCAACTTCAAGAGGTGTCCCTTCATCTTGGCGAACCAGTAAGGCTTGAATGAGATATTGCTCTGATTGTTCAAATTGCCCCAGCTCTGCAAGTAAATTGCCGACGTCATTGTAAATCCCTGAAGGATCGCTTTGCGTCGACATGTTGGCCATCAACTGTCGATACAAACTTAAGGCTTTTTCATAGTCACCGCGGTAATTGTAGTTATTTGCTATTACGCGCAAAGCAAGATCAACAGGGAAGTTTTCTTGATGCTTATGATTTAAGTGGCTCTCTAAGGATGAGCAATAAAAGTTTGCTTTGTGATAACGACCTTGTTGATTCAGCGTATAACAAAGTTGATAGTTCATCAGAGCCTTGCCTTCGGAATCGGATATTTTCTTCATTGTCTGTCGCAAAGAAGAAAAGCTATCTACTGAGGCCTCGTAACTACCATGCTTACGTTCCTTTAAGGCAAGAATATATTCTGATTCTAATTGAGAAAAACGGTTGTCTAAGACTTGACTGCTGCCGTAGTAAGGCTGATTTATGTTTGACATATATTCATAAATCAATCCACTTACGTAGAGCTTTTCGCTGTCCGATTTCGCTGTATGGTAGCGATCTTGAAGCATGCTCAATGCCGACTCAGGGTTGCTTCGTAGTGTGGTTTGGTAGACAGAGTGCCACTGTGTGATATTTTGGTTTGGTTCAATATCTTGAGTGTCGCTTGCGTATGCTGGAGTGAGCAAAAGTGACGCAAGCAAGGGATAGAGCACGCGCATGTTTAAACGAGCCTTTAATTTAAGGTGCCTTTAAAGTTGAGTTATCATAGCGCTTTTAACGCATCAGCGTTGTGATTAAGTTGGGTGTACTAAGAAAAAGAGCAGTAAAACTATGTACTTGGTCGAGATATTGAAAAAAGAGGCATAAAAAAGAAAGACCTCAACATAAAGTTGAGGTCAGAAATCTTTAATCAATGTAAAGCTTTGCTAGATCTTGAGGCTCCATTTCTTTGCCTTCTAACTGATCGTTCCAGTTAGTTCCAACAAGAACACCATCTTCAGCAAGAGTCAAAAGCCAATCCTCAACAAAGATATCTAATGGGATTTCTAGTACAGTAAAATCTGCCCATTCTTCAACATTATGTGCTTCTGCATCTTCTTTAGAAGACCAGAAAGGCATGACTTCGCTGTTTTCGAATTCAGTTGAATCGCAAGATAGCCAACCTTCTTCATTGCGTAAACCCCAAACCAATTGGTTTTCTTTCGTTTCTGCAACAAAAAGGTCAAGGTTCGCTTGGATATCTGATGTAAGTTTGCTCATTTCAAAACTCTCGTTGTTATGACGTGGCTAGAGTAACACTAAAGTGCCGATTCCTAAAGCATAATACGGTTGTCGAAATGAGTAAAAATAAAGGAGCCGAAGCTCCTTTTCTGAGGTTAAGTATTCACTCGTTTTTGTTTGCTTTATGCTCACAGAGCAAACAAAAACAGGTACTTTACCTTTCTGGAAGAGTTGTGAATATTGTCCACTCTCTTTTTATCTCGCCTTTGTAACCAACGACTGATGCGGTTACTCGACGATTTAAAGCATGGCTGACTTCATCGGTCCCTTGCTGTGCTAAGTGAGTGTCACCAAAACCAACAATGCGGACTCTACTCGGTTCGATTTCGTAGCTTAGTAGGGCTTCACGGACATTGCGTGCTCGTCTTTCAGAAAGATCTTGGTTATGCTTTGAACCACCAACTTTACTAGCATAGCCGTGCAGCTCTATCGAAGTAGTAGGGTACTCTTTTAAAAAGTCGGAAAGCTCTCGAACTTGTCTTCTGAAGACTGGATTGATCTCATCAGAGTCGTTAGCAAAAAGTATCCGCACTTGCATGTTATCTGATGCTTTAATGTATTCTCCACAACCGTCGTTGTCGACCTCTGAGCCTTCAGGTGTACCTGGGCACATATCTCGAGCATTGATGACACCATCGTTATCGTCATCTTGCAAATCTGCTATTTGTTCTGCATTTGGTACAGGACGATACTCATATTCGTCTTCAGCAACAACGTGTTGAGTGATGGCGAGCATACCCAATGCAAATAGAATCTTCACTGGTTTCATGATCAGTACTCCACCTTTTCATTCCATTCTGTAGGTACATCGACACGCAAGGCATTTAACAATTGGCCAGTCGCGTTCATAACGCGGTACTTGGCGTACTGCTCTGAGTATCGAGCATCCAAGTAGTTCTTTCTCGCTTCGAAAAGTTCGTTTTCAGTATTTAACAAGTCCAGCAGAGTGCGTTTTCCAATGCGATACTGCTTTTCGTAGGCGATGACAGTTTCAGAGGCCGAATCTACGTGATCCGCTAGGAACTCTTTTTGTTGAAGTGTTAAATCTAACGCACTCCAAGATAGACGAAGACCTTCTTCGACTTGGCGGTATGCACGTTCTCTTAAGTCTTTTGCTTTATTTAGTTGGTAGGCAAAACTTTCAGCGTTGGCTACGTCACTACCACCGTTAAAGAGGTTGTAACGCATGCGCAACATCGCTGTTGTCTCTTCGCTGCTTCCTTCAATACCGCTTGCATCATCACGCCATGTTTGAGCCGCTTCTACCGATATCGTTGGGTAGTAAGCTCCCTTAGATTGCTTGTATTGGAACTTTGCAGAGTCCACATCAGCTACCGAGATTTTGATTACTGGGTGTGACTCGAATGCCAAGTCAATCGCTTCATCGATGGTGTAGGGAATAAAGTTTTGGTCCGCTCTTGGGAAAATCAATCCTTGTGGTGACTGTCCGACAAGGCGTGTAAAGGTGGTGTGGCTGTCATATAAGTTGTTCTGAGCTGCCACCAAGTTACCGTGAGCCTTTGCTAAACGAGCCTCTACCTGGGTTAGGTCTGCTGTAGAACCGATACCTGAGTTAACTCGCTTTTTAATGTCTTCATAGATCTTCTTATGCACTTTCAAGTTATTCTCGGAAAGTGTAAGAATTTCATAAGCTTTTACTGAGTCTAAATAAACTTTCGCGACCTCTAGAGCGGTGTCTTGGGCATCAGCTAGAAGTTGATAACGGACCGATTCAGCATCAGCTGCTGTTCGATCCATATCATTAAGTGTCGCTGAACCATCCCATATTAGCTGGGTTAGTGTCACGGTGGCTTCTTTTCTTGTCAGATCGGTTGAATCTCGCCCTGACTCTGCAGGTTTGATTCCTTCGTAACCGATACCGGCATCTAAGTCTACGGATGGGAGGTAAGCACCACCAGATGCTTCATTCACATACTGCTTGCTAACGAATTCATTGAACGCACTTTTGATGTCAGGATTGGTTTTTAATGTGTTTTCAACCGCTTGCTCTAGCGTTTGCCCAAAAGCATGACTAGCGGTGAACATACCAATACAAAAGGCGTTGGCACGAGTCCACTTCACTGTGATTCTCCCTGACCAAGCGACGGTCAACGTCACCGTGAATGCGGTGAACGACACGCCTGTGGTTGAAAGCGGCATTGCAGACCAAACCTTGGCAGAAGACTTTACGCCATACAGCATCGATCTAAATACCGCTTTCAGCGATGTGGATAACGCCGATGGTGAGTTAACGTTTAGTGTCTCTGGCAACAGCAACATTCAAGTGGCGATCGTCAATGGGATTGCTACGTTCACTCCAACCGCAGACTGGAACGGCTCAGAAGCGCTGACCTTTACTGCCACCGATCCAAGCGGTGAAAGCGTTAGCCAAACGGTGAACTTCACGGTTACCCCTGTGGCGGACATCGTGGCAGATAAAGCGACGGTTGTGGAAGACACGCCAACCATCATTAAGGTCTTAGGCAACGACACGTTCGAAGGCAACGACAAAGTGGTGTCGCTGGATAGCAATAACGGTCCAGCTAACGGCACGGTCTCCGTCAACCCGGATGGCAGCGTCACTTACACGCCAAACGACAACTACCACGGTACAGACAGCTTCACCTACATCGTCACGTCCGGTGGGGTATCAGAGTCCACCACGGTGAACGTCGATGTGACGCCAGTGAATGATGCGCCAGTGGCGACCAATGACAATGCCGTTACTGACGAAGATACACCAGTGACGATTGATGTCCTGCCAAACGATACTGATATTGATGGTGATACGCTGTCTATCCAATCGGCGTCCGTACCTGAAGCGCAAGGCACAGTCGAGATTGTTGATGGCAAACTGGTGTTCACACCGGCTGAGGACTTCCATGGTGATGCTGAAATCACTTACACCGTGACCGATGGTTCGCTGACTGACCAAGCGACGGTCAACGTCACCGTGAATGCGGTGAACGACACGCCTGTGGTTGAAAGCGGCATTGCAGACCAAACCTTGGCAGAAGACTTTACGCCATACAGCATCGATCTAAATACCGCTTTCAGCGATGTGGATAACGCCGATGGTGAGTTAACGTTTAGTGTCTCTGGCAACAGCAACATTCAAGTGGCGATCGTCAATGGTATTGCTACGTTCACTCCAACCGCAGACTGGAACGGCTCAGAAGCGTTAACCTTTACGGCCACCGATCCAAGCGGCGAGAGCGTTAGCCAAACGGTGAACTTCATAGTAGCGCCAGTGGCGGATATCGTGGCAGATAAAGCGACGGTTGTGGAAGACACGCCAACCATCATTAAGGTCTTAGGTAACGACACGTTCGAAGGCGACGACAAAGTGGTGTCGCTCGATACCAACAACGGTCCAGCCAACGGCACGGTCTCGGTCAACCCGGATGGTAGCGTAACCTACACGCCAAACGACAACTACCACGGTGCAGACAGCTTTACCTACATCGTTACCTCCGGTGGGGTATCGGAGTCCACCATGGTGAACATCGATGTGACGCCAGTGAATGACGCGCCAGTGGCGACCAATGACAATGCCGTTACTGACGAAGACACGCCAGTGACGATTGATGTCCTGCCAAACGATACTGACATTGATGGCGATACGCTGTCTATCCAATCGGCGTCTGTGCCGAGTGACCAAGGGACAGTTGAAATTGTTGACGGCAAGTTGGTGTTCACACCGGCCGAGAACTTCCATGGCGACGCTGAAATCACTTACACCGTTACCGATGGTTCGCTGACTGACCAAGCGACGGTCAACGTCACCGTGAATACGGTGAACGACACGCCTGTGGTTGAAAGCAGCCTCGCAGACCAAACCTTGGCGGAAGACTTTACGCCATACAGCATCGATCTGAATACCGCTTTCAGCGATGTGGATAACGTGGATGGCGAGTTAACGTTTAGCGTCTCTGGCAACAGCAACGTGTTGGTGTCGATTGAAAATGGCATCGCGACCATTAGCCCAACGGCAGACTGGAACGGCTCTGAAGCGCTGACCTTTACTGCCGCCGATCCAAGCGGCGAGAGCGTTAGCCAAACGGTGAACTTCACGGTAGCGCCTGTGGCGGACATCGTGGCAGATAAAGCGACGGTTGTGGAAGACACGCCGACCATCATCAAGGTCTTAGGTAACGACACGTTCGAAGGCGACGATAAAGTGGTGTCGCTCGATACCAACAACGGTCCAGCCAACGGCACGGTCTCGGTCAACCCGGACGGCAGCGTGACCTACACGCCAAACGACAACTACCACGGTACAGACAGCTTTACCTACATCGTTACGTCCGGTGGCGTCAGCGAGTCCACCACGGTGAACGTCGATGTGACGCCAGTCAATGACAAGCCTGACAGTGAGGACTTTACGCATGTGACTGACAAGCCTGTGACGCAAGTTGTATTTGATACTGATACGAAACCTTTAGGTGATGGCGACTCTCAAGATCATATCGCGGATGTTGAAGACGACTTAAAAGGCAACGATCTACATGTCCGAATTACTGAACTGCCAACCTCAGGTACGTTGTTCTTTAAAGATAGTGATGGTGAGTTGCACGAAATTAAAGAAGTAAGCGATACGCTTTATGACAAAGACAGCCTTTACTATGAAGCTGATAATGTTGGCTTCTTATTAGGTATCAAAGATCGTCCAAATACGCCTAATGGCTCGGAATCTACAACAGATTTCAATAACTGGGGATTAAGTGAGGATGGTGGTTCATCACATTCCCGTACTGAGCATTTAGCAAATGGAGCTTCTATCACCATTTCTTCTGATAGCGGTGAGCTTGCGCAGTACAACCGCCAGGTGTCACACATCGGCAATGGTATCGCTGACAATGATGGGCAGGGTATTGAGAAAGGTGAATCGATTACGATCGATTTGTCTAATAATCCTGTGGGCAGCGTAAACCTTGGCTTAGATGGATTAGGTGGATTGTTTGATTACGGTGATGACAACGCAGCACTTATTACGGTTACATACTTAGATTCAAATAATGTCCAACAGACTCAAACGTTCGAGTTTTTGAAGCCTGAAGGCAACTTCATGCTATTCCAAGAAACAAGCGTTGGTTATGGGAAAGATCTAGCTCTTCCTGAAGGTTCGGTCATTACTCAGTTAGATTTTTCTACGAAAAATGAAGGTAACTGGGAGTTACGTTATGTAGAAGGTGTTCCTGCCGAAGACAGCTTTGGATATGTGGCAGTCGACTCTGAAAATGGCGTTAGCGATCCATCTACAGTCAATATCGTTAACGAAATGTTAGATGGTAATGTTGCGGAAAACGGGCCAAGTCTGTCTGTGGTCGGTGATAGTGTGACCGAGGGTGACAATGTCACGTTCTCGGTTGTTCTAAATGAAACCACTAGCACTGCCGTTAAGTACCAAGTTGATATGCTTGCTCAAGGTTCTTCAGTTGATAAGAATGACGTAAATCTATCAAATGCAACCTATACAAATGGTGTTGTTTTCTTAGGTGGTTACTTGATTGTTCCTGCAGGTATAAGTAGCTTCGAAATATCGATTCCGACTATTGATGACTTGGTTGTGGAAAGCAGCGAAACGATCGTTCTTGAGATCGGCGGTGAAACGGGGACGGCAACAGTTCTTGATAATGACAGTACAAAACTTAGCGTAGTAGATGCCGGCGATGTCATTGAAGGAACTGACGCAATATTTACCGTTTTACTCTCTAACCCTGTTCAAGAGGCCGTTGTCGTCAATCTGAAGTCAACAACAAATGATAGCTATACTGCGGAAGATGTTGATTTAGGCGCTATGGCAGTGACCTATGTGGATACTCATGGTCAAACTCAAACATTAGATATGGCGCCTAATGGAGACGTTACCATACCTCCAGGTGTCGCTGAAATTAAAGTCGCAGTCCCGACCAAACTAGATAATGTCCATGAAGGTGATGAGAGCTTTGGTCTGACGGTTACGGAAATCGGTAGTGTCACCAGTAATGGTATTGCAACTGGTAACGCAAATATTGTGGATTCTGATCCTGCACCTTTAGTTAGTATTAGTGCCGATCAAAACAGCGTAAATGAAGGTGAAACGGCAGGCTTTACGCTGACACTTGATAAAGTTGCAGATGAGAGTGTTACGGTTCATGTCGAATATAGTGGCGTGGCCCAAGATGGAAAAGATTTTGTTGGCGTTCTGAGTGTTGAAGTTCCTGCGGGTCAATCTTCAGCTGCTCTTGACTTACTGACGGTCACCGATGGTATTTATGAGGGCGCAGAATCTTTCACAGTAACCATTAAAGAGGTGGATGGCGCTGATGCGAGCATTGCTTCAAATAACAGCGCAAGTGTTGTGATCGTTGATGCCCAAAGTGCACCGAAAGTGACTATTAGCTCAGATCAATCCTCAGTTGATGAAGGTAGTGATGCAAAATTTATCGTCAACATTGACCAAAAAGCAGATGAAGATGTACTGGTAACATTCACAATCGGAGGGAATGTTGATGACAAAGATTATATTGCTCCAAGTACGTACACAGTCACGATTCCAGCGGGTAAAACGTCGGCGCCGATTGATATAAAAACTCTCGATGATGGTATTTACGAAGATCTTGAAAACCTAACCGTGACTCTAATTGATACGGTTGGTGCAGATTCGACGCTTGCAAGTGACTCGAATGAAGCAACAGTCTCTATTATAGATGCTCAGCACGCTCCAGAGTTCATTTCTGGCGGCGATAGTGCTGGTGACAAGCCAAATGATGATGTTTACGACTTCGGGTCAGTTAACGAAAACACGGCGAGTGGGGCCGTTATCGGCACGGTCGTTGCTGAAGATCACGATAATGACGTGCTTGTATACCGCTTTGCAGATGGCTCGAGCACTAATGGTATTTTTGATATCGACCCGACAAGCGGACAGATTTCATTGAACAAGACAATCGATGATGTTGACTTGGGCGATTATACGCTTCAGGTTGAGGTTATCGATGGAACTGGCGGGATTGATACTGCCGAGGTCAATGTTTCTCTGGTAAATGTGAATGATGCTCCTGAATCTTCGCCTTCAGTGGTTGAGATGAATGAAGATACTCAAGTGATGCTTGATTGGTCATCATTCGGTATTAGCGATGTGGACTCTGACGTATCAGATCTCTCCGTCCAAATTACAACGCTTCCTAGCGATGGATCATTAGAGTACAGAGATTCGCAAGGCGATTGGCAGTCTGTACAAATCGATCAAGTCCTCGATAAATCGCTTTTTGAGGAAAACGGTGTTCGTTTTGTACCTGAATTAAATGAATCAGGCAGTGACAGCTTCGGCGGAAATCAAGTCGGAGATCAGGAATCTAGTTACGCTCAAATTGGTTTTAAACCGACAGATGGGCAGAGCTCTGGTCAAGAGTCGACACTGACAATAGACGTGAACCCTGTAGCTGACAAACCGAACTTAATTGCAGTGACGCCATTAAACTCATTGCCTCAACAAGAGTTTAACGTTACGACATGGAGTAATGTTCAAGTTGGTTCTAGTGATGGTATGGGGGTCAATGGAGAGACTCTAATCTCAGCGATCAACGCTCTTAATGAAGCCGATGGTACTCGATTGAGTTGGGCAAATGTGGAAGATTTAGGGACTCATGCAACCTTGGCAAATGAGGCCGTTCTAGTCACATCTCTTGTTTATCTCGAAGCTGGCTCGAGTTACGACTTTGTTGGGCAAGCAGATGATAGCCTTGCAATCAAGTTGGGTGGTACGTTACTTGATCAAGCTCGTTGGGGGAGCGACAGTGGTGATATTAAGGGAGCTAGCTTTACCCCTTCGGTATCTGGCTTTTATCCAATTGAAATTTATCACCATAACCAAAGTGGTCCGGGTAACTTTAATGTGGATGTATCCATTAATGGACAAGCGCCTGTCAACCTGAGCAATAGTAGTCTTTACGTAGTTAGTGATGAAAGTGCACTAGAAGCAACTGATATCAGAACGTCTGAACTACAAGAAGTTAATGGTGTTGCGTTTTACGAAACATACCAGCTGAACGAAGGGTTACAAGATACAGCGATACCGCTCTCTGAAATTAAAGCAAGCTTAAATGATACAGATGGCTCTGAATCACTTAAAGTCACGCTAACTGGCTTACCTGTAGGTGCGATCCTTTCAGATGGAAATAGTTCTATTACTGTCGCAACTATTGATGAAGAACTGGACGTGACAAGTTGGGCATTAGATGCACTTACTGTGACTCCACCTGCGGGCTCCCATGATGACTTCACTATCAATTTGACTGCAACGAGTACAGAAAGCTCGAATGGTGATTCAGCAGAATCTAACTTGGCGATCAATGTTGTAGTACATGAGAACTTACCTACGGAAACGGAAAGTGATTTGGGCGAAACCATAGAAGACAATACTCTACAAGGGAATGTATTGCTTAATGACTCTGACGGCGACAATATTCTGATGGTAGATCATCTTACTATCGATGGTGCTGATTACGAGGTAGGCGAAAGTGTTTCTTTGACTAGTGGTACGTTACTAGTAAACCGAGATGGTAGTTACATATTTGAACCTGCTGAGCATTGGTCAGGTGACGTTCCATTAATTAGCTATACCACAAATACTGGCGTAACAAATACACTTGATATCAATGTTGTTGCTATCGCAGATGCACCTACGATCACGATCAATGTTGGCGACTTAGTTAAACGAGATGCTATTGATCCAAACCATCACTTAGCTACATCGGCAATAAATAATACCAATACCGAAAATGAGGCTGTCGCAGCCAACCTTGGGTTGGATAATGCAGTACCTAAAATTAATACACACGCTGGTGTTGTGTTGGGAGTCAATACTGACTTAAGTGACACCGACAGCTTGTTTGTTGGGACAGATTTCAACGATGTATTCTATGGTGGCGGTGGCGATGACGTATTTGTTGGCGGTGGTAACAATGATACGTTTTATGGTGATGACGCGACCAGTCTTACTCTGCATGATGGTAAAGATACAGTCTACTTAACAGGGAACTTTGATGACTACAAAATGACCTTCAAAGACGATCATGGAGGTAAAGTTCCATATTGGATTTTATTAGATAGTCGTTCTATCGATTCGGTAAACGATCATACAGGTAGTGATGACCGAGGTGATCATTTATATGAAATTGAACGCGTTGTTTTTGCAGACAAAATTGTTGATTTGAAACCTGATGGCACTTATGAAGTGCTTCAAGATCGCTGGATTTCGGTCGATGTGGATGTTGATCTAGTTGATGTCGATGGAAGTGAGGATTTAGCGCAGACTGCTCTTGTACAAGATCTACCAGACGGTGTTGACGTGTATGTTGATGGTGTCGCAATTAAGCAAGATTCAAATGGAGATTACCCTGTCACTCTTGGTACAGATGGTAAGCTTTCCCTGGATATCAGAGTGCCATTCGATTATGAAGGCAGCTTAGAGTTCCCGCTAAGCGTTACTGCTACGTCTGTTGAAGGATCAAATAATGACGCAGCTTCAACAACTGAATCCGTTGAGCTTACAGCTCGTGACTATGTGTTGGAGTCGGGATCGCATGGGAATGATCAGATAACGGGTAGTGACGATCACGATATTATTGTTGGTGATGTTCAAGGATTGGAGATCATTGCAGGTCAGGACTACAACATCGCATTTGTTCTGGACACTTCAGGGAGCATGGGTAACTGGGTAGGAACTGCGAAGCAAGAAGTGCTAGATGTGTTTGATGAGCTGTTAAGTGCGGTAAATCAAGGAGAGAAGCCAGGGACAGTGAATATTCACCTTAGTGAATTTGCTTCAAGTGCATCAGCGGTGATTTCTGTTGACTTGAGTTCTCTTACAGCAAGAAAAGAGTTTGTAGAAGAGTTGAATCGTGTAATTGATGATGAGGGTTCTGGCGGCACAAACTATGAGGCGGGCTTACAGTCGGCCGTTGAATGGTTCAGCAGTCAACCTAACCCTAATGGCCAAAATATCACGTACTTTGTTACGGATGGTCAACCAAATAGAGCAACATACCTCTATGGTGTAGCACCGAGTGAATTCTCGAAAGTGATTTTGGACGTCGATAATTCTGGCAAGCTTGTTACCCTGCAAGATATTGCGAGTAAAAACAATTACTCATACGGACAAACAGTTACCTACAAAGGTGATGTCGTTATAGATAGTTACGGTAAGGTTTATTCACCGCTAACAGGAAGAATCCTTGGCGATATCGACAGATATTATGGCTCTATCCGTTATTACGATGAAGGGAATAGCTCGACACAAGCTCAACACATGTATCAAGTACTAGCGGCATTGTCCTCTATAGAAGCGATAGGTCTTGGGAGTGGCGTTGATGAACATACACTCAAGCAGTATGACACTGATGGTGTGGTAGAGTCAGATATTGATGTTACTAAGCTTGCTGAAACGATATTGGGTCAAGATGTACCTCTCAAACAAGGTTCAGACACTATTCAAGGAGGTGAAGGTAACGATATCTTGTTAGGTGACTTAATTGAGTTTGGTGGTAATGAACAAGGCTTAAGTGCGATTCAATCACATGTGGCGCAGCAAACGGGTCAGGATGTGTCTACCGTTGACGGCGAAGATATACATGAGTACGTTAGAAATAACTTGGAAGAATTCAACCAAACTCACCAAGGAGATAAATCGGATAATTTATATGGCGGCGCTGGTGATGACTTACTATTTGGTCATGGTGGCAACGACATACTCGTTGGCGGTGAAGGGGATGATATTCTGATTGGTGGTTTAGGTAGTGATACTTTAACAGGGTCAGAAGGGGCCGACATCTTTAAGTGGAGTGAAGTCACTAACGATGTTGATACTGTCACTGACTTCAATAAAAATGAAGACGCTCTAGACTTCTCAGATCTGTTTGACGACTTATCTAAAGATGAAATTGGAGAGCTTCTTAATGATCTTCAATCAGGTGATCATACTGGTGATGTCGGAGAGTATCATGTAGAAGTGGCACCAGACGGGGGATCTGAGGCAAACCTGAGTATTACAAAAGGGAGCTCGACATTGGACATCCATTTTGACGGTGCAAGTGTTGATGATGTGACTCAAAGCTTAATTGCGAGTTTAGAAGCTCAGTACAAAGACATGTAGTAGCGCTAAACTGTAGTCAAATTTAAAATCAAAAAGGTCTAGCAATTTGCTAGACCTTTTATTTTTACGGTCTGTTTATTGTTGTGCTAGCTTTTTGGAAGTGTTGTGAAAACGGTCCATTCTTTCTTCACTTCACCCTTGTGGCCAATCACTGTTGCGGTTACTCGACGGTTCAATGCGTGACTAACTTGGTCTGTACCTTGTGTCGCAAGTACTGTGTCTCCATAGCCGACAATGGTAACTCTATCTCCACTAATGCCGTTCTTCATGAGCTCTTTTCTAACGTTTTCAGCGCGGCGCTTAGATAAGTCAAGATTATGTTCTGCAGTACCAGTGCGACTAGCATAACCTTGAATCTCTATAGACGTGTTCGGGTACTCTTTCAAAAAGTCGGATAGTTCAAGAATTTGTTGCGTAAAGATAGGGTTGATCACATCGGAATCGTTCGCAAATAGTACTCGAATTTGCATTTCTTGTGAGGAGTCAACGTACGAACCGCAACCGTCGTTGTCTATTTCGGCACCCAAAGGTGTACCCGGGCACAAATCTCGCTCGTTAATGACTCCGTCAGAGTCATCATCTATATGATCAGCCCACTGATCGGCAATTGGGGTATCTATGTAATCATATTCATCACCACGATCTGATGAACTGCATGCGGAGAGCATTAATGAGAGTGTAATAAAAGCTATGTGTTTCATAATTAATACTCCACTTCTTCTAGCCATTCTTTAGGCATTTCAACCCTTAATGCACTCAACAGTTGCCCAGTTGCGTTCATCACTCGATATTTGGCGTACTGCTCTGCGTATTTAGAATCTAAGTAGTCTTTACGCGCCTCAAAGAGCTCGTTTTCAGTGTTCAATAGATCAAGCAGTGTTCGTTTACCGATGCGATATTGCTTCTCGTAAGCAATTACGGTTTCAGACGCAGAGTCTACATGATCTGATAGAAACTCTTTTTGTTGTAATGTTAAATCAAGCGCACTCCAAGAAAGCCTTAACCCTTCTTCAACATTGCGATAGGCACCTTCACGCAAGTCTTTTGCTTTATTTAGCTGGTAGGCAAAGTTTTCTGAGTTCGCTGCATCACTGCCACCATTGAATAGGTTGTAGCGTAGACGCAGCATGGCAAGTGTCTCATCACTTCGACCTTTTAAACCATCAGCGTCGTCACGCCATGTTTGCGAAGCTTCAATTGAAATGGTTGGGTAATTAACACCTTTAGACTGTTTGTATTGAAACTTAGCCGAGTCTACGTCTGCGAGCGCCACTTGAATAACGGGATGAAGTTCAAATGCCAAGCCTACCGCTTCATCAACCGTGTACGGGATAAAGTTTTGGTCCGCTCTCGGAAAGATTAACCCTTGTGGTGTTTGACCGACTAAACGAGTGAACATCGTGTGAGAGTCATACAGGTTATTTTGAGCAGCAGCTAAGTTTCCGTGTGCTTTTGCCAAACGTGCTTCTACCTGCGTCAAGTCAGCAGTAGAGCCGATACCCGAGTTGACTCGTTTTTTAATGTCATCGTAAATATCTTTATGAACAGCAAGGTTGTTTTCTGAAAGCTTTAGGACTTCATACGCTTTAACAGCGTCCAAGTACACTTTAGTCACTTCAAGTGCCTTATCTGAAGCATCTGCTAAGAGTTGAAATCTAACAGATTCAGCATCAGCTGCGGTTCGATCAATATCATTTAATGTAGCGCTACCATCCCATATTAGTTGGGTCAGTGTCACTGAAGCTTCCTTTCGAGTGTAATCCGTGTCTCCTCGACCAACTTCATCTGACGGGTCTAATCCTTCATATCCAATTCCAGCATCTAGATCAACAGAGGGGAGGTAAGCACCTGATGAAGCTTCATTTATGTACTTCTGGCTCATAAACTCGTTAAATGCACTCTTAATATCGGGGTTATTTTGTAGCGTCTGTGCAACCGCTTGCTCTAGAGTTTGACCGAAAACTGGTGAAGACACTATTAAGCAACAGCAGGCTATATGTACTCGATTCCATCTCACGTTAGTTCTCCTAAAATCATGTCGCTCTTATTCTGTTTCATATTTGAGACGAGAAGTTACAAACAATGAATTTTCTTAGTGCGTATTATCAACTTGTTGATGTTTAAATGTTTAATTCAATAAAAAACAACAATCTTACTCTCTAAACTCTAGCATACGAGGCAAAGCTTGCTTGGTAAGTGGTCGATTTTTTCGTAGAAAACCTTTTTATCTTAAGAGCATAGCGGAAACTGGTTTAAATGAAGGCAAATTCTTCGGTTATTTTCCTTATTACTCTCAAAAAACTAAATCCTCTTGGAATAAAACGAAAAATTCATATTTTGTCTAAACTATAGACGTGTTTAGTGCAGTAACAAGCCTTTAATTAAACTAATACAAGGATGAAGAGCATGGATCGAGTAGCGTTAAGCTCATTGATGAGCAATGTCGTGGTTATAGGGCTTGATGGGAACCTGAGAAGTCTTGAAAGTGGTCAGCTACCTCAGCCTGGTGAATTAATTATTGAGGAAGTTTCTGATACATCAGAATTAATTGTACAACAGGTAACACCGCAAGGTAGTTCAATTAACGTTACTGATGATGTCACTGCGCTAATCGAGGCTATCGCTAGTGGAGAAGACCCTACTGCTCTTGGTGAGGATTTTGAGCCAGCTGCAGGTGAGGAAAGTGGTTCTAGCCCCCAAAATACTGGTGCAATAGATCGTACTGGCGCTGAATTGTTGGCTAGTACGAATTTTGAGACCGTCGGTATTGATGGAATCGGACTATCTACAACTCAAGCACTATCTTTGTTGGATCTTTTCAGAGTAATTAATGGCCCTGTACCACCGACTATCTTAGTTCAAGAAATATCTAGTCCGACTATCAACGAAGGTGACCAAGTTGTATTCGATATTACTCTAAGTCAAACAACTGAAGACAACACTGATGTCATTCTTTCTCTCCTTGATGGAACCGCAACAGGCGGCTCAGCTGACGAGAACGGGAGTGACTACGTCAATGAGCGTGTCCTCATAACATTTTCTGATGGTACAACAGAAGAAGTTTCAGTCGGTGAAAGCGGAACCTTTACCATTTCGATCCCACCGGGTGAAAGTGACTTTACGGTCTCTATAGACTCTATTGACGACTCTGTATTTGAAGGCCCAGAAACGTTTACGCTCTCTGGCACGACAGAAGAACAAAGCACACCTGTTACTGGGACTGCCACTATTTTAGATGATGGTAGTGGACCTGGCTCAAATCCTGATGATGATCGCCCAGCGGTAACGATGAGTGATGCAGGTACGGTTAATGAGGGTGAGACAGCGAACTTCAAAGTGACGCTGTCGAATGCCTCCGAGTCCACTGTTCAAGTCGAGCTAGGCCTGAACTTAGGTGACACCGAAGTTGGAGACTTAGGCACCTTAGAATACAACACAGGCTCCGGTTGGGTTGCAGTGCCAAACGATGGCGTAGTAACGGTGCCAGCGGGGCAAACTGAGTTTGATGTGCGTATCGCTTCCATTGATGACGCCGTTTATGAAGGTCCTGAAGATTTCAGTGTGACAGTGACTGGCATTGGTGCAGTGCAAGGCAGCGATACGGGGACGGCGACGATCGTGGACGACGGCAGTGGTCCGGGCCCTGATCCGGATGATGACCGTCCAAGCGTGACTATCTCAGATGCTGGCACCATCAATGAGGGTGAGACAGCGAACTTCAAAGTGACGCTGTCGAATGCCTCCGAGTCCACTGTTCAAGTCGAGCTAGGCCTGAACTTAGGTGACACCGAAGTTGGAGACTTAGGCACCTTAGAATACAACACAGGCTCCGGTTGGGTTGCAGTGCCAAACGATGGCGTGGTAACGGTGCCAGCAGGGCAAACTGAGTTTGATGTGCGCATCGCTTCTGTTGATGACGCCGTTTACGAAGGCCCTGAAGATTTCAGTGTGACAGTAACCGGCATTGGCGCAGTACAAGGCAGCGATACGGGGACGGCGACGATCGTGGACGATGGCACTGGGCCAGGCCCCGATCCGGATGATGACCGCCCGAATGTGACTATTTCAGATGCTGGCACCATCAATGAGGGTGAGACAGCCAACTTCAAAGTGACGTTGTCGAATGCCTCCGAGTCCACTGTTCAAGTCGAGCTAGGCCTGAACTTGGGCGATACCGAAACCGGTGACTTAGGTACCTTGGAATACAACACAGGCTCCGGTTGGGTTGCAGTGCCAAACGATGGCGTAGTAACGGTGCCAGCGGGGCAAACCGAGTTTGATGTGCGTATCGCTTCCATTGATGATGCTGTTTATGAAGGTCCAGAAGATTTCAGCGTGACGGTGACTGGCATTGGCGCAGTGCAAGGCAGCGATACGGGAACGGCAACGATAGTGGACGACGGCACGGGTCCAGGCTCTGATCCGGATGATGACCGTCCAAGCGTGACAATTTCAGACGCTGGCACCATCAATGAGGGGGATACGGCGAACTTCAAAGTGACGCTGTCGAATGCCTCCGAGTCCACTGTTCAAGTCGAGCTAGGCCTGAACTTAGGTGACACCGAAGTTGGAGACTTAGGCACCTTAGAATACAACACCGGAACCGGTTGGGTTGCAGTACCAAACGATGGCGTAGTAACGGTGCCAGCAGGGCAAACTGAGTTTGATGTGCGTATTGCTTCCATTGATGATGCTGTTTATGAAGGCCCAGAAGATTTCAGTGTGACGGTGACTGGCATTGGGGCGGTGCAAGGCAGCGTTACGGGGACAGCAACGATAGTGGATGACGGTACGGGTCCAGGCCCCGATCCGGATGATGACCGTCCAAGCGTGACTATTTCAGATGCTGGCACCATTAATGAGGGAGATACGGCGAACTTCAAAGTCACCTTATCGAACGCGTCTGAAGCGGAAACGCAAGTGGAGCTGGGTCTTAATCTCGGCGATGCCGAAGCCGGTGACTTAGGTACCTTGGAATACAACACGGGAAGCGGTTGGGTTGCAGTGCCAAACGATGGCGTGGTGACGGTGCCAGCAGGGCAAACTGAGTTTGATGTGCGCATTGCTTCTATTGATGACGCGGTGTACGAAGGCCCTGAAGATTTCAGTGTGACGGTGACTGGCATTGGCGCAGTGCAAGGCAGCGATACGGGGACGGCAACGATAGTGGATGACGGTACGGGGCCAGGACCTGATCCGGATGATGACCGTCCAAGCGTGACTATTTCAGACGCTGGCACCATTAATGAGGGTGAGACTGCGAACTTCAAAGTGACGCTGTCGAACGCCTCTGAAGCGGAAACGCAAGTAGAGTTGGGTCTTAATCTCGGCGATACCGAAGCCGGTGACTTAGGCACCTTGGAATACAACACGGGAAGTGGTTGGGTTGCAGTGCCAAACGATGGCGTGGTGACGGTGCCGGCGGGGCAAACTGAGTTTGATGTGCGCATTGCTTCCACTGATGACGCCGTTTATGAAGGCCCAGAAGATTTCAGTGTCACGGTGACTGGCATTGGGGCGGTGCAAGGCAGCGATACGGGAACGGCAACGATAGTGGATGATGGCAGTGGTCCGGGCCCTGATCCGGATGATGACCGCCCGAATGTGACTATTTCAGATGCTGGCACCATCAATGAGGGTGAGACAGCCAACTTCAAAGTCACCTTATCGAACGCGTCTGAAGCGGAAACGCAGGTGGAACTGGGTCTTAATCTTGGTGATACCGAAGTTGGAGATTTGGGCACCCTAGAATACAACACGGGAAGTGGTTGGGTTGCAGTGCCAAACGATGGCGTGGTGACGGTGCCAGCAGGGCAAACTGAGTTTGATGTGCGCATTGCTTCTATTGATGACGCGGTGTACGAAGGCCCTGAAGATTTCAGTGTGACGGTGACTGGCATTGGGGCGGTGCAAGGTAGCGATACGGGAACGGCAACGATTGTGGATGACGGCACGGGTCCAGGCCCCGATCCGGATGATGATCGTCCAAGCGTGACTATTTCAGACGCTGGCACCATCAATGAGGGTGACACAGCGAACTTCAAAGTGACGCTGTCGAACGCGTCTGAAGCGGAAACGCAAGTGGAATTGGGTCTTAATCTTGGCGATACCGAAGTTGGAGACTTAGGTACCTTAGAATACAACACAGGCTCCGGTTGGGTTGCAGTGCCAAACGATGGCGTAGTAACGGTGCCAGCAGGGCAAACTGAGTTTGATGTGCGTATCGCTTCTATTGATGACGCTGTTTATGAAGGCCCTGAAGATTTCAGCGTGACAGTAACCGGCATTGGCGCAGTGCAAGGTAGCGATACCGGTACGGCAACGATAGTGGATGACGGCAGTGGCCCGGGCCCTGATCCGGATGATGACCGTCCAAGCGTGACTATTACCGATGCTGGCACCATCAATGAGGGGGATACGGCGAACTTCAAAGTCACCTTATCGAACGCCTCTGAAGCGGAAACGCAAGTGGAGTTGGGTCTTAATCTCGGCGATACCGAAGCCGGTGACTTAGGTACCTTGGAATACAACACGGGAAGTGGTTGGGTTGCAGTGCCAAACGATGGCGTGGTGACGGTGCCAGCGGGGCAAACTGAGTTTGATGTGCGCATCGCTTCCACTGATGACGCCGTTTATGAAGGCCCTGAAGATTTCAGCGTGACAGTAACCGGCATTGGGGCAGTGCAAGGCAGCGATACGGGTACGGCAACGATAGTGGATGATGGCAGTGGTCCGGGCCCTGATCCGGATGATGACCGCCCGAATGTGATTATTTCAGACGCTGGCACCATCAATGAGGGTGAGACAGCCAACTTCAAAGTCACCTTATCGAACGCGTCTGAAGCGGAAACGCAGGTGGAACTGGGTCTTAATCTTGGTGATACCGAAGTTGGAGATTTGGGCACCCTAGAATACAACACGGGAAGTGGTTGGGTTGCAGTGCCAAACGATGGCGTGGTGACGGTGCCAGCAGGGCAAACTGAGTTTGATGTGCGCATTGCTTCTATTGATGACGCGGTGTACGAAGGCCCTGAAGATTTCAGTGTGACGGTGACTGGCATTGGCGCAGTGCAAGGCAGCGATACGGGGACGGCAACGATAGTGGATGACGGTACGGGGCCAGGACCTGATCCGGATGATGACCGTCCAAGCGTGACTATTACCGATGCTGGCACCATCAATGAGGGGGATACAGCCAATTTCAAAGTGACGTTGTCGAACGCCTCTGAGTCCACTGTTCAAGTCGAGCTAGGCCTGAACTTAGGTGACACCGAAGTTGGAGACTTAGGCACCTTAGAATACAA
>NZ_JAWOWL010000040.1:0-50800 GCF_033340395.1 Vibrio sp. 1159 | reverse complement strand
AGACTTGAACTCTCACACCTTGCGGCGCCAGAACCTAAATCTGGTGCGTCTACCAATTCCGCCACTTCCGCAACTTATTCTGTAGTTATCAAGGTAATTGGTAAAAACCTAAATAACGTTGTTTATGGTGGCTACGACGGGATTCGAACCTGTGACCCCATCATTATGAGTGATGTGCTCTAACCAGCTGAGCTACGTAGCCATCTTTTGGAGCGAGACAATATAAACCTTCACGCTCTCAGTGACAACCCCTTTTATAAAGGAATCTCACTTGAATAATGGCAGGTCTACCTGGATTCGAACCAGGGAATGGCGGCATCAAAAGCCGCTGCCTTACCGCTTGGCGATAGACCTGCAGGCAATAGTCACAATGACTATTTAAAATATGGTGCGGAAGGAGAGACTTGAACTCTCACACCTTGCGGCGCCAGAACCTAAATCTGGTGCGTCTACCAATTCCGCCACTTCCGCATCTATTCCTAACTGCTCTGATAAAAAGAACATTTAGGAATGGTGGCTACGACGGGATTCGAACCTGTGACCCCATCATTATGAGTGATGTGCTCTAACCAGCTGAGCTACGTAGCCAAAACCATATTTTTTGTTCTCAACGCTTTGTTGCCTTGTCGTTGGGAACGGCGCGCATTATGCGAAGTTGAGTGAGATCCGTCAACAGTTTTTTTTAATAAATTTCGGAAAAAACCTCGTTCGCTTCCTTTTTAAACAAAGAGGCGTGTTTATGATCTAAAACTGGAAATAAATTAGCTTGCAGTTGCGTAATTTATTTTTGTTCATTTACTTAAGGTATTAAAAAAGCCAGCTTAACAGCTGGCTTTTAGTGTAAATGAAGTGTTTAGAATTCATTCATTTAATTAAACATTGAAGCGGAAGTGTACAACATCGCCATCTTTTACGATGTAGTCTTTACCTTCTAGACGCCATTTACCTGCGTCTTTTGCGCCATTTTCACCATTGAATTGGATGAAATCGTCGTAACCAACTACTTCTGCACGAATAAAGCCTTTCTCGAAGTCAGTGTGGATCTTACCTGCCGCCTGAGGCGCAGTTGCACCAACAGGGATTGTCCAAGCACGTACTTCTTTAACACCTGCTGTGAAGTAGGTGTGTAGAGTCAGTAGTTCGTAACCAGAGCGAATTACACGGTTCAGGCCCGGCTCTTCGATCCCCATATCTGCTAGGAATTCTTCGCGATCTTCATCTTCTAGTTCAGATAGTTCAGATTCGATAGCTGCACATACAGGTACAACGACATTGTTTTCTTTTTCTGCGAACTCACGAACCGCATCTAGATATGGGTTATTTTCGAAGCCATCTTCGTTTACGTTTGCAATGTACATAGTTGGCTTCAGTGTTAGGAAGTTTAGATAGCCGATTGCTGCTAACTCTTCTTTAGATAGCTCAACTGTGCGTGCCATGCCGCCTTCAGTTAGTACTGGTAACAGTTTTTCTAGTACGGTTAGTTCAAATTTTGCGTCTTTATCGCCGCCTTTTGCCTTCTTCGCGTTACGTTGAATCGCTCGCTCACAAGAATCTAGATCAGCCATTGCAAGTTCGAGGTTGATCACTTCGATATCTTCGATAGGTGAAACTTTACCTGAAACATGAACAATGTTTTCGTTTTCAAAACAACGTACAACGTGGCCAATCGCGTCTGTTTCACGGATGTTAGCTAGGAATTTGTTACCTAAACCTTCACCACGTGATGCACCAGCAACAAGACCAGCGATGTCCACGAACTCCATCGTCGTTGGAAGAACTCTCTGTGGGTTAACGATCTTAGCTAGTGCGTCTAGACGTAGATCTGGCACAGGAACCACACCAGTGTTTGGTTCAATGGTACAGAACGGGAAGTTTGCTGCTTCGATACCCGCTTTAGTTAGTGCGTTGAACAGAGTTGATTTACCTACGTTAGGTAGACCAACGATGCCACATTTAAAACCCATGATAGTAACCTTATTCAGCTTTGAACGTGTGGAGGCGATTTTGTGCTTTAGATAGGCCATCCTTAATCAGGATATCTAGACAACGAACAGCCTCATCAGCTGCTGCATCTAAAAGCTCTTGCTCTTTAGCTGGCGCTTTACCTAATACAAAACCCGCCACTTTATCTTTGTGTCCCGGATGACCAATGCCAATACGAAGACGATAAAAATCTTTGTTATTGCCCAGTTTGCTAATGGTGTCACGCAGACCGTTGTGTCCACCGTGCCCCCCACCTTTTTTAAACTTAGCGACACCTGGCGGTAAGTCTAGCTCGTCATGAGCAACCATGATCTCTTCAGGTTTAATTTGATAAAATTTCGCAAGCGCTGCGATCGATTTACCTGATAGATTCATGAAGGTGGTTGGGATAAGCAAACGGAGATCCTGGCCATTGACCATAATGCGTCCTGTTAGACCAAAAAACTTTGGTTCGTTCTTCAGTGTAACGTTGTGAACGCGTGCTAATTCTTCTACAACCCAAGCGCCCGCATTGTGACGAGTTCTGGCGTATTCTGGTCCTGGATTAGCAAGACCAACAAGAAGTTTGATTTGTTGACTCAAGGTTAGGATCTCTCTGGAATCTCAAAAAGCGCAGTATGATAGCACAGAAAACTCGCGGTGGGCGACCAAGGGATTTTCTAGTTATCAGTACAAATAAAAAAACACCCCAAAGAGGGGTGCTTTTGAAATCAGTGTAACTGAAATGTTCGTATTAGTTGAACATTGCAGAGATTGACTCTTCGTTGCTGATACGACGAATCGCTTCAGCTAGCATGCGAGATAGGCTTAGTGTTGTCACTTTACCTGTTGCAGCCATCTCTTTAGACAGAGAGATAGAGTCAGTTACGATAACTTGGTCAAGAACTGAGTTCTTGATGTTATCCGCAGCGTTGCCTGAGAATACTGCGTGAGTAGCGTAAGCGAATACACGCTTAGCACCGCGCTCTTTTAGTGCTTCAGCTGCTTTACATAGTGTGCCACCTGTGTCGATCATGTCATCAACGATCACACAGTCACGACCTTCAACATCACCGATTAGGTTCATTACTTCAGAAACGTTTGCACGTGGACGACGCTTATCTACGATTGCGATGTCGATGTCGCCTAGTGCTTTTGCTGTTGCACGAGCACGAACAACGCCACCTAGGTCAGGAGATACCACTACAGGGTTATCTAGACCGCGAGCCTGCATATCTTCAAGTAGCACTGGCGTGCCGAAGATGTTGTCTACAGGTACATCGAAGAAGCCTTGAATTTGCTCTGCATGTAGGTCGATAGTTAGAACGCGGTCAACACCAACGTTAGATAGGAAATCAGCAACAACTTTTGCAGTAATTGGCACACGCGCAGAACGTACACGACGGTCTTGGCGAGCGTAGCCGAAGTAAGGGATAACTGCAGTGATACGGCCTGCTGAAGCACGGCGCATTGCATCAATCATAACAACCAATTCCATTAGGTTGTCGTTAGTCGGTGCACAAGTGGATTGAATGATGAAAACATCGCTACCACGAACATTCTCATTGATTTGAACTGCAACTTCGCCATCAGAAAAGCGAGAAACAGATGCATCACCAAGAGAGATGTAAAGACGATCAGCAATACGTTGGGCTAGTTCAGGTGTTGCGTTACCAGCAAATAGCTTCATATCAGGCACGGTGGAAACCTCGGGTTTGCGTCCAGTTTAAATAGGTCGGTGTGAGGCTGATTGGTATTCAGCCAAAGTCTCTTTTAATGGCGAAATATTGCGCCCTTGAGCGACAAATGCCGAGACTTTATCAGAGAGTTGTGCAAGGATAGTTTCTGCTTCAGATTTGCTCGAAAATTCAGCAAAAACGCAAGATCCTGTCCCCGTCAATCTTGACGGCGCGTATTGTAGCAGCCAAGAAAGTTGCTTATCAACCTCTGGGTAGAGCATTCGTACAATTTTTTCGCAATCGTTTACGCTTGGCGTATTTAAAAGTGTTTCTAGATCTCGTTTTGGGGTGTTTCGCGTTAGATCTGGATGACAAAAAACGTCGACGGTTGCGATAGATACATTCGGTCTGACGACTAAATACCACTTTTCTTCGGGATAAGCAGGAGAGAGTTTTTCACCAACACCTTCAGCAAAAGCTGCAAATCCGCGCACAAATACGGGCACGTCTGCGCCTAGTTTTAAACCTATTTCAGCCAGTTCGTCGTCAGTTAGATTCAGTTGCCATAAGTAATTCAGTGCCACTAATGCTGTAGCTGCATTCGATGAGCCCCCACCAATGCCTCCACCCATAGGCAGCACTTTCTGTAGCTCAATATGCGCGCCAAAAGGGCAGTTTGAGTAAGCTTGAAGCGCGGTTGCTGCTTTCCAAATTAAATTGTCTTGAAGAGGCACACCTTCTATCTCTGGAGAAATCGTAATATCACCAGAATGGTTCGCTTGAATGGTGAGCTCATCGCCGTGATCGACGAATTGGAATAAGGTTTGTAACTCGTGGTAGCCATTCTCTGTACGGCCGTTGATATATAGAAAGAGATTCAATTTCGCTGGTGATGGCCAGCGTGTTGAAAGTTCAATCATTGGGTGATGTTCCATTTTGTGATCACTAGATTTATTTTGACATCAGCTGTGGTGAGTTTCAGCTTATTTGGCAGAGGGAGAGACTGTTCATGCCATTGAACGTCGCCATATCGTTGATAAGCGATACTCCAATCATTTAAACCAATTTGTTTGTTTAACGCTTGCAGTGTATTGGTTGGAGACAGTTGGAATTTGTCGGCATCGGTCGGTAGACCTAATAGCCAGTCAGGCATGTGATCGACGGGCATCATCAACCCTGTAAGACGGTAAATCAGCTGATTAGCACTGCGAGAAGAAAGGACCTGATCATCGTAAGTTTCTACTGTGGCGCCTTGTGGGGTGATGGTGAGCTTTAATGCCGTTTGTCCGAGAATCGTTGTTAAACGCAACTGGCTTAGTGCTGAAGAATGTTTCCAGTAGAAGTTTAAATTTTGTCTTTGGTCTGGGCCAATATAACCAAGTTTCCCCGTTGCTTGAAAATCTTGGATGGTTTCGAGTCGCTGCTCATGAGCTTGCCATTCAACGCTGGTAACACTTTCAGGAACGGACGAACAACCAGCGAGCAGTAAGCTCGACAAGAAAAAAAGAATAAAGGAGCGTAACGTCATGTTTGATGGCTTATTAATCAGTTTCATCGGGAATCGCTCACAACTATAGCATTGAAAAGTCGCACTTAGGAAAACAAATCCGGCTTACCCTTTCAATAAATGCGTGCTTACAGTAAAATTCTGGACCTATTTTATAACCTATCCCAGAGATACCACGTTAGATGTCCTTGCTTGCTATTGGAATTAATCACAATACAGCGTCTGTCGACTTGCGAGAGAAGGTGGCGTTTGGTCCGGATAAACTCGGCCCTGCACTCGAGCAACTTAGAGAGCACGAAGCGGTTAACGGCAGTGTGATTGTTTCAACCTGTAACCGAACTGAGTTGTACTGCGATGTTAAGCAAGGAGCGCGAAACAAGTTGATCGATTGGCTTGCTCAATTTCATCAAGTGAGCCGCGAAGATTTAATGCCGAGTTTGTATGTTCATGAAGAACAAGCTGCAATAAAGCATTTGATGCGCGTATCGTGCGGTCTTGACTCTCTGGTGTTGGGTGAGCCTCAAATTTTGGGGCAGGTAAAGCAAGCATTTTCTGACTCGCGAGATCATCAAGCTGTCGATGCCTCGATTGATAAACTGTTTCAAAAGACGTTCTCAGTCGCCAAACGGGTAAGAACAGAGACAGATATTGGTGGTAATGCCGTGTCCGTGGCTTATGCGGCATGTACACTGGCAAAACATATTTTTGAGTCGTTATCAGATTCAACCGTGCTTTTAGTTGGTGCGGGCGAGACGATTGAATTGGTCGCGAAGCATTTAGCGTCCAACGGTTGCACAAAAATGATTGTCGCGAACCGCACTAAAGAGCGCGCGCAAGGCTTAGCGGACCAATTTGGCGCAGAAGTGATCAGTTTGAACGAAATTCCTGAACATTTGGCGAAAGCGGATATTGTGATTAGCTCAACGGCGAGCCCATTGCCTATTATTGGCAAAGGTATGGTCGAAACGGCTCTAAAGCAGCGCCGACATCAACCTATCTTGTTAGTCGATATTGCGGTGCCGCGAGATGTGGAGTCGGAAGTCGGTGAACTGAACGACGCATATCTGTATTCTGTTGATGACTTGCAATCTATCATCGACAGCAACATTGAGCAGCGTAAAGTCGAAGCGATTCAAGCTGAAGCGATTGTTAGTGAAGAAAGCGCTGCATTTATGACATGGTTGCGTTCACTGCAAGCCGTCGATAGTATTCGCGACTATCGCAAATCAGCCAACGAAATTCGTGAAGAGTTACTGAGCAAAAGTTTGCAATCTTTAGCGGCAGGCGCAGATCCGGAGAAAGTGCTGCGCGAGCTGAGTAATAAACTCACCAACAAACTGATTCACGCTCCAACTCGCGCATTGCAAAGTGCAGCAGAGCAAGGCGAACCAGCAAAATTAACGATTATCCGCCAAACACTTGGCTTGGATGATCTATAACTCACGCTTTTTATTAAGAAAACGACACTATGAAAGCCTCTATTCTGACTAAGCTAGAAACGCTAGTAGAACGTTACGAAGAAGTTCAACATCTTCTTGGTGATCCTGATGTAATTGGAAATCAGGACAAATTCCGTGCTCTATCAAGAGAGTACTCTCAGCTAGAAGAAGTAACCAAGTGCTTCCAAGCTTATCAACAAGCACAAGAAGATCTTGTCGCCGCTGAAGAGATGGCAAACGAAGACGACGAAGAAATGCGTGAAATGGCGCAAGAAGAAATCAAAGAAGCGAAAGCGACGATTGAGCGTCTTACTGATGAGTTACAGATTCTTCTTCTGCCAAAAGATCCGAACGATGATCGTAACTGTTTCCTAGAAATTCGTGCAGGTGCGGGTGGCGACGAAGCGGGTATCTTCGCGGGTGATCTATTCCGTATGTACAGCAAGTACGCAGAAAAGCGTGGCTGGCGCATCGAAGTCATGTCTTCAAACGAGGCAGAGCACGGTGGTTACAAAGAGATGATCGCGAAAGTAAGCGGCGACGGTGCATACGGCGTGTTGAAATTTGAGTCAGGCGGTCACCGTGTACAGCGTGTTCCTGCAACTGAATCTCAAGGCCGTGTGCATACTTCTGCTTGTACAGTAGCAGTAATGGCGGAAATCCCTGAAGCGGATCTGCCTGAAATCAAAGCAGCAGACCTGAAAATCGATACGTTCCGTGCATCTGGCGCGGGTGGTCAGCACGTTAACACCACGGATTCTGCAATTCGTATTACCCACTTACCAACGGGTACGGTAGTAGAGTGTCAGGATGAGCGTTCACAGCACAAGAACAAAGCGAAAGCAATGGCGGTTCTTGCTGCTCGTATCGTTCAAGCGGAAGAAGAGCGTCGTGCCGCAGAAGTGTCTGATACACGTCGTAACCTTCTAGGTTCTGGTGACCGTAGTGACCGTATTCGTACATACAACTACCCACAAGGTCGTGTGTCTGATCACCGTATCAACCTGACCATCTATCGTTTGAACGAAGTGATGGAAGGTGACCTGCAGAGCTTGATTGATCCTGTGATTCAAGAGCACCAAGCAGACCAACTTGCGGCGCTCGCAGAGAACGGCTAATCGATGAGCCAAGTTCAATCGATTGAGCAAGCACTGAAAAGTGCGACGGCGAAACTGGCAGAAGGCGGCAAAGAGTCGCCTTCTCTCGATGCAGCTGTACTCCTTTGCCATGTCCTTGGCAAACCACGAACTTACCTGCTGACCTGGCCAGAAAAAGCATTAGAAGCAGAGCAAAAATCTCAGTTTGACGCTCTACTTGAACGACGTTTAACTGGTGAACCCGTCGCTTATATTATTGGTGAGCGAGAGTTTTGGTCTTTACCATTCAAAGTTTCTCCCTCTACCTTGATCCCAAGACCGGATACAGAACGTTTGGTCGAAGTTGCACTCGATAAGACCTACGAGCAGACTGGGCCTATTTTAGATCTTGGAACGGGGACGGGAGCTATCGCCATCGCGCTTGCATCTGAAATGCCAAAGCGTCAAGTGATGGGCGTAGACCTTAAGCAAGAAGCGAAAGCACTTGCAGAGTACAATGCTGAGCAGCTAAACATCAAAAATGTGACCTTTGCTCAAGGCAGTTGGTTTGAGCCTATTACAGAAGGTACGAAGTTTGCTTTAATTGTCTCCAACCCGCCATATATTGATGAAAAAGATCCACATTTATCCCAAGGCGATGTGCGCTTTGAGCCAAAATCTGCATTAGTTGCTAAAGAGAATGGCTTAGCTGATATTCGTCATATCTCGGATCTTGCTCGTCAGTATCTTGAAGTGGGCGGTTGGCTGGCATTTGAACATGGTTATGATCAAGGTGAGGCGGTGCGTGAGATAATGCGTGGCTTTGGTTACCAACAGGTCGCTACGGAAAAAGATTATGGCGGTAACGATCGAGTAACACTTGGTTGTCTGGCCAGTTAATCATGGAAGTCAGCAAACACTAACTAAAAAGAGAAGAAAAATGTACGTAGCTCTAAAACACATACACTTAGTGACGATCGCTCTCAGCGCGACGCTACTATCGATCCGATTCGTGTTAATGATGATGAACTCACCGAAGCGAAATAATCGCTTTTTGAAAGTGTTTCCCCACATCGTTGATACTGCATTGCTAGTGTCAGGTATCGCGCTTATTTTCATTACGGGTTTCATCCCGTTTACCGATGCCGCACCGTGGTTAACAAACAAAATCACCTGCGTACTGGCGTACATTGCGCTTGGATTCTTCTCATTGAAACTTGCGAAAAACAACCTACTGAAGATATTTGGCTTTTTCGGCGCATTAGGTTGGTTGGTCATGGCTGCAAACATTGCTGTGTCTAAGAGCCCTACGTTATTTGGATAGACGTCATGTTAGAGTTTTTTGACGAAGATTTTGACAATATACCGTTGGTGGAAGGTGCGCTTGAGCTAAACAAAGCGATTAACCCAGAAACCAAAGTACATTGGGCGAAACAAGAGTTAGAGCGTCTTTACAAAGATGCAGAAGCCACGCTTGTTCATGAAACCGATGAAGAGCAACGATTTGATGCATTCCTACGACTGTTTTTCCACGAGTGGGGGTTCAAAGGCGACGAGCAGGAATACTTTATTTCGGACAACAGCTTCATCGATAAAGTGTTGGAGCGCAGAAAAGGTATTCCTGTGAGCTTAGGTTCGATTTTGTTATACCTAGGCAAAAAGCTGGGGTTCCCGTTGAAGGGAGTTACTTTCCCTACTCAGTTCCTGTTAAAAGTCGACTGGATGCATAAGAAGCCAGACTACATCAACCCATTTAATGGTGAGTATGTAGGTGAAAGGATTCTTCAAGCTTGGCTTATTGGCCAAGAAGGACCGCTAGCTCAGCTAAAGCCTGAACATTTTGAGGAAGCTGACAACCCAACAATTATTGGTCGCTGGTTGGCGTTGATTAAAAGTGCGATGTTGCGTGAAGAGCATTATACGCTGGCATTACGTTGTACAAATCTTGCTCTAACATTTGTGCCAGATGACCCATACGAAATTCGTGACCGTGGTTTTATTTTCCAACAGCTAGAGTGCCCTCAAGTAGCGGTATCAGATTTTCAGTACTTTATTGACCAATGCCCTGACGATCCGGCTTCCGAGCTACTAAAATCACAAGTTAATGTGATGAGTGAAACGCACGTCACACTTCACTAATTTTATCGATGTGCCGAACTGTGGCGTATCGTGGACAGAAAAAGAGAATCAAAATGGAACAGAAAATCGTTAATATCGGCGACATTCAGGTTGCTAACGACAAGCCATTCACCCTATTTGCAGGTATGAACGTTCTTGAGTCTCGTGATCTTGCGATGCAGATCTGTGAGCACTACGTAAAAGTAACGGAAAAACTTGGTATTCCTTACGTATTTAAGGCGTCGTTTGACAAAGCAAACCGCAGTTCTGTTCATTCATACCGTGGTCCAGGTCTGGAAGAAGGTATGAAAATCTTTCAGGAGCTGAAAGACACTTTTGGTGTAAAGATCATCACGGACGTTCACACTGAAGCACAAGCTCAACCTGTCGCTGACGTGGTAGACGTTATTCAGCTTCCTGCATTCCTAGCTCGTCAAACTGACCTTGTTGAAGCTATGGCTAAAACAGGTGCGGTTATCAACGTGAAGAAACCTCAATTTATGAGCCCTGGTCAAGTGGGTAACATCGTTGAGAAGTTCGCAGAATGCGGTAACGACAAGATCATCCTATGTGAGCGCGGTTCTTGCCACGGTTACGATAACCTAGTTGTAGACATGCTTGGTTTTGGTGTGATGAAAAATGCTTCGAAAGGTAGCCCAATCATCTTTGACGTAACGCACTCACTACAAATGCGTGACCCATCAGGCGCAGCATCTGGCGGCCGTCGTGAGCAGACAGTTGAGCTTGCTAAAGCGGGTCTAGCGACAGGCATCGCAGGTCTATTTATCGAAGCGCACCCAAACCCAGACCAAGCGCGTTGTGATGGCCCATCTGCACTGCCTCTAGACAAGTTAGAGCCATTCTTAGCACAAATGAAATCGCTTGATGATCTGATCAAGAGCTTTGCAGATATAGATATCAAGTAAACGCCAGATGACTGGTGGTAACAAATACTATAGCCAACCGATGTTGGCTATTTTTTTATCTGAAAAGCCGTGAATTCTCAAACTTGTTACTGATGAATTTGTTATTGCTAAACAATGCATCATAATTATTAAATCAATGTGTTAGGGTGCACGTGGTTTTCAAATAGATCCAATGCTTAAAATGTGCGTCAGTAATCCCAATAAGAAAAAGGTAAATAAATGAATCAGCGTCTGATGATCAAAACTGTTTTGAGTGCCGCTATCTTGGCCTCGTTAGCTGGGTGTGCTACGCAACCTGTACCAGATTGGAATGCCGATACAACCTATAAATTGACCGTATTGCACACTAACGATCATCATGGTCGCTTTTGGCAAAATCGATACGGTGAATATGGCATGGCGGCGCGTAAAACGTTAATCGATGATTTGCGCGAAGAAATACAGGCTGAGGGGGGGAGCGTGTTATTGCTTTCTGGTGGTGACATCAACACAGGAGTACCTGAGTCTGATTTACAAGATGCCGAGCCGGATTTCAAAGGCATGAGCAAAATTGGTTACGATGCGATGGCTCTAGGTAATCATGAGTTTGATAATCCATTGGATGTGCTATTCAAGCAGCAAGAGTGGGCAAACTTTCCGATGTTGTCTGCCAATATTTACGATAAAAATACTGGCAAGCGTTTATTCCAACCATACGCGATGTTTAACAAGCAGGGCATTAAAATTGCGGTCATTGGTCTTACAACCGAAGACACAGCGAAACTTGGCAACCCTGAGTTCATTGAACAAATTGACTTCCGTGACCCAAAAGAAGAAGCCAAGAAGTTGATTGCAGAACTGAAAGAGACAGAGTATCCAGATCTGATTTTTGCTGTCACGCATATGGGACACTATGAAAATGGTAATAGAGGCATCAATGCTCCTGGCGATGTGGCGTTAGCTCGTTATTTGAATGACGGCGATCTCGACATGATCGTTGGAGGACACTCACAAGAACCTGTGTGCATGGAAGGTCCAAACGTTATCAAAAAGAACTTTAAACCAGGTGATGAATGTCAGCCCGATAAACAAAATGGTACCTTTATTGTTCAGGCACATGAGTGGGGGAAATATGTGGGACGCGCCGATTACGAGTTTCGTAATGGCGAACTCTCGATGGTGAGCTACGATCTGATCCCTGTAAACTTGAAAAAGAAAGTTAAAGTTGATGGGCAGTCGCAACGAGTCTTTATCCAAGAAGAGATTAAACAAGACGAAATGATGCTTGAGTTTCTTCGTCCTTATCAAGAAAAAGGTCAGGGTAAGCTAAACGTGAAGATTGCAGAATCTAACGGTAAGCTTGAGGGTGACCGCAATGTGGTTCGTTACCAGCAAACAAACTTAGGTCGATTAATTGCAACGGCTCACATGGAACGTGCGAAAGCAGATTTCGCTGTAATGAATTCTGGTGGTGTTCGAGATTCGATTGCTGCGGGTGATATTACTTATAAAGACGTGCTCACTGTTCAGCCATTTGGCAATATGGTTTCTTACGTTGATATGACGGGTAAAGAGGTATTAGATTATCTAAATGTCGTTGCAACTAAGCCTGTTGACTCTGGGGCTTATGCACAGTTTGCCGGCATTGCGATGAGTATCAATAATGGTGAGGTAACCAATGTGTTCATTGGTAATAAGCAACTTCGCTTAGATGGTAATTACCGCTTTACCGTACCAAGCTATAATGCTGCTGGTGGAGATGGTTACCCTAAAATCGACGATCATCCAGGGTATGTAAATACAGGTTTTACCGATGCTGAGGTTCTGAAGGATTATTTAGAAACACACAGCCCTATTGATGTTAATGAGTATGCCCCTTCAGGTGAAATCACGTATTTAGTTGATACGGCGATTGATCAGTAACCCAACAGAGAAAAAGCGATTGACTCAAACTCGCTGATATCATTAACTAAAAGCGCAGATCCAATTCAGTCTGCGCTTTTTGTTTTTATGAGGAGAATCTTGATGACTCCGGCCATTAATCTTGCGAAAAAGAAAAAAATTCCACACACGATTCATCAGTATGAGCATGACCCTAGAGCCGATAGTTATGGCTTGGAGGCTGCTGAAGTACTGGGGCAGGATCCGAAAACAGTATTTAAAACCTTGTTGTTCTGCTTGAACGGGGAGCCAAAGAACCTTGCGGTTGCGATTATCCCTGTTGATCAAAAGCTGAACCTAAAACTGGCGGCGAAAGCAGCGAAGGGCAAAAAGGCCGATATGGCTGATCCGGAAATCGCGCAAAAGACCACAGGTTATGTCGTTGGTGGAATTAGCCCACTAGGGCAGAAGAAAGCCTTACCTACTTTTTTGCACGAAAGCGCAGTAGAGCAAGACACAATCTGTGTGAGTGCTGGTAAACGTGGTTTAGAAATTGAGTTAGCCCCGAGAGATTTGCTGAACTTAACTCGCGGTCAGTTTGCACCTCTTTGTTTGTAAACTCATGACAAATAAAAAGGACGCTCATGAGCGTCCTTTTTTGATCTTGCCTGTCAGTGAAGCGTTACTTCTTCAGACTCAATGTACCACCAGTGCGTTTAGCTGGTTTACTTGGTTTCGCGGCATTTGGGTTCATGTAATGCTGCTTAGGCTTACTCGGTGATTGAGGCTTGTTTGCTGAATGCGTATTGCTCGATGCATCTGGTTTACGGTGTGATTTACCATGCTCGCCTTGCGGTCTGCTGCGTTCACCTTGTGGTTTCGCTTTGTAATGTTCTTTAGCTGGACGTCCGCCTTCATCATCACGCTGACGACGCTTTTGTTGACCTTTTTTCGAGTTTGGTGCATGACGGAATTCATCAGCATTGTTACCGCGGAAAGTTCGTGTCTTCTGGTTACGACGAGCAGTAGAATCTTGGTTTTCTTCACGGCTATCAAACAGCTTCGCGTCGGTCGCTTTACGAATGTTGCGACCTCTAGAGTCTGTTTTTGATGCTTCTTCTGTACCTACCGAGCCTTCACACATTGCTAGGATCTCTGCCACTTCTTCGTCACTTAGGTAACGCCATTTTCCATTCGGAATACCATCAAGAGAGATATTCATGATGCGTACGCGACGCAGCTTGAATACTTCATAGCCCAGCGCTTCACACATGCGACGGATCTGACGGTTAAGTCCTTGAGTGAGCACAATACGGAAAGAGAATTTAGTTTCTTTCGTTACCTTACAAGGTAGGGTGACTGTGTCGAGAATCTTAACGCCGCTCGACATCTGTTTGAGAAACTCACCTGTAATCGGTTTGTCCACGCGCACAACGTACTCTTTTTCGTGGCTGTTGCCAGCACGGAGGATTTTGTTGACGATATCGCCATCGTTGGTCAAAAAGATCAGACCATCAGAGGGTTTGTCTAAGCGGCCGATCGGAAAGATACGTTTTTGATGGCCGATGAAATCAACGATGTTTCCAGGGACGTCTCTCTCAGTTGTACAGGTGATGCCTGTTGGTTTATTGAGAGCGATATAAATCGGCTTCTCTTTTGCTGCCACTGGCTTACCATCCACACAAACATCATCACCAGGTAGCACTTTTGTCCCCATTTCAGGTTTGTTGCCATTAATGGTGACACGGCCTTGCTCAATCAGTCTGTCTGCTTCACGGCGTGAGCAAAACCCCGTTTCACTGATGAATTTATTTAATCGTTTAGCGTTGTCTTGTGACATTTTTGTCTCCTAACGTTTCACAACGGCGAATGAAGCTCCCTTCCTTTAAGGGGAAGGAAGAATAAGGGCGGGCATTCTAGCATTAGGGTGAAATTTAGCCTAACCGTTTTTGGTGACGTTCGCGGGTTTCTAATTTCTTTTCCGCACTTTTTCTAAGTAGGACGTAAACGGCTCCAGTTCCACCGTGAAAGCGTTGCGCACTATGGAAGCATTGGACTTCCTTTATTTGTCGTAGCCAACTGCTAACAAAACTTTTCATCATTGCAGGTGGATTTGAGCGTTCTCCTCGACCATGGACGATAACGACCGTTCTAATGTCCATTGATAGGCATTGCTTTAAAAACGTCACGACTTCATCACGTGCTTCTTTCAATGTTTTACGGTGCAAACCCAAGCGAGCTTGGATTGGATACTTACCAAGGCGAAGTTTGCGGTAAACCCCGTCCTGTACACCATCACGTTTGAACTCAACAAAGTCCTCTGGCTTGAGCATTTCAGCGTGATCAAGTGATAGGTATTCTGGGTCATCTTCCGTTAACCAGATTGCTGCTTCGCGTTTTGCGAGCTGTGCTTCTGTTACTTGGTGTACTTTTTTGTGTTCGGTGGTGTCTTGAGTGATTGGCTTTACATCGCCCATCATCTGTTGAAATAGATCAAAATCGTCGTCGTGAGACATAGCAGTAATCTCATTAAGAACAGGGAAGAATAATAGGATTATATCAATGAGTGGTGCATTGAGATCAAATAAAAAACCGGAGTAGGCAAGTAACCGACTCCGGTGCAAAGCGTTTCTAGAGCTAAGCGAGATCTAGTGAGGAGATTTGTCGTTCATGATCTTGTATATGAAGAAACCGCCGTAAAATAACATCAGACCAATTGCCCCAAAAATTACTATCATTGACGATAGACCCACTGCATTACCAAATAGGAGATCAAGCCAAAAGTCCATACGTTTCCTCCAAGATGTTCCCGACAGGAATAAACTAAATGGCGGTGTCTTGTTGCACACTGATCTGGATCAATTATGTTGCTAAGGTTAATAAACTGTATTTTGTTGTGAGTTATCAGTCACATTTTACGTGCTAGTGTTCAGTTATTCATCAAACGAATTAAGACCTAAGGTTTTTTTGTAAAAAGCACTTGCGCCACAGTTCAGAATCCGTAATATACGCATTCGTTGACGGGGACAATTCCTCAGTTAAACATCTCGGTGAATAGCGCAGCTTGGTAGCGCATCTGGTTTGGGACCAGAGGGTCGGGGGTTCGAATCCCTCTTCACCGACCACTTTTAGAAAGCCTGCTCAATGAGCAGGCTTTCGTCGTTTTTAGCGCTAGTAATTTTAGACTTCAATAGTATCGAATCAAATTGGGGTTCGCCTGATGTTCGAATATGGCACTTCACCGACACGTATTGAGAGGAAGGCTCTACAGAAATGTAGGGCCTTTTCATTTTTTAGAGTGAGTAAATTTATTACTTGATGTCACACGAGATAGTATTGATAGGAGTTTCAGAAGTAGTGAAGCGGACATAAGCGGTCTTTGGGTGATTTGGACCAATCTTGACGTAACCCGCTTTTAAATCGTCTTCATCAAACGTTAATGAGTGAGATTTGCTTGTGTTTCCATCATAGTAAACCGCTTCAAAGCCTTGGTTCATCATATGTGCAACGCGATTTCGAGTGTGGGCTGTTGAAAACGTGATGTTCGCGCAACGCATCATTGGTTTTTCGGTAATAAGAAATTGACCACTCTCTTTATCTAAAGCACCGCCTTTTACTTCCGGAGTTATATCAATAGCTTGAAAAGCTTCTACGTTGCATGGCGGTTTAGCATAAGACAGCGAAGAAGTGAGCATAATTCCAATCGTGTATAGGAATAAATATTTAAATTTCATATGAGTTGTTTTGTATCCACTTAGCTTAACGGCGTTTTATAAGAAAGTTTGAATGAATTTTAAATGGTTGTATTTAAATAATTGTATTTAAATGGCATTTTTCAAACAATCACTAGATATCACAATTTGCTTGGCGCGTCTTACCCAGTGGTTTGATGTTAAATCCCCGATTTTTAAGCAGTTCAATCAGGTTATCTTTACCTACTAAATGCAAGCCACCAACAACAACGGTGTAACGACCCGATTGCTGAGGTAGAACACTGCCAGTGTCGAGTTTTTTAGCCCAATCTCGATTACGCTCGTATAAAAAGGCTTGGTTAAACTCTTCTGTTGTATGATCGGTCAAAGAGGCTTCGACCAACATGCTACCATCACCACTCTTCCAACTCTCTATCAAGCATTGAACCAACTCTTCTCCGCCATCATATTCTTCAATTGATGAGAGAAGTATCTCTTTACCGCCTTCTGATTGACCTGCGATTAAATCGATTTGGAATTGCACGGACTCCAGTGGAATGACCGGGATTTGCTTTTTATCAGCGAGTCCTATTAAGTGCATGTCGACCCCTTTATCAGAGACATACCCCAGTTTGTTGACTAAAGCGAGTTGGATGGTGAATGCCGCCATCCAAGGTGGGGAATTTAGGAGTTGAGTTTCTGGTAAACCTAAATCTTGGGCAATTTCAATTAAGTGGCGACGTTGAGCTCTGTCTAAAACATCTTTAGAAAGAATGGTTGTTTGTGGGTAAACCAAGCCTTCAGAATTCCTGACGTCTGCTTCAATAATCAACCCTGCGCTTTGGCTTAAATGCTGGATGACCGTTCTAGGGAGTGGGTACATCGTTTTATCCCCCACATGTACCGAGCCAATAATCATAAGTTCGGTTTCCCCTTTTTTCGCTAACCAATGCTGTGGCTCTGCATAAGAGGAAAAAGGAGTCAAAGTAACAAGTAGAGATGATATTAGCGTCAAGAGACGAAACATAGAATGGTCCTCAGATAAGATACCTTTAAACTTTATACGCAAAATAGCGTGAGGTTAAGTGCAATTTCTCCAGTGGGGTATTCGACAAAATCGTCATTTCTAAAAATATTGACGAGTTTTGACGACGAATAAATGAGAGTCACTTCACGAAAGGTAAATAGGTAATTCGCTTACTAATGGTTCACAAAATAATTAGGCGTGATCCAAATCTTACAAAATCAGTCGTAACTCATGAATATAAGTGACCTAGATCGCAGCAAACTCGTCAAAACAAGTTGTTCGATTTTGACGTGTATTGTAACTCCATGAAAATTAGGTTTTTATTGTTTTTGCTGAGTGTCATTTTTTGAGCTGGATCACTTCCTATTTCTATTTATTTTACGCTTAGAAATAACAGGTTGTATGTTGAATGTAACGGTTAGGTACCTCGCATTTGAGGGGCCGAGATTTTTATCATTGTCGTTTTGAACCACTGACTTTTTTGGGGAAGTAAGATGTTTAAACCTAGTCTGATTGCTGTTTCTGTTATCACTACATTAGCAGGTTGCTCTGCGCTGCAAAGCTCTGAACAACAAGTTGTAAATTCGTTGGCTAATAATCTTGATATTCAATACCAAGTGTTGACTAACCACGGTGCAAACGAAGGTCTTGCTTGTCAGGACTTAGGGGCTGAGTGGGCGTCTTGTAACAAGGTAAACATGACGCTGGTTAACCAAGGTGAAGCGGTTGACTCAAAAGATTGGGCTATTTACTTCCATAGCATTCGTCTGATTCTGGATGTTGAAAACGAACAGTTTAAAATCTCTCGCGTAACGGGTGATCTACACAAACTAGAACCAACAGATAAGTTTGATGGTTTTGCTGCGGGTGAAGAGGTTGTGCTTCCTCTTGTTGCTGAATACTGGCAGCTCTTTGAAACCGACTTCATGCCAGGCGCTTTCGTTGCTGCACCAAATGCAGAGCCTAAGATGATCGCTTCTCTTAACACAGAAGACGTTGCATCTTTCGTGACTGGCCTTGAGGGTAACAACCTAAAACGTACGCCAGATGACAACAACGTATTTGCGAGCGCTGTGTCTCGTTTCGAGAAGAACGAAGACCTAGTAAAACAAGACGTATCAACCACGTTACTACCAACGCCACTGTCTGTTGAAGCAGGTAACGGTACGGTAGATATCGCGGCGGGTATTGCGCTGCCTAAAGCCGCTTTCGATGCAACTCAATACGCGGTAATCCAAGATCGTGCAGAAGTGGTAGGTGTGGATGTTCGTGGTGATCTTCCTGTAAGCATCACTGTTGTTCCTGCAGACTTCACCGGTGAATTGGCAAAATCTGGTGCTTACGAAATGAGCATCAAAGGCGACGGTATTGCGATTAAAGCGTTTGACCAAGCAGGTGCTTTCTACGCAGTACAATCTATCTTTGGCCTGGTAGATAGCCAAAATGCTGATTCTCTACCACAACTGTCTATTAAAGATGCGCCGCGTTTTGATTACCGTGGTGTGATGGTGGACGTGGCTCGTAACTTCCACTCTAAAGACGCGATTCTTGCAACGCTTGACCAAATGGCCGCGTACAAGATGAACAAACTACACCTTCACCTAACGGATGATGAAGGCTGGCGTTTAGAAATCCCGGGTCTGCCTGAGCTGACTGAAGTTGGCGCTAACCGTTGTTTCGATTTGGAAGAGAAAAGCTGTTTACTGCCTCAGCTTGGCTCAGGTGCAACGACAGACAACTTTGGTTCTGGCTTCTTCAGCAAAGCAGACTACGTGGACATCTTGAAGTACGCGAAAGCGCGTAACATCGAAGTGATTCCTGAAATCGATATGCCAGCACACGCTCGTGCAGCAGTGGTATCAATGGAAGCACGTTACGACCGTCTAATGGAAGAAGGTAAAGAAGCAGAAGCGAACGAGTACCGCCTGATGGATCCTCAAGATACATCGAACGTAACGACGGTTCAGTTCTACAACAAGCAAAGCTTCATCAACCCATGTATGGAATCTTCAACTCGCTTTGTTGATAAAGTGATTTCAGAAGTAGCAGCAATGCACCAAGAAGCGGGTACGCCGCTAACAACATGGCACTTCGGTGGTGATGAAGCGAAGAACATCAAGTTAGGCGCTGGTCTGCAAGACATTAACGCAGAAGACAAAGTAAGCTGGAAGGGTAACATTGATTTGTCTAAGCAAGACAAGCCATTTGCACAATCACCACAATGTCAGACGCTAATTGCAGACGGTACGGTAAGCGATTTTGCTCATCTACCAAGCCACTTTGCAGAAGAAGTGTCGAAGATGGTGGCAGAGAAAGGCATTCCAAACTTCCAAGCTTGGCAAGATGGCCTTAAGTACAGTGAAGGTGAGAAAGCGTTCGCAACAGAAAACACGCGTGTTAACTTCTGGGACGTTCTTTACTGGGGTGGCACATCATCAGTGTACGAATGGTCTAAGAAAGGTTACGACGTTATCGTTTCTAACCCAGACTACGTATACATGGACATGCCGTACGAAGTTGACCCGAAAGAGCGTGGTTATTACTGGGCGACGCGTGCAACAGATACTCGTAAGATGTTTGGTTTTGCACCAGAGAACATGCCTCAGAACGCAGAAACCTCTGTAGACCGCGATGGTAACGGCTTCACTGGTAAAGGTGAAATCAAAGCGAAACCTTTCTATGGTCTATCAGCACAGCTGTGGTCTGAGACAGTACGTAACGACGAGCAATACGAGTACATGGTATTCCCTCGCGTACTGGCAGCCGCTGAACGTGCATGGCACCGTGCTGATTGGGAAAACGACTACAAAGTGGGTGTTGAATACTCGCAAAACTCTAACCTAGTAAACAAAGTTGCGCTAAACCAAGACTACAACCGCTTTGCGAACGTACTTGGCCAACGCGAACTGGCTAAGCTAGAAAAAGCGGGTATCGACTACCGCCTACCTGTACCAGGCGCGAAAGTTGAAGAGGGTAAACTGGCAATGAACGTTCAGTTCCCGGGTGTGAAGCTTCAATACTCTCTAGACGGCAAGAACTGGCTAACTTACGCAGATAATGCTCGTCCAAATGTGAAAGGTGAAGTGTTTATCCGTTCTGTGTCAGCAACCGGTGAGAAAGCAAGTCGAGTGACCAGCGTGAAATAACTCGATTCTTGTAAGTTAATTTTTTGGCAAAGCCTCAACATCATGTTGGGGCTTTCTTTATTTTTTGAGGAAATTAAGCGTGATCGATGTCTAATTATTTTTCATTGATAAATAAGTTTTTGGTTGTAATGGTCAAGGTTATTGTGAACTGGATCGACTTAATCTGCTAAATATCAATAAACAACCTGTTTATGATCACACTTCTATTTTTTGAATAATTTTATAAAAATACGATAAGTGCCTGTATTTCCCATGTTTTTATCAGGGTTGTTGAGCTCGGTTTGAACAAGATCACTTTTTAAAATGTTTTATTTTCCATCGCGAATTAATTAAAACAATATTGCGAACGCCAAGGAGGCACATTCCAAAGTTTGCGATAAAAGGGAAGAGATGCCCTCTAAAACTATCGCATAACGTGAATAAATAAAGGCAGTAATTATGAAAAACATTTTTGCACTGAGTGCTCTTTCTCTCGCTTTCGCTTCTAGCGCTTTTGCTGGTTCTTCTTACGTAACAGGTAATGTTCAATTCCACGATGATGGTCGAATTCATGGTTCGGACGTTACGTCTACACTGGAAGCTGGTCATACTTTTGATAACCAATTCGGCGGCTTTACGGTTTACACCGAATTTGATGGTATTCAGTTGGGTAAACTGGAAACAGAAAACGGTGGCGCAGGTAACACAACACCAGCAATCACTGTGGGTGGTGAGCAGTCATTTAATATTACCGATCATTTATGGGTTGCCGCGGGTTACCAACACCTGTTCTCTGCTGGCGAGAATGTACAGTACCGTCCATTGGTTAAGATCGGTTACAACTTCGATAACGGCATCTCCTTAAGTAACCGTACTCGTGCGCACATTGATGCGACAGACGCAGATGCGGATACAGATTACCGCATGGACAACCGCATCGGTTACGTGATGAATGAGGATGTGACGCTAAGCTACAACAACGTCTACATGATTGAAGCGGAAACCATGGACCACGAGCTTCGTGCAACGTGGACTCGTAAAGGTGTTCAACCTTACTTTGAGTTCCGTAGTCAAGCACACGGTGCAGAAAACGCGAGTGGTGACAGCCTAGTGAATAACGCTTTTGTATTTGGTGCCTCTTACGGCTTCTAATTTTATATTTGTCTTAACTGTCCATTAAGAAAAAGCCCAGCGGTTTATCTCGCTGGGCTTTGTTTTTATTGGTCGTTGCCTTCGTGGTGGCTATATTCGAACACTTGGCCTTTTTCGTTAAAGGCGTAAACGGTGTAGCTGTCTTTTTTGTCGCCATATTCCATACCAGGGGAGCCCATTGGCATGCCCGGTACTGATAGGCCTTTTGCGTTACGTGGTGGATTTTTCAAAAACGCTTTAATGTCTTCGGCTGGAATGTGACCTTCAAACAGATAGCCGTTGATCTCTGCCGTGTGGCAAGAGTAAAGCTGTTCATTCTTGATGCCTAGATCGCGTTTGATGGCGTTCATGTCATCGTGCAATTTTTCTTCGACCGTAAAGCCGTTCTCTTCCATGTGTTTTGTCCATTCTCCACAACAGCCACAGTATGGTGATTTATGGTTAATGACATCGGCTGCCAATACGTTGGCGGACACGGTCGCAAGCATTGCAAAGGTCAATAGTTTCAACTTCATAATACCCTCAAAAAGAAGTGGTTATTTTACTGAAAACAGTCGTAGTCGATTTGCATTACTAACGACAGTAATTGAAGACAGTGCCATTGCCGCTCCTGCGACAACAGGACTGAGCAAAAATCCAAACGCTGGGTAAAGCACGCCAGCGGCAACTGGAATACCCAACGAGTTGTAAACAAAGGCACCAAATAGGTTTTGCTTCATGTTTTTAAGTGTAGCGCGAGAGAGTTCAATCGCATGTACTACCGCCATTGGTGACGTGTTCAGGATGGTCATTTGCGAACTTTCAATGGCGACATCACTGCCGCTACCCATGGCAATACCTAGGTTGGATAACGCGAGAGCAGGGGCGTCGTTAATGCCATCCCCCACCATTGCCACGACATGTCCTTGAGATTGAAGTTGCTCAATGTGCTGAGCTTTCTCATCTGGCATTACTTGGGCAATCACTTCATCAATACCAAGTTCTTGGCCGATAGCATTGGCAACGTGTTGGTTATCGCCCGTCAGCATTACCGTTTTGATGCCTTGCGATTTTAATGCAGAGAGCGCTTGCTTCGCATCTAATTTGATCGGGTCGGCAATGGCGATCAGACCGATCAGTTCGCCGTTCAATGCCACAGCTACCGGAGTCCACGCATTTTTTGCGCATTCATCGATGGCAGGTTTTAGTGCGCTGGTCTCGACGTTCTCTGCTTGCATAAATTGAAGCGAACCAATGAGCAGCGGTTTATCTTGATACGTCGCCCAAATGCCGCGCCCGCGAACGTTCTCAAACTTGTCTAATGAGACATCCTTTGCGTCGTGTCGTTTGGCGTAATCACATACCGCTTTTGCCAGTGGGTGCTCAGACTGACGCTCTGCCGCATACGCTAAAGCCAATAGATCTTCTTGGCTGGTGGCGTGAGTAAACACTTTCTGAACGCTAGGTTTACCTTGGGTAAGCGTGCCAGTTTTGTCGAACACAACCGTGTCGACTTTGCTTGCCAATTGCAGGGCGTCGGCGTCTTTGATCAGAATGCCGAGCTCTGCGGCTTTACCCACTCCCACCGTGACAGAAAGCGGGGTTGCTAAGCCTAGAGCGCAAGGGCAGGCGATGATCAGGACGGTTGTGGTGACCACCAGCATATAACTCGCTTTTGGCTCTGGGCCAACGGCAAACCAAACGAGCGCGGCCAGTATTGCTATGCCAACAACGACAGGGACAAACACCGATGAAATCTGGTCTGCCAGTTTCGCGATGGCTGGCTTACTGCTTTGCGCTGTGCGCACCATGCGGATGATACGAGCCAGCATGGTATTTGCGCCAATGCCCGTTGCCTCAATGACTAATCCACCATCGGTATTTAATGTCCCAGCAGACACTTGAGCCTCTTGCGCTTTTAATACTGGTACTGGTTCACCAGTGAGCATCGACTCATCAATGTATGATTCACCTTGAATCACAACACCATCAACAGGCACTTTCTCGCCTGGTTTGATACGCAGTTTCATGCCTAGCGTGATTTGCTCAACCGCGATTTGTTGGTCGCCTTGTTCCGTGATTACCGTAGCTTGCTGAGGTTGCAGGTTAATCAGAGCTTGTAAGGAACGTGTTGTGTTTGCTTTGGCTTTTGCTTCTATATAGTGCCCAAGAGAAATTAAGCCGATGATCATTGCACTCGCTTCAAAGTACACGTGGCGTGAAGCAAGAGGGAACCAGTCTGGGAAAATCACCACAAGCATCGAATAGAACCACGCTGCGCCAGTACCGAGCGCGACTAACGTGTCCATGGTGGCGCGCTTATGAGTAGCTGCTAACCAAGCGTTACTGAAGAAGTGTTTCCCTGCTGTGGCAAGAAGGAGTAAACATACGATACCGATCGCGCCCCAAGCTAATTGGTCGTTGGTGTTGCGAATCATCATATTGCCGCCAGCAACGCCCCAAATCATTAAAGGGGCACCGACGACAAGGCCAGCAATAGCATCCAGCTTAAAGCATTTTTGTTGCTGACGTTGTTGCTGTGCTTGCTTTTCTTGCTGGGTTGCGGCGTCTTGTAGGATCTCTGCTTGGTAACCGGCTTGTTTTACCGATTCAACAATTGCGTTAAGGAGGTCATCAGAGTCTTGGCTTGCGAATACTAGTGCGCTTTGTTCTGCGAGGTTGACCTGTGCTTTCTCAACGCCTTCTACGTTAGTAAGTGCTTTCTCTACTGAAGAGACGCAACTCGCACACGTCATGCCTTGAATCAGCATTTGCAATTGAATACTCGCTGGTGGCACCTGCGTATCTTTAATATTGCTTTGCTTTTCTACCTGTTCGGTCTCTGGTGAGCTTTCGTTCTCTACTTCGACAGAATCAAGGTTGGCGGTATAGCCGAGTGTTGCTATTAAGTCGATCACTTGTTGCTCGGAGAGGAGGGTACGAATCTCTAAGTGCGTTGTTGAAGCCTCAAAAGAAATAACGTCTTGATTAGATTCTAATAAAGATGAAAGTTTTTTGACGCAGCCGCCACAGCTTAAGCCTGAAAGGTTTAGTTCGTAGTGATTTCCTGCTTGGTAACCAAGAGATTCAATCGACGAGACGAGCTCTTTAAGAGAAGACTCGGTTTTGACCTCTACTTGCGTCGGGGACAAATTGAGGATCTCCACATCGTGATTTGCATGTAAAGCCTTCTCAACTTTTCTCGCACAGCCCATGCAGTTGAGCCCTGATAAAGGTATAACTAACTGATACATAATCTGCACCTCAATAGTAGTGATGCTATGAGCTTAAACCTTCCTGCAAGGGTAAGGTCAATACCCATTTGCTACTCACAACAATTTCGTCAAAATCTCTCGAATCCCACAAGTGCACGGTCATTTTACTTGCGAGTGATCTCAAGGTTTTTTCTCTTTGAATATAAAGTTCCGTTAAAACACCTAAAAGATGAATGAAGTCGCTCACGTTTTTTAGATACTCTCAATGTCAGTTCAGTGTCAAAACGTACTTTTAACGTTTTTTATTTTTTATATTTGATGTTAACCAATTGTTTTTTATTGATTTATTTTATTTTTGATCTTCTCATTTTGAAGTCGCTCAGATTGCTGTAGCGAAAGTTTTTTAGTGCGAAAAAAGTTTGTCATATTTGCCCCGTCCAAACACTGTTTCAAGTTCCTGCCATGTCCTAGTTAGTGAATTTGAAAATGGAAAAAACTAAAAATATAGGGGTTTATAATGTCTTACCTAAAGAAAAGCCTACTTGCCACGGCAATTACCGGCATGATGTTCAGTGGTGCTGCATTTGCTGATGGTGCAAACAGTGACGCAGCAAAAGAGTTTCTAACCAAAGATTCATTTTCTTATGAAGTTTACGGAATCATCGCGATGCAGGCCGCGTACCGCGATTACGATTCTGGTAGCAAAGCAACGGACGATGATTTGGGTGGCATGCAGCTAAACAACGAATCTCGTATTGGTTTCCGTGGTAAAAAACAATTTGCTAACTTCGACCCTACTTTTATTTGGCAAATCGAAGGCGGTTATGTAGACCCTAGCTTTGGTGGCGAGGGCGCAGGTCTTGGTGAACGTGACACATTCGTCGGTTTTGAAAGTGCATCTTGGGGTCAAATTCGTCTGGGTCGCGTTTTGACACCTATGTACGAATTGGTTGACTGGCCAGCATCTAACCCTGGTCTCGGCGATGTATACGACTGGGGTGGTGCTATTGGTGGCGCCAAGTACCAAGACCGTCAATCAAACACTATCCGCTGGGACTCTCCAATGTTTGCTGACAAATTCTCCCTAGATATCGCAGCTGGTGCAGGTGATAAAGCAGGTCTAGGTGAAGGGGATGACTACTGGGGTGGTATCGCAGCACACTACAAAATTGGTCCTATCCAGTTAGATGCGGCATATGAAGGTAACCGTAATATCAAGATGGAAAGCCAAACGTGGGAAAACAACACGTACTTGATAGGGGCACAAGGCTGGTTTGATAACGGGATCTCTTTCTTTGCGCAATACAAATACATGGAAGCGGACGCAAGCAATGGTGTGAGTGAAAAGCAAGATGCAATGTCTGCCGCTATCATGTACACCACGGGTGATTGGCAATACAAACTGGCTTACGCCGCTAACTTTGATCTCGAGCGTGATGGTAAGAAAATTAACGATACAGCGGACGATGTGTTATCAGCACAAGTTATGTATTTCGTAGACCCATCGGCAGTGCTGTACGTACGTGCTCGTACTCTAGACTTTGGCGACGGTGCGTCTCAATTAGATAAACCAACAGAAGCACGTTGGAAGTCTGCTGACTACGACGAGTTCTCTGTAGGTGTTGAATACTACTTCTAATTAAAGAAGCAGCTAAAAGGGCGGAAACGCCCTTTTTATCTTGATACTTATTCAAATAAGCCTTTGAAATGACTGGCCTGTAAGTTTTAGAGGCTTATCTAAATTGGTATAAAGTGAGAAACCATGATGAAAAAAACAACGACACTTCTCGGACTTTGCGCAATGCTTTCGGCGCCAGCTTTTGCTGCTCAACTCACTCTGCAATCTGAATTAGTTCCTCGCGTTCTCAACGGCGAGTTCGTCTACCCTGAGTGGATATCCAAGAACAACAGCATCGAGTTAAAGGATGGGGAAAACCAATTGGCGGTAACGGTTGGACAAATCGTATTTGAAGATGGAAAGCGCCGTAAATTCGATTCGCAGCCGCTGGTATTAGAGTTTGATGCAGAAAAAGACACCGAGCTTTCTCTGACTTATCAAACATTCCGTACTATTGAAGAGGCGAGAGCCTTCGAACTCGATCCTAAAGTGGTATTGAAAGACAAAAACGGAAAAGAAGTGGCATTCTCTATGGTTCAACTTCGTAAAGGTGGTTTGCAAGGTTTTCGTGATTATGAACGAGAAGTTGCCGACTATAATAACGCAATGAATAAAGAATCGACTAAGGCAAGCATTGCGTCTTCTCCAGCGGAAACCAAAACAATCAAAGCATCGTTTAATGAATTGAGCCGTGAAGAGCAGCAAGAATTTATGCAATGGGCAATGCGTAACCTGAAGTAATTTCGTCTCGTGCTTTAACAGTAAATAGCAGGGCTGTGCCTTTTTGGTTCTGCCCTGTTTTTATTTCTGTTGTCAAACCGATTGTAGAATTGACTTACGGTGGTAAAATGTCGCCACTTTTATCCTTGACATTACAACGAGAGATCTCTCGTTGCTCATTACCCCTAAGGAACTCAAATGACGGTTAAAACTCGTTTTGCTCCTAGCCCAACTGGCTATCTACACGTTGGTGGTGCGCGTACTGCACTTTACTCTTGGCTATACGCTAAAAACCAAGGTGGTGAATTCGTTCTACGTATCGAAGATACAGACCTTGAGCGTAACTCTCAGGAAGCGGTTGATGCAATTCTTGAAGGCATGGAATGGCTAGGCTTGGAGTGGGATGAAGGTCCTTACTACCAAACTCAACGTTTTGACCGTTACAACGAAATGGTTGATAAGCTTCTTGCTGAAGACAAAGCTTACAAATGTTACGCGTCTAAAGAGCTGCTAGATGAAATCCGTGCAGAGCAAGAAGCAAATAAAGAAATGCCTCGCTACGATGCTAACCATCCAAAAATCAAAGCAGCAAACGAAGCGGCAAAAGATGGTGATCCATGTGTTATCCGTTTCCGTAACCCGAAAGAAGGCAGCGTAGTATTTGATGATCAAATCCGTGGTCGCATTGAAATCCGCAACGATCAAATGGATGACCTAATCATTCGTCGTACTGACGGTTCACCTACTTACAACTTCTGTGTAGTAGTGGATGACTGGGACATGGGTATCACTCACGTTGTTCGTGGCGAAGACCACATCAACAACACCCCTCGTCAAATCAACATCTACGAAGCACTAGGTGCGCCAGTACCTACATTTGCACACTGTGCAATGATCCTGGGTGATGACGGCGCGAAACTGTCTAAACGTCACGGCGCTGTATCAGTCATGCAATACCGCGATATGGGCTACCTGCCTGCGGCACTAAACAACTACCTAGTGCGCCTTGGTTGGTCTCATGGTGACCAAGAAATCTTCTCTCAAGAAGAGATGATCAATCTATTTAGCCTAAACGCAGTATCTAAGTCAGCGTCTGCTTTTAACACTGACAAACTGCAATGGTTGAACAACCACTACATCAAGAACTCAGATCCTGCGTACGTTGCTGAGCATCTACAATGGCATCTAGACCAACAAAAACTAGACGTAACGAATGGTCCTGCTATTACTGACGTGATCAAGCTGGTGGGTGAGCGTTGCAACACACTAGTTGAGCTAGCTGAGCAAATCCGTTACTTCTATGAAGATTTCTCTGAGTTTGAAGCGGGCGCAGCGAAGAAACACCTACGTGGCGTGGCTAAAGAGCCTCTAGAACTTGCATTAGCGAAAGTGGAAGCACTAACTGAGTGGACGACAGCGAACATCAAAGATGGCGTTATCGCAGCAGTATGTGAAGAGTTGGAAATCGGCATGGGCAAAATCGGTATGCCATTACGTGTTGCTGTAACAGGAGGCGGTCAGTCTCCTTCTGTCGATGCAGTAATGGAGCTGGTTGGAAAAGAGCGTTGTATTGCTCGCATTAAGATGGCGCTTGAGTTCATTGCTGAGCGTGAAGCAAACGCATAATTGCTTTGAACTGAACGTTCTTTTGAATAAATAGTCACAAAGCCGCGGTGAGCAACCGCGGCTTTTTTGTATCTTCAATTTAGATAACGAGAAACTTTCTCTCATATTGGTGAATGAAGAGATGGTTTCACCTGTAATTTACCTCAATATGGATAAGATTTTTTAATCCAAATATCGTTGGCATGAATAAAAAACGAGCGATTATATATCAAGTATCTGATTGATTTTTATCCATGTTCCTTAAAGTTCCATTTTGTTTGTCTCATTTTTAAGAAAAACCTTTGCTTTAGCTATGTTGTTTCAAAAAATAAAGCAAACGTTTGCGTCGTGATTGCGTGGGGATTTTTTTGCTTAAGATCACATGTTGTCGAGATTTTTGATGACAATAAATTGACAGAATTGGGATTTTTCTCGCGATTTCTTAGCGTTATAGTTCATCCCGTCAGCGATACCGAGATGGCGATATGTATCACTGAACAGGAAATGTACGTAAGTTGCTTCCATAAAAAAAATGCATGTGCATAAAAAGAAGCTGACTAAGTATCTCACTCAAGGAATGAATAAAAAGAATTGAAATACAACGTCAGTCAGACGGCGCATTTCGGCATCTAACAAAAGAACTTCTTTAGAGGAATCAATAATGAAAAAATTAGCAGCGGTAATTTCAGCGTCTCTACTTATGGCTTCAGCAGCACAAGCAGAAGTATACGTTGGTGGTAAGATGGGTAAGTCATGGATGGAAGACGCGTGTGTAGCGAGCCAGGCTTGTGACAAAGACGATTCTACTCTTGGCGCTTTTGTTGGTTACGAAATGAATAAATACTTCGCAGTAGAAGCGGGTTTCGACAACATCGGTGATTTTAACCAAACTTCTTTCGGTGGCCACGTAGAAGCAATCACTCTTGCTCCTAAATTTAGCCTACCAATCACTGAAGACATCGCACTTTACGGTAAAGTGGGTGGCGCTTACGTAATGTTTGATGGCAAAGATGATTACTCTTACCTAGGCGCGGCTGGTCTTGAATTCAACCTAAGCCAAAACGTAACAGCTCGTGCGGAATACCAAACACTGACTGACATCAGCAACGATGTAACTCGTGCGACAGGTAACACTGCAACACTAGGTGTTTCTTTCAAATTCGGCGGCAACGATGAGCCAGTAATCGTAGAAGAGCCAGTTGTTGTTGAAGAAGTGGTTGTAGAAGAAGTGGTAGAAGAGCCAGTTGTAGTTACGAAAACATTCGAAACTCAAACAATTGGCACAGGTAGCTTCGATCTAAACAGCACAACTCTAAAACCAGAGAGCGCTGCAAAACTTGATAACCTAGTTGCTTTCCTAAACGAGCACCCACAAGCGAACGTTGAAGTTGTAGGTTACACAGATACGTCTGGTCCAGCAGCTTACAACCTAAAGGTTTCTGAAAAACGTGCTGAGTCTGTTGCTAACGCGCTCGTTGAAAAAGGTATTGATTCATCACGTATCCAAGCTCGTGGCGAAGGTGAAAACAACCCAATCGCTTCAAACGACACTCGTGAAGGTCGTCAACAAAACCGTCGCGTAGAAATCGTTGTTCCAGAATTTGAATACCAAGTTCAGCAATAAGCTCCTATTCGACCGTAGTATAGAAGACTGAAGCTGAAAGCCCCAAAGAGTTCGCTCTTTGGGGCTTTTTATTTCTCTTTAAAAACTGACTGAAATGTTCAAAGTGGCTAGGTATTACTTAAGATCAATGCTGTTTAAACGCCCCATAAATGTCAGGATCTCCAAGTTATCTTTATGTGCTTCTAACAACGCTTTTTTGGTTTGCATGTAGGCGGCAAGTTTGCCGTACTTACTAATAGAGCGAACCACCGTTTTATATTTATACTCACCGTCATCATTGAACTCTCGCCACTTGGCGATGTAACACGTATCTCGGTTGTCAGGGTTTTCAAGAGTAGGGTTAGGCTTGTGAACGATTTTAGGCTCAACGCTATGTGGAAGCCTGGTCATTAAGTAAGGGTCTTTCAAAAGACGTCGCCAGAATTTGCCCCACATTTGCCGGCCTAACTCGTTTCTCAGCTTAATGGCTTTTTGTAAGCCTTTCTTTTCTCCAATACGAACAAATCCTACCGAGCGGTGTAGTACCGTATCCTCGGGGGTATGGATATGTATCTTAAAGGCTGTCTTGCCTTTAGAAATAAAGCGGTGTCCAGTGTTAGTTATTAAATTGCTCTTAGACATAGTGCTAACTAATAATTTTACTAATAGCTAAAAGGGTAAGCAAAACTCATAGATAATTAAAGTAATAAAATACAAAACTGTAAATAGGGCTTGTTGAAATGATTTCAAGGGGAAGAAGTCAGATCAGTAGAAGGGTTTATCCCGTAACCGAAACACCCGATCCGATCATATTGATTACTGGGAAGATTATCTAACACGGTGTACTAGGGGGAGCAGTGCGAGGCTTGAAATTGAAGATACAAAAAAGCCTTAGCTCAAGTGGGAGCTAAGGCTATGATATGGCGCCCCCAGTAGGATTCGAACCTACGACCTGTCCCTTAGGAGGGGACTGCGCTATCCAGCTGTGCCATGGGGGCGTAATACCAATAGTTGCAGTTCATTGCACTGTTTTACTGAGTTCAAATCTAGCAATCTACCAGATCTGTATCAGCATCACGTTGAACGATTCGCTACGGTCATTGGTATAATCAAATAAGATGCGCTGCCTATGATATTCAAAAGTGAGCATATCTCAAGACTTAATGTTTGCTTTTATAGGATCTTGTTCATTACGTCGCCAATTTGAACGCTAGATGCTAAATTTGGCTGATCAATCGTCAGTTCCGCTTCGTGTTCGTATATGCGTGATACCGTTAATGTAATTTCGCTTTGCGAGACTTTGTTTCTTGGCAATCCATTTTGGTCGATAAACGACGCGGTGTGCCAAAGCTGCAATTTGTCTCCCTCTTTTACGCCGTGCATACGGCCGAGATCCATCGTTACGGTATTACCGAAGACTGCCACAACCTCTGGCAATGTAATTTTGCAAGACAGCTCCGACTCCAGATCCAACATAATATTGCGACTAACGCGAAGCATCATCTCGCCATAGGTCGATGCCCAAAAACGTGCACTACGAGTGTCCACTTGACTCGTCTTAGCAAATGGCCAACGCGCGACCTCACGGTAGGCTTTGTTGAAGATTTTATGGCCAGTTTTACCATCAAATACTTTCATTTCTAACGCAAACTGACGATTGATGATGTCATCTTGCAATAGTTGAGATTCGACCGTTGCAGTGAGATCGGTTATGACCCCTCCAATGATGTATTGTGCGCCATTGTCTTGTGCGATCATTTGAGTGCGAGCAGGATAGTTGCTGCTTATTGAGTAGTCCGTTGTACCAACAGACACAAAGCTGCGTGAGGTTTGATCAAGTTGACGGTTCACTACGTGGCTAAAATCGTCACCAACTTGATAAATTTGTCCCATCACTGCTTGTTGTGGTGATGCGACCTCAATATTGCCGACCAGCATTGTCTTTTTGTATTGATCGGTGTGGCAACCCGTTGCCGATGGATAAATATCAACGCGGATTTTTACCTCGACTTTACCGCGACGTTTGCGTTCAGACTCGACCAAAATGTAACGGACTTCATGATTGGTAAACTGGTATTCGTTGCGGCTTTCTTCTAATAGCGGCATCAAGTTGCTAATACTGCCAATATCTGCGCCCGAAAAATTGACGGCTTTGAACAGCGCGTCTTCCAACGCATGGAGCCTTGCCGTCTCTTCTGAAGAAACGATGGTGGCAACGCCTGTGACTTCATACCAAGATGCCATTACCTTAAAAGGCACAAGCATCACTAAAGTGATTGAAAACAGACTGTTTAATATTTTTTTCATTGGTTACAACCGTTCGGGTATAAATATTGCTTTAACAAATTCAGTGAAGTTTGGTGGGTTTTTCTTCGTTAGGCAAACAAAGAAAAGCAAAGACTGTTCCAATATTCACTTTCTTGGAAAGGAATTAATAAAGAACGGTATCACCTAAGATTATCTGGAGAATCAAACCATGAAAAAGTGGCTTGTCGCCGCATCGATGATGACGCTTCTGACATCGTGCGCGTACTCACCGATTTACAATGGTAAAGAACCGTACTCGGGAAGCCAGTTCATGCTGATGGATAGTCCGCGTCATACGATGGACTTTTTCATTGAGAGCATGACAGAAGACCTGATGGTTTCTAATGTGGCAGTATCAGCGCGGACACCGATTGCGATTACCTCGTTTGTTGATCTACAAAATATGGATGCAACAAACTGGTTAGGTAACTCGGTCTCTGAAGGTTTTATCCATCAGTTTCAGCGCCGAGGGTTTAAAGTGGTTGATTTCAAAACTACGGGCTCTATTCAAGTGACGCAGCAGGGCGATTTTGCTTTAAGTCGTGATTGGCAAGATTTAGCTCAAGAGCAGCAAATTCAGTATGTACTGACCGGAACAATGTTGCGCCAAGAGGGCGGAGTGCTTGTCAATGCACGCGTGGTTGGCATGCAAAGCCGTGTAGTTGTAGCGACAGCGCAAGGTTTCCTTCCGGCTGACCGTATTGGGCGTGACTTAGATACGTTAAATAGCATCCGCACACAAGATGGTGTGTTGATTCGTTCTGACCCTACCATTCGTCAGCCGTACACTGTGATTCTCCGTCCATAGGATAGAAGCATGAAGAAGTTATTATTTATTGTTGCCACACTGATATTGGTTGGGTGTCAGCCATTACAACAGATGCGTCAAGATGAAATCTTAGTTGCGGTGGGCTACGCTAGCGTCAGTGAGCAAACAGGCCGCACAGTAGAAGAAAAGCGTGTACGAGCAATGCGCGCATCAAAAATTGATGCTTATCGTGAGCTAGCAGAGCAAGTTTATGGCATGCGTGTTAGTGGACGTGCAGAGCTGCAAGACCAGCGTTTGGGTATTGAAAGCACCACTGGTGCCGTCGATGGTGTAATTCGTGGTGCAGAAGTTGTGCGTAGTTATCTTGTTGAAGACAGTTATGTGACTGAGCTGCGTCTGGATATCCGTAAGATGGATAAGCTACGTGATTATGGAGAAGTTCAGCAGGTGCCTGAGAAGCGTCAGCAAACCTTGTTTTAAACCATTTCACTAGACAGATAATCTTTTTGAGCGGCTTATTGGTAACAATGAGTCGCTTTTTTATATCTACGTGAGCGCGGGAATTGAGGGTAGGAGTGACGTTTAAGCTTTTATATTGGTGCCAAGCGTCGAGATAGTGTGGGTTTTTCCGCCCGCATTGTAGGTCATGCCAACTTTGCCATGAGTTCGCTGAAGCATGTTGTTGAGTTTATTGAAGCTCAGCTGTGCGCGACTAAGCGATTCGCCATTTACTTGGTTAACTTGTTGACAGTCGAGGACGATCGATTGGATTTGAGCAACAACCTGACTTAGGTGCTCATCTTCAGTAAGTTGATTGACGTGCGGGTGAGAGGCGATTCGCTGATCAGTTGTTCTGAGCTGATCAATGAGCGTCATCTTCTGTTTGGCAATGTTCTCAATCTCGGTAGAGACACGCGCCGTTATTGCTTGTGTTTCTTGGCGTAAAACAGCGGAAAGTGCCTTAGCATTTTCTAGCTGGAAATTAACGAGATCGACTAATGCTGCCATAAAACACTTACCTTCGGCCTAAGCCAGTTAGCTTTTGCCTTGCAATTCGTTTTCAAACTTAATCATGTTGTCAGCCAATTTTTCAGGATCGACTTTGTATGAACCGTTTGTGATAGCTTCTTTGATTGCTGCAACTTTGGCGCTGTCATATGCCGGAGAAGCTGCCATATCCTTCTGGAGTTTACTGACGGCTTTACTTTGCTGGCTGAGTGATACTGCGTCTTGTTGCGCTGGCGCCTTTTTTGATTCTGTCGTGCTGGTAGCATTGGAATCGTTACGTGTAGGAGCACGACTTGTTGTCGTCATCATTTGCCCTGAACGTATATTATCTATACCTGCCATGTTTAACCTTTGCCTTGTATCGTAATACTGGTATCCAGACTATCGACCAGCGCAAAAATAACTTTAGTCATTTTTTGCATTTTTATTGATCAGTTTAAACACGCTACCAGTGGGTATTAAAAATTAACAGTGATTTCCGCAATGTCAGTCACTATGCCTTCTATTATACGTTGTGACTTATCATTTTTCACTCTTACTTGATCGCCAGCTGAACCATCCTGCAATGCTGTGCCTTGCGTTGTGATCGTCATGCCAGAATTCACCGCTTTGATAATGACCTTTTCATTTCGGCATACCACACAAACATCATTTCTCTCTACGATATCGCCTAAGCGAACATTACGCTTTAGCTTTGCCCCAACCACTTGATCGTAGCTAGAAAATCCATCTTTACGAAAGCGCTGTAGCTCGATCATGGAAGTGGTAACATCCGATGCGCTGACGATTTCTCCTCTCCCTAGTGTTCGTGTCGCGACGATCATTGGTACTGATACCGAGATCCTCACAGGGACATAGACTTTCCAGTCATCCGGTTGGCATTCCACTAACACATTGATGTTACTTCTCGTGCTGCTGGTGGAAGAGGCAGATGTATCTAACGGAACAGGGCAATCCGTTGCTTTTATTCTCGAGTCGATCTCTGCCGCATTAACAGATAGCTCGCCACCATCAGGCTGATCAACCGTAGCAAGAATATGTTGTTCTGCTGCTGTTTTTATTTGCTCGATCTGATTATCTGAAGCTGAATGAACAAAAAAGCTAAACATACTGAGCAAAATGCCGATAGACTTAGCGTACTTTGTAATTAGCGCTCTACATATTGTCATAGTCAATGGTGTCGAAGTGAAAGTGAAATACGCCATACTGTCTCCCTGGTATCGTGCTTGCCAGTGGTAGAGTATCATTTAAAAACAAAAAGTTTGAGATGGAGATGAGCATATGACGGGGATTCTTGACTCGGTGAATCAGCGTACGCAACTCGTCGGTCAGAACCGATTGGAATTATTGACCTTTCGACTGATGGGCCGACAGCGCTACGGCATTAACGTATTCAAAGTGAAAGAAGTACTACAGTGCCCTAAGCTGACTTCAATGCCAAATCTACACCCTCTGGTTAAAGGTATCGCTCATATCCGCGGCCATACCGTGTCCGTTATTGATTTGAGCCTGGCAATTGGTGGCCGCCCAACCACTGATTTAGATAAATGTTTTGTTGTTATTGCAGAATTTAACCGTACGATCCAAGCATTTTTGGTATCATCGGTTGAGCGTATTATCAATATGCATTGGGAAGCGATTTTGCCACCGCCAGACGGCGCAGGTAAAGCGCACTACTTGACTGCCGTGACAAACATTGACAATGAGCTGGTTGAAATCCTTGACGTTGAAAAAATCCTGGCAGAAATTGCGCCAGTTGATGAAACGATGGATTCCGCTATTGGCGAAGAAATCGCACAAGCAGAACAAGAAAAGCCTATTGTACGCCGCATACTGATTGCTGATGACTCGACGGTCGCGCGTAAACAGGTAGAGCGTGCGATTACATCCATCGGTTTTGAGGTCGTATCTGTCAAAGACGGCAAAGAAGCGTACAATAAGTTGATTGAAATGGCTCAAGAAGGCAATATCTACGATCAAATTTCGTTGGTTATTTCCGATATTGAAATGCCAGAAATGGACGGCTATACCTTAACGGCTGAAATTCGCAGACATGCCGATTTGAAAGACCTTTATGTTATCCTCCATTCTTCATTAAGTGGTGTATTCAACCAAGCTATGGTTGAGCGTGTAGGTGCCAACACCTTCATTGCGAAATTTAACCCAGATGAGTTGGGTAACGCGGTTAAATCTGCATTAACACAATAAAAGAGACATTAATGACTGCTATTACAATCAGTGATCAAGAGTATCGTGACTTTAGCCGTTTTCTAGAATCGCAATGTGGCATCGTGTTAGGTGATAGCAAGCAATACCTCGTGCGTAGCCGACTGAGTCCTTTAGTGACGAAGTTTAAGCTCGCATCGTTATCAGATTTGCTACGTGATGTTGTTACAGGGCGTAATCGAGAATTACGAGTCGCCGCTGTGGATGCGATGACGACTAACGAAACCTTGTGGTTTCGAGATACTTATCCGTTCACGGTTTTAGCTGACAAATTATTGCCAGAAGTAGCGGCAAGCAAGCGCCCAATTAAGATCTGGTCTGCTGCCAGTTCATCGGGCCAAGAACCGTATTCTATTGCAATGACGATCTTGGAAACGCAACAGCGCAAGCCGGGCTTGTTACCAAACGTGTCCATTACAGCCACAGATATTTCGGCAAGTATGCTCGAGATGTGTCGTGCAGGGGTGTACGACAACTTGGCTTTAGGTCGCGGGCTTTCACCAGAACGTCGTCGCACCTTCTTTGAAAATGCGGACGGTGGTCGCATGAAAGTCAAAGATAACGTCAAGCGTTTGGTGAACTTTCGTCCACAAAACTTGATGGACAGTTACGCACTGATGGGTAAGTTCGACATCATTTTCTGTCGTAACGTATTGATTTACTTTTCTCCAGAAATGAAATCTAAAGTGCTTAACCAAATGGCGAGCAGTTTAAACCCTGGTGGTTACTTGCTGTTAGGGGCATCAGAGTCGCTAACTGGTCTGACTGATAAATTTGAAATGGTGCGCTGTAATCCGGGCATCATTTACAAGCTTAAATAGCGGTATCTCTTCATTGATAAAAAGCCTGACCTAGTGTCAGGCTTTTTTTGTTTGCTGCTTTCCTGCCTTCGAGTGTTTCCACGTTTTCACTTGCTAAATTGAAGCGCGATTTTGCTTTGTTCCCTCATCACGGTGTATCTTTATTAAGTGAACAAAGTGAAACGACATGACATTCCAGTCACTTTGGCTCACTTATTGCTATTCCAATGGGTGATAGCTATTAAGTAGATAGAGCGCTTTATGTTTTTGGCATGCTAATTGCTTTTTGGTTATCAATCACGGTCAGTTCTTAATTGTAGAGGCAAACATGGCTATATCTTTTGACAATGCACTAGGCATCCACCAGCACACGGTGGGCATACGTGAGCGCAATGCTGAGGTGATTTCCACCAACATTGCACAAGCCAACACGCCTGGTTACAAAGCAAGAGGTTTAGACTTTGCGAAGGAATTGCAAGCGGCAACATCTGGGGCAAGCATTGGTCTTAGTCGCACAGATGGTCGGCATATTCCTGCCACTACGACGTTGGTTGGGGACAAGTTATATCGTCTTCCTACGCAACCAGATACGGGAGATGGCAACACGGTAGACTTGGATTTAGAGCGTAACTTGTTTATGCAAAACCAAATCAGACACCAAGCATCACTCGACTTTCTAGGCAGCAAATTCAAGAACTTAACCAAAGCAATCAAAGGGGAATAATTTAGATGAGCTTATTTAACGTTTTCAATGTGACAGGTTCCGCAATGAGCGCTGAATCCGTTCGTCTGAATACTACCTCAAGCAACTTGGCGAACGCCGACAGTGTCAGCAGCTCTGCGAAAGACACTTACAAAGCGCGTCATGCAGTGTTTGGTGCAGAGTTAAGTAACGCCATGCGTGGCGGTGATACGGTGCCAGTGAAAGTGATGGGTATTGTAGAAAGTGATAAACCGCTGAGTGCGGAGTACAACCCAGATCATCCCCTTGCAAACGAAGAAGGCTACATTTACAAGCCTAACGTCAATGTAATGGAAGAAATGGCAAACATGATTTCAGCTTCTCGTGCATACCAAACTAATGTACAGGTCGCTGATTCTAGTAAACAAATGCTGCTGCGTACGCTGCAGATGGGTCAATAAGGATAAGGGGGTAGCGTATGGCCGGAATTAACAACGTTGGTCAAAGCGGCTTGTCCTATATCGACCAGCTTAAAAGTCTACAAGAGAGTAACAAGAAAGCGGAAGAGAGCACGGGTAAGCAGGATCTAAAACAGGAAGACTTCTTATCATTGCTCACGAAGCAACTGTCTCAGCAAGACCCTTTTAAGCCGGTAAGTAATGACCAGATGATTGCGCAAATGGCTTCATTTGCGACCGTTGATGGCATTGGCAAGATGAACACTCAGTTTGAGAGTTTGAATTCGTCAATGACATCAAATCAAGCGTTACAAGCTTCCTCTTTGGTAGGGCGTGACGTATTGGTCCCAGGAGCAGCAGGTGTGAAGCAGGACGACGCACCAATGGCGGCAATGGTTAAGCTTTCACAATCTATCGATAACCTGTTTGTTCGTGTAGAGGATGAAGCTGGCCAACTGGTTCGTACCTTTGAGGTAGGGGCGAAACCAGCCGGCGACACGCGTGTGCTTTGGGACGGTAAAGATGAAAGCGGAAATCCACTGCCAGCTGGCAAATACAAAGTGAAAGCGTCTGGCTTAGTTGAAGGGGAGTCGCAAGAGTTCCCAGTATCGACGTATGCCAACGTAAACAGCGTATTGCTTGGCAAAGGTGACGGAAACGTATTACTCAATCTGGCTGGTTTTGAATCGCCAGTTCGACTTGCTGAAGTATTGGAAGTCGGCAAAGCGTAGTCATAGCTCGCTAGATTAGGAGATTTTGGAATGTCATATGTATCTTTAAGCGGTTTGTCCGCCGCCCAACTGGATTTGAACACCACCAGTAACAACATTGCGAACGCCAACACTTACGGCTTTAAAGAGTCCCGTGCTGAGTTTGCTGATGTCTACTCTAACTCTTTATTTACTAACGCAAAAACCACGCCGGGTGGTGGTGCGCAAGCAAGCCAAGTGGCACAGCAGTTCCATGAAGGCTCTAGCATTTACACCAACAACCCAATGGATTTGCGTGTTTCGGGGACAGGTTTTTTCGCTGTAGCGAAAGAGCGTCTAACTCCACAACAGAATGAACTTACACGTAATGGTGCATTTCACTTAAATAAAGAAAACTACATGGTGACCGCGAACGACGAGTTCTTATTAGGTTACCAAGTGGACCCAAGCTCTGGTGAGGTTTCTTCATACGAGCCACAACCCATCAATATTCCTGCTGAATTTGGTAAGCCAAAACAAACAGCAAACATTGAAGTGGGTGTGAACTTGCCAGCGAACGGCGATTTGAAAGATCCAACGCAGTTTGATTTTTCAGACCCAGATACATACAACCGTTCAACTTCTTCGACAATTTATGACTCGATGGGTCAGTCTTACAAGCTAACGACGTATTACTTGAAAGATCAGACTCAGCCAAATACATGGAACACTTACTACACCGTGACAGATAAAGAAGGTGAAAAGCCTTTAAATGTTGCGGCTGGTGATGCGCAAACGCCAACAGGTCATGTGGGGCATACCATGAAGTTCAACAACGATGGTACGTTGGCGAGCTTGAACAATGGTCAGCCAATCACTTCTGTGGCTCTGGGCGATCCGGCGACGAACACGACACCAGTCGATATGAATGGTGCCGATCCTGCGCAGACGCTTAACTTCGGCTTAGGCTCAGCAACACAGTTTGCGGCTCCGTTCGAACTGACTAAGTTTGACGAAGACGGTGCAACAACGGGCTTCCTAACCAAAGTTGACTTCGATGAAAACGGCAGCGTATTGGGAACTTACTCAAACGGTGAAAACGTTACATTGGGTCGTGTTGCTCTCGTACGTGTTCCAAACGAGCAAGGTCTGGATAAGAAAGGCGGCACTCAATGGGATTCAACGCAGTTCTCTGGTGACAAGATCTGGGGTGAATCAAATAAAGGCTCTTTCGGCACCATCAATAACGGTATGCTGGAACAGTCAAACATTGATATGACGCAGGAGTTGGTGGACCTGATCTCTGCTCAGCGTAACTTCCAAGCAAACTCACGTTCGCTCGAAGTACACAACCAACTACAACAGAATATCTTACAGATCCGCTAGAGCACTAGCTGGGTCATTCGATACTCTGCTTGAGTAAGCAATGGCGTGTGATTGCTTCTTAGTAATTACCGCTTTGTTCATTTTCATCATGACATTCATCTGATGCTTAGCCTTAATACACCTCACTCAGGCTAAGCATGCTTTGATCTACGATTTGCCGCTGTTGCCGCCGTATGGATCAAAACCTTGCCTCTCGTTACAGTTTTCTGCCCCTATTGACCTCTTTTAATTGTTGATTGTTAATTCAAAGTATTGATTGATAAGCCTATTTTTGTTTTGGCATAACTATTGCTTTTACTCCGTGTACAGAGAGATTTTTTGGAGTAATTTATGGATCGCGCACTGTTTCTCGCAATGAGTGGCGCCAAGCAAAATATGCAGGCACTACAATTGCGCGCTAATAACTTGGCTAACGTAAGCACGACCGGATTTCGGGCTGATTTAGCACAGGCTCGCTCAATGCAGGCTTATGGTGAAGGCAATCCTTCACGTGTGTTCAGCATGACAGAGCGTCCAGGGCATAACTTTGCTCAAGGTAGCGTGATTACAACAGGGCGTGATCTGGATGTGACGATTGAAGGCAGCGGTTGGATATCGGTACTCGATCACACAGGGAAAGAAGGGTTGACCCGTAACGGCAACCTAAAAGTCGATCAAAATGGCATGCTTACGAACGCAAGTGGTCATTTGGTGCTGGGTGAAAACGACGCGCCAATTACTTTGCCTATTCCTCTCTCCAAAATTGAAATCGGTCGGGATGGCACCATCTCTGTGCTTCCTCAAGGTGCCCCGGCAGAAGAATTCCAAGCGGTCGATCGCATTAAGCTTGTTAAGCCTAATGATCAAAGCTTGTTTAAAGACACCAATGGCTTATTTCGCCATAAAACTCCAAACCAACCTTACGAAGCAGACGCGACTGTTAGTCTCCAGACGGGAGCGATAGAAGGCAGTAACGTGAATGCCGTAGGTGAAATGACCGCATTGATTGACTTACAACGTCAGTTTGAAATGCAAGTCAAGATGATGAGCACAGCTGAAGAAATGGATAAATCTTCAGATTCACTGCTTCGTATGAGTTAACAGAGTTAGAGGTTCACTATGCATCCAGCACTATGGGTAAGTAAAACAGGTCTAGACGCCCAACAAACCAACATTGCCACGATTTCGAACAACTTGGCGAACGCCTCTACTGTCGGCTACAAAAAGAGCCGTGCAGTATTCGAAGATTTGTTCTATCAGAACATCAACCAGCCTGGCGGCCAGTCATCTCAGAACACGGAACTGCCAAGTGGCTTGATGCTAGGTGCGGGTTCTAAAGTGGTTGCGACGCAAAAAGTGCACACGCACGGCAATGCACAGACAACGACCAACGCACTGGACATGATGGTGGAAGGCGACGGCTTTTTTCAAGTGACATTGCCGGACGGCAACATCGGTTATACCCGTAACGGTCAGTTCACGCTAAATGGTGAAGGCACGTTAGTCACGTCGGGTTCTGGCTACCCTGTAGAGCCTGAAATTGTGATTCCAGAAGATGCGATTTCTATTACTGTCGGTACGGATGGTGAAGTGTCGGTTCGCGTCCGAGGGCAGCAAGATAACCAAGTCGTTGGTCAGTTAACCATTACAGATTTTGTTAACCCGGGTGGCCTAGAGCCAATTGGTCAGAACCTTTACTTACCAACGGGGGCCAGTGGCGATCCACAAGAGGGTGTTCCTGGTTTGGACGGTTTGGGGGAAATTCGTCAATCCATGCTGGAAGCGTCCAACGTGAATGTAACAGAAGAGTTGGTCAATATGATCGAAGCCCAGCGCGTTTACGAAATGAACTCAAAAGTGATCTCGTCAGTCGATAAGATGATGAGCTTCGTTAACCAGCAATTGTAACGATTAAGAGCAAGATTTGAGGAGCTCACGATGAAACGTATTTGCCTACTCGCTTTGATTGCTACGATGTCGGGCTGTGCCATGTTGGAACCGATTGAAACGGATGAAGTGACACAAGCAACCACTGTGGTCGACGCAGTAGAAGGTGATAAATCGAAAGAAGAGAGCAGCGGTATTGTAGATACTTTACGTGGTAGAAGCGATCCGGTTGCTGGCGACCCTGCTTGGGCTCCAATTCATCCGAAAAACAAACCTGAGCATTACGCTGCTGCAACAGGTTCGTTGTTTAGCGCCGAGCACATTACCGATCTCTACGACGATTCTAAACCACGTGGTATTGGCGACATTATTACCGTAACACTGGATGAGACAACCAGTGCGACGAAAAGCGCAAATGCCGATTTATCGAAAACCAATGAAGCGCAAATGGACCCGCTTCAAGTGGGCGGAGAAGAGCTGAAAATTGGCGGAAAATATAATTTCTCTTATGACTTAAACAACTCCAACTCATTTGCAGGTGACTCTTCTGCAAAGCAGAGCAACAGCATCAGTGGTTACATCACTGTTGAGGTGATCGAAGTACTGGCAAACGGCAACCTCGTGATCCGCGGTGAGAAGTGGATGACGCTAAATACGGGTGATGAGTACATACGTTTAAGTGGCACTATTCGTCCGGATGATATTAATTTCGACAACACCATTGCATCAAATCGCGTTTCTAACGCAAGAATTCAGTACTCTGGCACTGGTTTGCAACAAGATATGCAAGAGCCAGGCTTCTTGGCACGATTCTTTAATGTAGCGCTATAACACGCCGTGCTGACGGCAATTTGACTGCAAGAGATAAGTAAGCATGAAAAAACTCCTTTTAGTACTGATGAGCGTTGCTCTGTTTTCTACCGTAGCCCAAGCCGCACGTATCAAAGACGTCGCGCAAGTGGCAGGTGTACGAAGCAACCAACTCGTGGGTTATGGTTTGGTTTCAGGCTTACCTGGTACGGGTGAAGCGAACCCGTTTACAGAGCAAAGTTTCGCCGCCATGCTGCAAAACTTCGGCATTCAGATGCCGCCGGGTACAAAGCCAAAAATTAAAAACGTTGCCGCAGTCATGGTTACGGCAGAATTGCCGCCTTTCTCTAAACCGGGTCAGCAAGTGGACGTGACTGTCTCTTCCATCGGAAGTGCTAAAAGTTTGCGTGGTGGCACCTTGCTGCAAACGTTCCTCAAAGGTCTCGACGGTCAAGTTTACGCGGTTGCTCAAGGTAACTTAGTAGTGAGCGGCTTCAGTGCTGAAGGCGCTGACGGTTCTAAAATCGTAGGTAACAATCCAATCGTTGGTCTTATCTCTAGTGGTGCGACAGTAGAGCGAGAAATTCCAAACCCATTTGGTCGTGGTGATTACATCACGTTCAACTTGCTTGAGTCAGACTTCACAACGGCTCAACGTATGGCGGATGCTGTAAACAACTTCCTTGGCCCACAAATGGCGAGCGCTGTTGACGCGACATCAGTGCGCGTGCGTGCTCCTCGTGACGTCAGCCAGCGTGTTGCGTTCTTATCGGCAATCGAAAACCTAGAGTTCGACCCAGCAGATGGTGCAGCCAAAATCATCGTTAACTCACGAACGGGCACCATCGTAGTTGGTAAGCATGTGCGTCTTAAACCTGCAGCAGTAACGCATGGCGGCATGACGGTTGCGATCAAAGAAAACCTGAATGTTAGCCAACCTAACGGCTTTTCTGGTGGGCAAACCGTTGTCGTACCAGACTCGGATATCGAAGTCAGCGAAGAACAAGGCAAAATGTTTAAGTTCGAACCAGGCTTAACGTTGGATGATTTGGTCCGTGCCGTGAACCAAGTCGGAGCTGCGCCTTCGGACTTGATGGCAATTCTACAAGCATTGAAACAAGCTGGTGCCATTGAAGGCCAGTTGATCATCATTTAATGGTTAGGAGGTAGGTATAATGAACAATCCTAACGACATTGGTTTTATCCATGACATCAGTTCTCTGGATACTCTGCGTCAAAAAGCAGTGAAAGAGGGAAAAGATGGCGAGCAAGAAGCATTGCATGCGGCTGCTCGTCAGTTCGAATCGATCTTCACCTCGATGATGTTGAAATCCATGCGTGAAGCCAATGAGGGCTTTGAGTCCAACATGATGAACAGCCAAAACGAGAAGTTCTACCGACAAATGTTGGATGAACAGATGGCGAGTGAATTGAGTTCGTCTGGTTCAATGGGACTGGCCGATATGATTGTTAAGCAATTAACGGCTGGGCAAGGGAACGACAAAAAAGAAACGGCTATGCGTGATGCGGCAAACAATGCTGCGGAATATCGTCGTGTTGACCCGAAAAAAGCGCGCGAGATTGAACAGCGCTTGATTGAGTCTGGTCAGCTATCTCGACCAAGCAATGAACCCACTCGATTCGATTCACCAGAATCCTTTGTTAACTCGATGAAGCCATACGCGGAGAAAGCTGCGAAAGCCCTAGGTGTCGAGCCATCTTTGCTACTTGCGCAAGCCGCTTTGGAAACGGGGTGGGGACAAAAGGTCGTGAAGAACGCGCGTGGCAGCAGCAACAACTTATTTAACATCAAAGCAGATCGAAGCTGGCAGGGTGACAAAGTGACGACTCAAACTCTAGAGTTCCACGATAACACGCCAGTGAAAGAGACGGCAGCGTTTCGCTCCTACTCAAGTTACGAAGACAGCTTTAATGACTTTGTACGATTTTTGAATGACAACCCACGTTACGAGACAGCATTGCAGCAACGCGGGAACTCAGAGTCGTTTATTCGCGGTATCCACAGTGCGGGTTACGCGACCGATCCGAACTACGCAGATAAAGTCCTGCAGGTGAAGGATAAAATCGAAAGTATGTAATGTCTCTGCGCCAATTTATGACGTTCTCGAAGGCTTGCCATAGTGCAAGCCTTCACTTTATCTGAATATCTACGCCTTTCTATCACTTGGCACATCTTTTGCTTTTAATGTGTCTAGGTGATCGGTTTTGCCGATTTATATTTCGTTTTTGGGGGCATGTATGGCGTCAGATCTTCTGAATGTAGGTACTCAAAGTGTGCTTACTGCTCAGAGACAATTAAACACCACTGGTCATAACATTTCTAATGTTAATACAGAGGGTTATAGCCGTCAGTCTGTTATCCAAGGCACGAATGATCCGCGCATGTTCGGTGGTTCTACCTACGGCATGGGTGTGCATGTGGAAAATGTTCGCCGCTCGTGGGATCAGTTTGCCGTGAATGAACTGAACCTGTCGTCGACCAACAATGCCAACAAAACGGATACCCAAGATAATCTTGATATGCTTTCTAGCATGTTGAGCTCTGTGGCATCGAAGAAAATTCCCGAGAACCTGAATGAGTGGTTCGATGCGGTAAAAACCATGGCAGATACCCCGAACGATTTAGGGGCACGAAAAGTGGTATTGGAAAAGGCAAAAATCTTCTCTGATACATTAAATGATTTCCACGAAACCGTGCGACTGCAATCTGATGTCACCAATAAAAAATTGGATATGGGCATTGAGCGCGTTAATCAACTTGCGTTGGAAATTCGCGATATTCATCGACTGATGATGCGTACTCCCGGTCCACATAATGACCTGATGGATCAGCATGAAAAGCTGGTTACTGAGCTGTCAGAATACACCAAAGTTACCGTAACCCCACGCAAAAATGCGGAAGGGTTTAATGTTCATATCGGCAATGGACACACTCTTGTTTCTGGCACGGAAGCAAGCCAGCTCAAAATGATCGATGGCTATCCGGATGTTCATCAAAGACGATTAGCAATGGTGGAAGGGAATGGCATTAAAGCGATCAAGTCTGATGATATGGATGGCAAAATCGGCGCTTTACTTGAAATGCGCGACAAACACATCCCACAACTGCAAGATGAAATGGGCCGTTTAGCGACGGGTTTCTCCTACAAAATTAATCAGCTGCAATCTCAAGGTCTGGATCTCAACGGCAAGATAGGTAAAGACGTATTTACCGACGTGAACTCTGAGCTGGTGGCAAAATCTCGAGTTTTTGCTGCACCTGACTCACAAGCTGATGTTGCGGTTTACATCGAGGATATTTCCGCGATCAAAGGTGGTGAATATTCGCTGCGTTATGATGGCGACCAATACAGCGTGACAACACCGAAAGGTGAGCAAATGTCGTTGAACATCGACCGTTCGGATTCGTCGTTTGTTCTGGATGGTATGAAAGTGCAAATTGGTGAAGGCCTTGCCGCCGGTGAGCGCGTATTGCTACGCCCAACGAGAAGTGGTGCAGCCATCATAAAGATGGAAACCAATGACGCAAAAGCTATTGCCGCACAAAGTTATGAAGCCTCAACCACTTTTGCCCAAGGTAACGCCAAGTTTAAAATTCGTGAGGCGGGGGATGTTAAAGAGTTTGAGGTTACCGTACAACCAGCCGACGAGAAGCATGATAAGCCGTGGTTAAAGATCACGGATAACAAGGGTAATTTACTATCGGACAAATACTCATACCCGTTAGATAAAGATAACCCGAAGATTGAAATATCAGTGCCGAAAAGTCATCCGCTGCATAAAAACGGCGATGCAACCGTGTTTGAGTTGAGCGAAGGCGCACTGATGAATGATAAATTCACCGCAAACTTGGTGCCTTCTGAAGGTGGTAACGGCAACTTGAGAAAAATGCAGAAGATCCAAACAGACAAGATGATGGATGGAAAATCCAGTACCTTGATCGATGTTTATCATAACCTCAATACCGAAGTTGGACTGAAGTCTTCTACAGCAAACCGTTTAGCCTCCGTCGCTCGTTTAGAGCATGAAGCGGCGCAAGAGCGCGTTGCTTCTATTTCTGGTGTTAACCTCGATGAAGAAGCGGCCAACATGATGAAGTTTCAACAAGCGTACATGGCTTCATCACGTGTGATGCAAGCGGCGAATGATACCTTCAATACCATTTTACAACTGAGGTAAGGAGAAGAGATAAGTGCTAACCCGAATTTCTAGTTTCCATAACTATCAGTCCGTACAAAATGATCTGCGTCGTCAAGAGAATAAGGTTCACCACGACCAAGAGCAACTTGCTTCAGGGAAAAAGTTACTGAAACCTAGTGACGACCCCCTCGCTGCGCATTACATCCAAAACATTAGTCAGCAACAAGAGCAGCTACAACAATATCTTAGCTCTATAGTGTTGGTGCGTAATCGTCTAGAAAACCACGAAGTTAATATCGCCAATGCGGGGAATTTTGCCGACGAGTCGAAGCGCTTAACGATGGAGATGATTAACGGTGCCTTTTCTGCTGAAGACCGACAAGCAAAGAAGCGTGAGTTAGAAGAGATTGCGAACAATTTCCTTAACTTAGTGAACTCGCAAGATGAATCTGGTAACTACGTGTTTGCGGGTACTAAGCCAAAAAGCCAACCATTCTATCGCGATAAAGACGGTAGTGTTCAATACGCTGGGGACGATTATCAGCGCAAAATGAAAGTCTCCAGCATGCTTGAGATGCCAATGAACGATCCTGGCAGCAAGCTGTTTATGGAGATACCAAACCCATTTGGCGATTATCAGCCGAATTACGATCTACAAAACGGCTCTGAGCTGTTGCTAAACAAAGCTACTAACGTTGACGCTAAGGATGATGCGGCGTATCGCGTGACATTTGTCGATATGAATAACGGCAAATTTGGTTACCAATTAGAGCGTAACGGCAAAGTAGTGGATGCCGATGAGTTTTCTCCAGAGAAAGGGATTGAATACAAAGGCCTGAAAGTGCACGTAAAAGGCCAAATTACGCCTGGTGACAGCATTGAGATCGAAAAGCGGGCAGAGTTCAGCATTTTCGATACCTTCAAGGATGCAATGGCATGGTCAGACAAATCGGTTTCGGATACGTCGGCGACTGCTAAATTGCACCAAATGACAGAAGAATTCCACGCTGCTTTTATCCACTTGAATAAAGCGCGTACAGATGCCGGTGCTCGATTGAGTACGCTGGATATCCAAGAGCAAAATCATGAAGACTTTAATTTGTCTCTGGCAAAAGCGAAGAGCAACTTTGAGGACTTGGATTACTCTAAAGCCGTGATCGAGTTCAGTGAAAACTCGCGAGCGTTACAGGCATCGCAACAAGCATTCGGTAAGACCAAAGATCTAACGTTGTTTAACTACATCTAGTATGACACTCATACACATTGTCTGATTTTGATGCCTTATGTGCAAAGCCTTAAGCGCGATAAGTCGGCGTAACCTGAGAGTCTGAGATGTCATGCGGCACGATTTTACCCAAAGCGGCAATGATGCGGGAGGCAAGTCGGGCGGCAACAGGGCAGCGTTCAATACCCTTGGGCTAAGATGAGTCTGACAAACCTGAAATAGCTTAATGATAAAGCTAACTTATTGTTTATCTGATTCTTTTAAAATTAGTTAAATAATTTACGCAAGTTGGCACACAAATTGTATTGAAAATATCAGAACAGATTTAGAGATTCTAAACCCTGCGTTTAAGGCAGATTTAGCAAGTAACTTTTACGGTCAGTGCTTATCCAAATGAGAGTAAAGCTGGCCGCTTCGCAAAAGCTTGCGAACTCAACAGGAGAGCAAAATGGCTGTAACAGTTAGTACTAACGTCTCCGCGATGACCGCGCAGCGTTACCTAAACAAAGCGACTGATGAATTAAACACGTCGATGGAGCGCTTATCTTCAGGACATAAGATTAACAGTGCAAAAGATGATGCGGCAGGTCTACAGATCTCTAACCGCTTAACTGCACAGTCTCGTGGCCTAGATGTCGCAATGCGTAACGCGAACGATGGTATCTCGATTGCACAAACCGCTGAAGGTGCGATGAATGAGGCAACCTCTGTCATGCAACGAATGCGTGACCTTGCGATTCAATCATCGAACGGTACTAACTCTCCGGCTGAGCGTCAGGCGATCAACGAAGAGTCAATGGCATTGATTGACGAGCTAAACCGTATTGCAGAAACCACTTCATTTGGTGGTCGTCGTCTATTGAACGGCTCATTCGGTGAAGCAGCATTCCAGATTGGTGCGAGCTCAGGTGAAGCCATGATCATGGGACTTACCAGCATTCGTGCGGACGATACGCGCATGGGCGGTGTGACCTTCTTATCTGAGAACGGTAAAGATAAAAACTGGAGCGTTGACCCAGCTAAATCTGACTTGAAGATTACGCTACCAGGTATGGGTGAAGACGAAGACGGCAATGTTGATGATCTAGAAATCAACATTAATGCCAAAGCGGGCGACGACATCGAAGAGCTTGCCACTTACATTAATGGTCAGTCTGATATGATTAATGCGTCTGTAAGTGAAGATGGCAAGTTGCAAGTTTTTGTCGCGCATCCAAACGTTCAGGGTGAGATTTCTATTTCTGGTGGATTAGCATCTGAGCTTGGCCTGAGTGACGAACCTATCAGAACGTCAGTACAAGATATTGATATGACCACGGTACAAGGTTCTCAAAACGCGATTTCTGTGCTGGATTCGGCACTGAAATACGTAGACTCGCAACGTGCAGACTTAGGTGCGAAGCAAAACCGTTTGAGTCACAGCATCAACAACTTGGCGAATATCCAAGAAAACGTTGACGCATCGAACAGCCGAATTAAAGATACAGATTTTGCGAAAGAAACCACGCAAATGACCAAAGCACAAATTTTGCAACAAGCAGGTACATCGATTCTTGCTCAAGCGAAACAGTTGCCAAACTCTGCAATGTCACTATTGCAGTAGTTTACTTAGCCTGTACTCAATACATTCAGACGTGGATGGGAATGCAGGCTTTTGGCAAGCAACTTTACAATAGAATGAGCGGCTCTCTCATCTCTCACCTGCCAATCATTTTCAATGTAAAGTTGCACTCGGTATGCCGGAAATGTGTTCATTTCTCTTGATCTCCACATAGGCTCTGGCGACCAACCTAGCCCCAGTTCTCTCAAAGGAAAAGGGGCTTTTTCTTTTCTAATTCTTACGTCTATCGTCTGCGAACTTATCTTCAATTGTTTCCTTTTGCTGGTTTTCTATACAATCTGGCCCTCTCGGCTCGATTTGTGGAAACTTGAGCACTTTTTCTTACTTTTCTTCAATTTTATTAGCTAAATCTCGCAATGTTATTTTTTTAAACTTTTTTCTAAAGCTTCTGAATTTGGTGTCGTTAATAGAGGTAACTTTGAGAGAACTACTTGGTTTTCCGAGACGTCGGAAACCGCTACACCGGAAAATCAATTGGAGAAATCACCA